>NZ_JBWKVC010000010.1:0-222140 GCF_059421505.1 Collimonas sp. GW821-FHT02H07
ACGGGAGGCGAACTATAGCAACACCACATCTTCACCGCAAGTACTTTTAGCCAAATTCTTTAAAATATTTCGATTTACCTGTTTTTGCCCAAATCCCAGCGCACGATAGACTCGCCACCACTAGTAGTCTTGGGCACCGGCCGGAAAGCATGGCCATAGATGATTTCAAAGGTCAGCGGCAGTTTGCCGTCCGCCCTGCGGCGCGCTTCCAGCGCAGCTTTAAGGCGCACGCCAGCCTCTCTACTTAATAAGCCGCGGCCACGCGTCGCCAGCGGATTGCCGCCCCAGGCTCTTACATCGGCCAGCAGTTTATCCACAGTGTCATAGGTTACAGTAATCGTTTCCATATCCATGACCGGTGTGGAGAAACCGGCATTGACCAGCATGTCACCGAAATCATGCATATCCACGAACGGCAATATATGGGCTCCGTCATCGATGCCGGCAAATGCATTGCGCAGCTCTTTAAAGGTGTCCGGCCCGAAGCAGGAGAACATCAGCAAACCGTCCACCCGCAATATGCGGCGCCACTCGGCGAACACGCGGTCCGGCTGCGGATGCCAGTGCAGCGCCAGGTTCGACCACACCAGGTCGACCGTGTTGGGCGCCAGCGGCAGCTGGGCGAAATCGCCGCACAGCAGCGCCGACGACAACTGCTCGCCGCTATTAGTAAACGGCAGCCACTTCTTTAATAAGCGGTTGACCGACAGCTGCGCACCCTGCCGTTGCTCTTTTGCCAACGACAACATGGCGGCCGACGCATCCAGTCCGATAATCGCGGCATCGGCAAAGCGCTGCTGCAACGTATATATATCAGGGCCGGCGCCGCAGCCGGCATCCAGCACCCGTTGCGGCGTTAGTTTTACCAGAGCAAGGCGCTCGTGCATGCGGCTGGATATTTCCCGGCGCATGAACTCGGATTCGCGCACCAGTGCAGGCTGGGCAAACAGTTGGCGTACCCGGCGCAGGTCGATCGGGGCGCTTTGGCTGGTTTCAGAAGGAGGCAATGAGGTAGACATCAAAATCCGGCAGGTGAGATGAAATGCGATAATCGCCAGTAGTTTACACGCTTGATTGTATGTAAGCTGATTGCCGTGCCCTGATTAACCAGAACGAGACTTGTCCTTTGCTATTCCCCCGACTGCGACTATGGCCGCAACAGCAACTTGCCCGCATCCTGCGCAGCATGCCGTCCTGCTGCGCCTTATGCGGACAGAGCGGCAAGCGCGTGATTTGCGACGGCTGCAGCAAGCGCTACTTTGCCGACCGGCCGCGCCGCTGCGCCCAATGTGCAAATCCGCTGCCCCAGTCAGGCGGCGCCAGCCTGCTCCAGTGCGGCAACTGTCTGAAGCGGGCCAGGGCCTTCGACGCCACTATCGTTGTATGCGATTATGCAGCGCCGGTCGACCAGCTGATCCTAGCGCTGAAGTTCCACGGCCAGCTGGCGCTGGCGCCGGTGTTTGCGCATATGCTCAGGGATGCGATGCTGCTGCAGGCAACAGCTGGCCGCTTGGAACTGCCGGAAATATTGATGGCGGTTCCGCTCAGCGCACAGCGGCTGCAGCAGCGCGGTTTCAATCAGGCGCATGAGATAGCCAAGCCATTGGCGCGCCTGACCGGCATTCCCGTGCGCCACGATCTGTTGCAGCGGCAGCGCGACACCTTGCCGCAATCCAAGGGGCTGGACCTGGAGCAACGCCGCCGCAATTTGCGCCAGGCCTTTGCCATGGCGCCGGCGGCAAACGCAAAAGTCGACGGCCGTCATATAGGCGTGGTCGACGATGTCATGACTACCGGCGAAACCCTGCACGCGCTGGCCAAAACCCTGCGCCGCCATGGCGTCCGCCGGATTACCAATTTTGTCTTCGCAAGAACCCCTTAAGCGGCTTGCGTCGTCATTGCTCTACATATAGAAGGAGAAGCAGATTGTTCCACGTCGTCCTGGTTGAACCGGAAATTCCACCGAATACCGGCAACATCATTCGCCTGTGCGCCAATACCGGTGCGCAGCTGCACCTGATCGAGCCGCTCGGCTTTCCGCTCGATGATACCAAGATGCGCCGCGCCGGCCTCGACTACCACGACTACGCCACCATGAAAGTACATGCCGACTGGGATGCCTTCATCGCCAGCATGCGCGCAGCTGGCAGCTATGCGCCTGAGCGCATGTTTGCCATGACCACCCATGGCTCGACGCCGTTCGCCAGCCAGACCTTTCTGCCGGGGGACGTCTTCGTGTTCGGTTCGGAAACCCGCGGCCTAGCGCCGACGTTGCGCGAATCATTTGCGCCTGCGCAGCGCATCCGCCTGCCGATGCGACCGGATAACCGCAGTCTGAATCTGTCGAATACCGTGGCGGTAGTCGTCTATGAAGCCTGGCGCCAGAACGGCTTCAGCGGCGGCGCCTGACAGACATCTCCATCAATAGAATCATAACCGTGGCCGCATTGCTATAATCGTAAGTCAGGCCGCAGCAACCAACACAACCCGCGCTTCGAGAACAATCTGCGCAATCTACCCAAAGGATCAGCATGTCTTTACGTTCGGTTTCCCTGTTCTTCTGCGCGCTGGCGATCAGCGTATCGCCCCATGCCCACGAATATACAGTCGGCGCTTTGCATATCGGCCATCCTTACGCCCGCGCCACCGTGCCGGGCCAGCCCAGCGGCGGCGCCTTCCTCAGCATCGAGAACACCGGCAAGGACGCCGACAAGCTGATCGGCGTCAGTTCACCGGCAGCCAAGAGCACGGAGATCCACACCATGTCCATGGATGGCAATGTCATGAAAATGCGCGAGGTCGGCGAGATTGAACTGGCCCCGGCCGCCACCGTCGACATGAAGCCGGGCAACGGCTATCACATCATGCTGATCGGCCTGATCCAGCCGTTGAAGACGGGCGACAAGTTTCCGCTGACGCTGACCTTCCAGAAAGCCGGCAAGATCGAGGTGTCGGTCAACGTCACGGACATGAGCGGTAAATCGGCTGAGGCGATGCACCAGCACTGAGCAGCTGCCGCGGGTCCATAAAAAAAGCGCGGATTCCGCGCTTTTTTTCGTCTGATTGCCACTGCCGTCACACCCCTTGCCGCACCTTGTCCAGCAATTTGCTGGTCGAGCGGTCATGGGCAAAGGCGATGGCGACCACCTGGCCGCCGTAGGCCAGCACCGCCTGGCCTTCCGGAATCGCATCCATCTGATAATCGCCGCCTTTGACATACACGCCGGGCCGCGCTTCCTGCACCACTTCCAGCGCCGTATCTTCGTCAAACTCGACCACCAGGCTGACCGCTTCCAGCGCCGCCAGCACTGCCATGCGGTCGGCGCAGGTATTGATCGGACGGTCATCGCCCTTGCCCAGGCGTTTGACCGATGCATCGGTATTCACCGCGACCACCAGCGACGCCCCCTGCTCGCGCGCCTGCGCCAGATAGGTGACATGACCGCGATGCAGGATGTCGAAGACGCCGTTGGTCAGCACCACCGGCTGCGGCAGAGCGGCAACGCGCGCCGTCAATTCGGCGCGGGTACAAAGCTTGTTTTCAAATGTAGGCATGGAGAATATAAAAAAAGCCGCAACAACGCGGCTTGATATCAATGATGGTCCGGGAGGCGGCGCAGAAAAGCTTCGCCGCCGATGCTCCCGGTGATCAGACTGCTTCGGCCGACTTCAGCGCCAGGCGCGCAACCACTTCCTTGCGATAACGGTTCAGCTCCTGCACGGTGTCGAAAGTGCGTTCGAACAGCAGGGACATATTGTGCAGGATGCGGTCGACCACTTTCTTTTCCCATACGCCGTCGAACTTGATCTGGTCGTCCAGCCAGCGCTCCAGCCATTCCGGATCCGGCAGGCGGCTTTGCACCGTGTCGTTCGGGAACAGCGACTGGTTGACGTGCAGATTGGTCGGGTGCAGCGGCTTTTCGGTGCGGCGCGCCGAAGCCATCAGGACGCCGATCTTGGCAAATGCGGCCGAAGCGCTGTCGCCGACTTCAGACAAGGCCTTCTTCATGTAGCGCAGATAAGCGCCGCCGTGGCGTGCTTCATCCTGGCTGATGATCTTGTAGATCTGCTTGATCACCGGCTCGGTGTGCCAGTCGGACGCGCAACGGTACCAGTGGTTGAGGCGGATTTCACCGCAGAAATGCATCATCAAGGTTTCCAGCGCCGGCGCCGGATCGAATTCGAAACGCACATTGTCCAGCTCGGCTTCGGTAGGCACCAGCTCAGGCCGGAAGCGGCGCAGGTATTCCATCAGCACCAGCGAGTGCTTCTGCTCTTCGAAAAACCAGACCGACATAAAAGCGCAAAAATCGCTGTCGCCGTGGTTATCACGCAAAAACATCTCGGTTGCAGGCAGCGCCGACCATTCCGTAATCGCATTCATACGAATAGTTTGAGCTTGTTCGTCGGACAGCTGGGTGGCATCAAACTTGTCCCATGGAATATCGGTCTCCATGTTCCAGCGGACTTGTTCAAGCGATTTAAACAGTTCTGGATACAGCATACATACCTTAAGCAAGTGAGTTAACTGTTCGATTTTACCAAGAATTTGTTACAAGGCCGTTTATAAACCTGCCGACCAGCCTTTTTTTGCTGGAAATTTGGCTTAAATCACAACAAAGTCAATGCGTCGTTTAGAGTTTTTAGTCGATCAGAAGCCTGTCCTCCGGATTGTTTTATATATATCGCACGCAGCTTGCTACGGAGTCAGACTTACGGCGCCGACCGGCTTCCTAGACTTCAATCATGGCACTTATCTGAAGCTAGTCAAGCTGCTCGAAGAACGTGATATTGCCACAGTGGCAACCGACACGTCATATCCTGTCATGATGGCGACCGGCTTTGCACAGCGCGCAATTTTCCAAGCCAGCGCTCTCCGCGCGTGCTGCGCCGCAGCCCTTATTTAGAAGCCGGCTTGGCTTTCGTCGTTGCCGCTTTTGTCTTGCCGGCGACAGCGCCGCCCGCTTTTTTTACGGCAGGCTTGCTGCGCGGCTTGACGGGCGCCTTGGCGCTGCTCTTGACATCATTCCCGGCTGCCGTTCCTGAGGCGGGTTTCGCCATTTTCTCCGTCGCCGCCACGCTGTTCACCGCTTGCTTGAACTGGTTTTGCAACAGATCCCACCAGGCATTGGCATTTCCTGCCGAGGGCGGGACTGCAGCGGCTTCCGGCGCTGGCGTCGCCGGCGGCTCCGGCTCTTTCGCTGCCGGCGCCGCATCGGCATTTGGCGCCGCGTTCATGAATGAAAACGGAAAACCCGATGGCATGGCCCATGCGTTCGCAACCGGCTCATCGCCATTCTCTTCCGCCGGCTGATTGACAGCGCCCATTGCCCGCAGCGCCGACAGCGTCGCGCTCTGCACTTCGAGCGCCTGGATGGTGGTGCGCAACATGTTCAGGTTGAGATTCAGCCATGACTCCACAGCCTTCAGATCGGTGATCTTCTTGTTGATCTCTTCCACCGACAAGGTCGGCACGACCATGCCCGGCACGCCCATGCCGCCCCACATCTTCTTGATGAATTCAAGACTGTCCTGCATTGCGTCTGCTCCTGGAATACTAGAACCGCTCATCGCCAATCTCCTTCAAGGAAAATCCATCTTACCGCTGCTTCCGCCTCAGGGGCGCTGCATCCTGCAGGTAGTGGGCAGCGCCGTCGCCGCCGGCGCCAGATAGCGCTCGGTCTTGAAGCCGTAGCCGCTGCCTTCATTGTCAAAGCGGATGCCGCCGTCGGCCAGCTTTTGCATCACCGCCACATACAGTGGCTGGATCAATTGATGGTCGCTGGCGCGCATGCTTGCTTCGTGAAATTTGCTCTTGTATTGCGCCCCTTCAAGCGCCCGCGCCACCGCCGCCGCCTCCGTGGACTGGGCCTTCTCGATGGCGCTCGCCAGCATGTCTATCATGACATCCATGCGCAAAAACATATAGTCATCTTTCGGCTGCGGGAAGCGCTGCCGGAAACTGCGGTAGAAAACATCGCTGGCGGCATCCTGGACGCCGTCAGCAATATTCGGATGCCACTCCGCAACCGCACGCACCGTCCCCACACCCGCATCGCCGATGGCCGCCGGCGCTCCCAGGCTATTGGCATAGAAGGTATAGAACTTGAGGCGCAGACCGGCTTCCTTGGCGGCTTTCACCAGCAGGGTCAGGTCATTGCCCCAATTGCCGGTGATGACCGTATCGGCGCCGCTGGCGCGGATCTTGGCGATGTAGGGGGCGAAATCCTTGACCTTGCCGATCGGATGCAATTCATCGCCGACGATCTTGATGTCCGGCCGCGCCGCCTGCAGCTGCTGGCGCGCGGCCTTGGCCACCTGCTGGCCGAAACTGTAATCCTGGCCGATCAGGTAAACGCTTTTCGCCTTGTCGTCGTTTTTGATAACTTCCACCAGCGCGTGCATGCGCATATCGGCATTGGCATCGAAACGGAAATGCCAGAAGCTGCATTTTTCATTGGTCAGCGCCGGATCGACCGCCGAGTAGTTCAGGAACAGCACGCGATTATCAGGCGCCCGGACATTGTGCTTGTTGATTGCCTCGACCAGCGCACCAGCCACCGCGGAGCTATTACCCTCCAGTACGAAGGGGATTTTCTGGTCAGTCAATTGCTTCAGTTGCAACAAGGCGTCTTCCACCCCTTGCTTGCTATCGAACACGGTCAGGCTGAGAGGATGGCGGCCGTCCGGCAAGCGCACGCCGCCGCGCGCATTGACCTGCTCCACCGCGAAACGGATATTGTGCTCCACCGCCTCGCCGGCATTGGCAAACGGACCCGACATGCCTTCGATCATGCCCAGCCGGATCGGCGCCAGCATGGCGGGAGCCGCGGCAAGGACCAGCGGCGGCATGAGCCCGCCGGCCAGCATGAATGCCAGCGCCAGGCCGGCGGTGAATCGTGATCGGTGCGACATCGGCAACTATTCCAGTTTCATGTAAGTCCAATATTTTACGTTGTTTATTGCATACTCTTGCGCTAGCGGGAGTTAATCTGGACGGATCGTTTACACTATGCGGATGTCGTCTTCCTCCGAATACATCTCAACACCGCGTTTTACCTTTGGCAGCCGGCGCCGCTGGCTGGGGGTATTGCTGCTCACCGCTCTGCTGCACATCCTGCTGATCATATGGGGCGGCCGTCAGTTCAACGCACCGTTGTCGGTGGAACCGCGCGATCACATCGTCATGACCAATATCGCAGCCCTGCCGCCGGTGGAAAAGCCGGTGCTATTGCCGCAGGAACCGAAGCCGCAACCGAAAACTAGCCCGCAACCGCGTCCGGTTGCCGCAGCCAAACCCCATCCAGCTCCCGAGCCCGCGGTGGAAGTGCCGGATACGCCGATCAGGGAAACCGTGACGCCTATCGTCGATGCCCAGCCGGCCGAACCAGCCATGGCTGACGTAGCTGCCGGCGCCGCCGAAGCCAAACCGCCGGTGGAGCATCCCGGACTGGCAGAGCCGGCGAAAGTCACTCCTGCCGCCGGCAAACACTATCAAACCAGTGCGCCGCCTTCAGCTGAACTGAAATACGCCGTGGAAGCCTTGCAAAAGGGCCAGAACTATCATGGCAGCGGTAAAATCACCTGGCAAACCGATGGCGGCAGCTACACCATCAATGGCGAGGCAGGCGCCTTGTTCTTCACGGTTCTGGATTTCAAGAGCGAAGGCGAATTCAATGGCTTTGGCGTTGCGCCCATAACCTACACACAAAAGCGTTTCCGCAAGCCGGCGACGAAAACGATTTTTCACCGCGAACTCAACCAGATTGTCTTTTCCTCTTCGGACAACAAATATCCGCGCAGCGGCGGCGAACAGGACCGCGCCAGCGTAGTCTGGCAACTGGCGAGCATCGGCCGCGGCGACAGTTCGCAATTTGCGCCGGGCGCAGTGATCGACCTGTTTGTCGCCGGTCCGCTGGATGCCGAAACCTGGCGCATGCAGATCGTCGGCCAGGAAAAAATCGATGTCGACGGCGACCAGCGCGCAGTCTGGCATGTGATCCGCATTCCCGAACCCGGCTCGCACGAACAGCGGCTGGACATCTGGCTGTCGCCGCAACAGGAATGGTATCCGGTCAAATTGCGCTTTACCGAAACCGACGGCGACTACCTAGACATGTCGTTGTCCAAGCTGAAGCAGCTGGATCCAAACGCGCTGAATTAGACCAAGCTGGTGAACCAGCAATTTTTTTGGGAAATCATGAAATCATCAATAATGTCCTTGTTCCGTCTTGCCGCCACTGCGGCGCTCTGCTGTCATCTCCTGAGCGCCAGCGCAGCCGGCACGGATCATCCGGCCACCAAGTACAAAATCGACCTGCCGCCGTCCGCCGAGCTGGACTACGCGATTCAAGCCAAGCAAAGCGGCATCACGCTCGGCGGTGAAGGCACAGTCAGGTGGCAGGTAGCGGACAAGCGCTTCAGCGTTAATTCGGAAACCCGCGCGATGCTGTTCGGGAAAATCCTGGAATCGTCCAGCGAAGGCGCGATCGACGATTTCGGCCTGGCGCCGACGCAGTTCATCAACAAACGCTACCGCAAGCAAGCCACCACCACCACCTTCCATCGCGACAGCGGCACCATCGGCTTTTCCGAATCCGGCGACAGCTACCCGCTGAAGGGCGGCGAGCAGGATCGCACCAGCATCATCTGGCAGCTGATTTCCGTGGCGCGGGCGGTGCCGCAGCAGTTCAAGCCGGGTTCAAACTGGACCTTCTTCGTGGCCGGCATGCACGATGCCGAAGCATGGACTTTCAAGGTCGTCGATACCGAAAAAATCAAAACCCCCATGGGCGATCTGGAGACCATTCATATCTTCAAGGCGCCGCCGCCAGACGCGAAGGACCAGCAGCTCGACATCTGGCTAGCGCCTTCCCTGGAGTGGTATCCGGTGCGCTTGCGCTTCACCGAACCGAACAAGGATTTTGTCGAACAGACTCTGCAACAGGTCAGCAACAAGGGAGCAAAATAATATGAGTACACCAAACAGCGCGCCAAGCAGCACACCGAATGGCGCCATCGTCCTGTTCAGCGGCGGCCAGGATTCCACCACTTGCCTGGCATGGGCCCTGGCGCGCTATGAACGGGTCGAAACCATCGGTTTCGACTACGGCCAGCGGCATGCTGTGGAGCTGACAGTGCGCCCGGTCCTGCTGCAGAAAATCCGCGCCCAGTTTCCACAATGGGCCGACAAGCTGGGCGAAGACCACATGATCGATCTGTCGCTGATTTCAAAGATCTCATCGACCGCCATGACAGAAGACGTCGAAATCGTGATGCAGGAAAACGGCTTGCCGAATACTTTCGTCCCCGGCCGCAACCTGCTGTTCATGACAGTGGCCGCCACCGTCGCCTACCGGCGCGGCTTGAACGTGCTGGTGGGCGGCATGTGCGAAACCGATTTTTCAGGCTATCCGGATTGCCGCGACGACACCATGAAGGCCTTGCAGGTGGCGCTCAACCTCGGCATGGCGACCCAGCTCAAGCTGGAAACACCGTTGATGTGGATCGACAAGTCGGAAACCTGGAAACTGGCGCAAGATCTGGGCGGCGATGCCCTGGTGGATCTGATCCGGGCCGATACCCATACCTGCTATCTGGGTGAGCGCGGCGCCTTGCATGACTGGGGCTATGGCTGCGGCACCTGCCCGGCATGTGCATTGCGCGCGCGCGGCTACCAGCAATTCAGGCAAGGCGCTCCGGCCTGAGCGCCCGGTCTGGCAGTCGCTGGAGACATGCCGGATACTGAAATACAAAACGGCGGGTAGATTTTCATCTACCCGCCGTTTTTTTAACGATCAACCACGATCAGCTAAGATCAGCTAAGCCGCGATCGAACGAGACAACTCCCCTTTTGCTTCAGGTGCAGCAAACTGATTCAGCAACTGTGCTTCCTTGGCGCGGGCTGCCGCCAGATGCCGGTCCTTGACGTGGCCATAACCGCGAATCTCTTCGGGCAGGCTGGCAATCGCGACGGCAGTGGCGAGGTTGTCGGCAGTCAGCTTCGGCAGCAAGGAACCGACAAGTTCCTTGTAATGCACGATCAGGGCCCGCTCTTCCTTACGCTCGGCGGTGTAGCCGAAAATGTCCAGCGCGCTGCCGCGCAGGAATTTCAGTTTCGCCAGGACGCCGAAAGCACGCATCATCCATGATCCGAACTCCTGCTTGACCAGATGGCCGTGGGCATCGTGCTTGGCCAGCAGCGGCGGCGCCAGGTGGAACTTGAGCTTGTAGTCGCCTTCGAACATGGCGGCAATCTTCGCCTTGAAAGCGCCGTCGGTGTACAAGCGCGCCACTTCGTATTCATCCTTGTACGCCATCAGCTTGAACAGATACGTGGCGACCGCGGTGCTCAAGCGATGCCCGCCATGCTGGCGTTCTGCTGCCTGCACCTGCTCGACAAAAGCGCGGTACTGTTCCGCATAGGCAGCGTCCTGATAGGAAGTGAGGACGGCGACGCGGCGCTTGATCAAGTCATCCAGCTTAGGCGTGCGTTTGAATTCGATCACCTGCGCCTGCGTATCGCTGAGACGGGTGCGCTTTTCCAGTTCCGCCAGATCGATCGCTGCGGTGCGGCCCCAGACAAATGCCTGCTTGTTGAACGCGACTTGCAAGGCATTCAGTTCGATCGCCCGCATCAGCGATGCTTCCTGCAACGGCACCCAGCCCTTTTGCCAGGCATAACCCAGCATGAACATATTGGTGGCGATGGCGTCGCCCATCAAGGCCGTCGCGATATGGCCGGCGTTGATGAACTCGACACGATCGCTGCCGCAGGCTGCACGGATATCATGCTCGGCCGCTGCATCAGGCGATTGCCAGTCCGGATTCTTGACGAATGCGGCGGTCGGCGTACGAGTCGAATTGATCGCTGCGTAAGTCCGCCCCTCGCCCATGCGCGACAGGGCATCGCGGCTGGCGCTGACGATGGCGTCGCAGCCGATCACCAGATCGGCGTCGCCGGTGCCGACACGGGTCGAATAGATGTCATCCGGATGATCGGCCAGCCGCACGTGCGACATCACCGGACCGCCCTTTTGCGCCAGGCCGCTCATGTCCAGCACCGAGCAGCCCTTGCCTTCGACGTGCGCCGCCATGGCCAGAATCTGGCCGATGGTCACCACGCCGGTGCCGCCGATACCGGTCACCAGGATGCCGAAAGGCTTGACGGTGTTTGGCAAGACCGGCGCCGGCAGGGCCGCTACCGGAGCGTCCGCTGTAGCCGGTGTTGCCGATATTTTGGCAGGCTTCTTCAGGTTGCCGCCTTCGACCGTCACAAAGCTCGGGCAGAATCCGGTAACGCAAGAGAAATCCTTATTGCACGAGGACTGGTTGATCTGACGCTTGCGTCCGAATTCGGTTTCCAGCGGTTCCACCGACAGGCAGTTCGACTGCACGCTGCAATCGCCGCAGCCTTCACACACGGCTTCATTGATCACAGCGCGCTTGGCTGGATCCGGATACTCGTTGCGTTTCCGGCGGCGGCGTTTTTCCGAAGCGCAGGTCTGGTCGTAGATCATGGCCGAGCAGCCTTCGATCTCGCGCAGCTCGCGTTGCACCGCGTCCAGTTCGCTGCGGTGGCGGATCGTCACGCCAGGCGCCCAGTCAACACTCGAGCCGTATTTTTCCGGCTCGTCGGTGACCACGATGATCGGCGTCACGCCTTCGGCAGCGATCTGGCGCGAAATCATGGCCGGATCGAGCGGGCCGTCGAAAGCCTGGCCGCCGGTCATGGCGACTGCATCGTTGAACAGGATCTTGTAGGTGATGTTGACCTTGGCCGCGACCGATGCGCGGATCGCCAGCAGGCCGGAGTGGAAATAAGTGCCGTCGCCAAGATTGGCGAACACGTGCTTTTCCGTGGTGAACGGCGCTTGGCCGACCCAGGTCACGCCTTCGCCGCCCATGTGGGTGAAGGTGGACGATTCGCGGTCCATCCACAACACCATGTAATGGCAGCCGATACCGGCCAGGCCACGGCTGCCGTCCGGCAGTTTGGTCGAGGTATTGTGCGGACAGCCGGAGCAGAAATGCGGCACGCGGTCCTTGTTCGGATCGGGCTTGCTGCTGATGTTCAGCAGCGCTTCCTTGGCTTCCAGGTAGGCGACCCGTTGCTGCACGCGCTGCGCCACCGGATGGCCGGCAAAGTATTTCGACACGCGGGTGGCGATGGCGCGGGCGATCTGCGCCGGGTTCAGTTCATAGGTGGCCGGCAGCAGCCAGTCGCCATGGCCTTCGCCGCTGCGGTTGCTCCATTCGCCGGTATCGTCGAACTTGCCGACCACGCGTGGCCGCACATCGTCGCGCCAGTTGTAGAGTTCTTCCTTGACCTGGTATTCCAGGATCTGGCGCTTTTCTTCCACCACCAGGATTTCTTCCAGGCCTTGCGCAAACTCGCGCACGCCTTCCGCTTCCAGCGGCCAGGTCATGCCGATCTTGTACAGGCGGATGCCGATGTCGCGCGCCACGGTTTCGTCGATGCCGAGGTCGGCCAGCGCCTGGCGCGTGTCGAGATAGGATTTGCCGGCGGTGATGATGCCGATCTTGGCGCGCGGGCTGTCCCAGATGATCTGATTCAGCTTGTTGACGCGGGCATAGGCCAGCGCTGCGTACCATTTGTAATTGTTCATCCGCGCTTCCTGGCCGAGCACGGTGTCGGGCAGGCGGATGTTCAAGCCGTCGGCCGGCAGTTCAAAATCGGCGGCGGTCGGCAAGACAATCTTGACGCGGTCCGGATCGAGATCGATCGAAGCGCCGGATTCGACCAGGTCGGTGACGCATTTCATCGATACCCACAAACCGGTATAGCGGCTCATGGCCCAGCCATGCAAGCCGTAGTCGAGATATTCCTGCACCGAGGACGGATACAGCACCGGAATGCCGCAGGCTTTCAGGATATGTTCGCTCTGGTGCGCGGTGGTCGACGATTTTGCCGCGTGATCGTCGCCGGCCAGCACCAACACGCCGCCATTCTTGGAAGTGCCCGCCATGTTGGCGTGCTTGAAGACGTCGCCGCAACGGTCGACGCCGGGGCCTTTGCCGTACCACATGCCGAACACGCCATCGTATTGCGCGCCGGGAAACAGGTTAACCTGCTGCGTACCCCAGACGCTGGTGGCGGCAAGGTCTTCATTCATGCCAGGGTGGAATTTGACGTGATGCGATTCCAGGTATTTCTTCGCCTTGGCGGCGGTCAGATCGACGCTGCCGAGCGGGGAACCGCGATAACCGGTCACGAAACCGGCGGTGTTCAAGCCAGCTTGCACATCGCGCTGCCGTTGCAGCATCGGCAAACGAATGATGGCCTGTGTGCCCGTCATGAAAGCACGGCCACGTTCTAGTGTAAATTTATCATCAAGGGAAATGCGATCAGCTTCAGACGCTTGCGTGGGCAGCAAGGCTTGCGCCGATTTGAGTGGTGCGTTCATTCAGTCTCCGTGCCAAAAATTATGTTTTTGATTGCACTGCGTGGAGGTTATCCTACGCGGTAAAACGTCTTCGCCTTGTGGGCAAATCGTCCTGTTTTTTACTATTTCCTGCAGCCACCAGATTATCACAAGCGGGTGGCCGACTCAATGCACGGCGCAGCAATCACCCGCGCCGGTACTGGGTCTGTAGCGCCTGCCGCGCGGTCGCATTGCCAAATCAAATGCTAAGCAGCCCCAGGGTAACAACTGTAACAACTGGTAAATCGAGTAGATCGGGAGCACGACTGGGCGTGTAATGGCAACTTGTCAGATGTGGCTGAATACCTCCCCTGGACCAGCCATGTCGGGCATTCCTCCCTCTAGTGTTCCCATTATCACTAGTTTGCGGATTCTGCACTCCCCGGCAGAATCCGCTTTTTTATTTCAACTGCAGATTTGTTTCGCCATCCAGCAAGGTATTCGCCGGCAACGGCTGCAAGGCTTTCAGGCGCGCATAGATGGGCGTGAAATCCGGCGCGGTGTCGTCGAACAGCTGTTTGAAATCATTGATGACAAAATAGGTTTCCTGATAAGAATCGATCTTGTACAGGGTGCGCATCACGCGCTCGACATCGAACGGCAGGCGCAAAGGCGCGGGACTGCTCAGGCAATGCTCGATTTCACCGCCGGACGACAAAATCCCCGCGCCGTACACGCGCAGGCCTTCCGGACTCTGGATCAGGCCGAACTCAACCGTGTACCAGTACAGGCGCGCCAGCATCGACAGGCCGTCCAGTTTCATCGCCTTCAGCGCGCCCTTGCCGTAATCCTGCAGATGGTCGGCAAAAATCGGATTGAACAGCAGCGGCACGTGGCCGAAAAAATCGTGGAACACATCGGGTTCGACGATGTAGTCGAATTCCTCCGGATCGCGCAGCCAGACCGTGACCGGGAAGCGGCGGCTGGCCAGGTGCTCGAAAAAAACGTGGTCCGGCACCAGGCCCGGCACCGCCACCAGCGTCCAGCCGGTAGCCTTGAACAGCAAGGCCGAGCTTTCTTCAAAGCGCGGAATGCCGTCGCCGATGTTGAGCAGTTCCAGGCTTTCGATGAAGACGTCGCAAGCGCGGCCGGGGATCAGCTTGGCTTGGCGCTGATACAGGCGGCGCCACAAAGCGTGCTGCTCCGGCGTGTAGGCATCCCAGTCCTGCTTGACCACATAGCGCGCGTCGATCTTGCTGTAGTCGCCGCGCAGGGACGCCCCGTCCGACTTTTCAGCGACGGTGGCAAAAAAATCATCGGTGTTCAAGCTCATGTCCATTACGTTTGCATTCATTCTGTCGGTCCCGGATTCAGCGCGTTTAGCTACTTTTATGCCTACAGTATAGGGCTGAGACGAGGGCAGTTAATTGCAAAATTTGTCCCACGAACCAGAATTTGCGCATTAATATGTCTTAAAACATCCATTTTAAGGTGACTTATGCCAACGATTGCATTGGATGCAACCGATCGGAAAATTCTGGCGATATTGCAGGAGGATGGCCGCCTCAGCAATCAGGAGGTGGCGGAACGGGTCAACCTGTCGCCCTCGCCCTGCCTGCGCCGCATCAAGCAGCTGGAACAGGCTGGCGTAATCCGGCAATACGTGGCGCTGCTGGAGCCGGACAAGATCGGCCTGGGCCTGCTGGCCTATATCAACGTGCGCCTGGAAAAGCACAGCGATCCGCTCTACCTGAGCGGCACCAAGGCGGCCGCCGCGCAGCATCAGACCATGTCGCCGCGGGTCTCGTTTTCTACCGCGGTGGAGCGCTGGCCGGAGGTGGTTGCCTGCTATGCCATGACCGGCGAGATGGATTTCCTGCTGAGGGTGCACGTGGAAGACATGGCGCATTTTTCACGCTTCATGATGGAAACCCTGCTGCGCCATCCGGCGGTGCTGGACGTCAAATCGAGTTTTGCTCTGCAGCGGGTGAAAGATACGACGGCGCTGCCCTTGCTTTAACGGATCCTAGACCGCATTCCATTCGTAGACGGTCACCAGCGACGATCCGCTGACATGCACCGGATCGGTAAACGCCAAGCTCTTTGCTTCTTCCAGGCTGGCGGCCCTGATCAGATAGGCGCCGCCCGACTTGTCGGTAAACGGGCCGGCCAGCTCAAGCTTGCCTTGCGCCCGCAGTTGATCGAGAAACGCATAGTGCTGCTCCACTACACTCGGCTGGAAGGCGGGAGTGCGCATTGTGGTGACCAGATAGCGGTACATAGGAACTTCCGGAGGCAAATGATGGGACGGAAATATTATCGCAAAACGCGCAACCTGGCCGAAGCCGGGCCGTCTAGTCGCGCTTGATGCCAGGCAGGTTGCTCAGCCATTTGAGCGCGGCGCGCAGATTCGCCTTGAAGGTGTAGTCCAGCATCGCTGCCTGTTCCTGCACCGCCTCCTGCAACACGCTGGCGGGATTGGCAGGCGGCAGCTTCAGATAAGCATCCGCCTCGCCGTAATCGCGATGAATCGCCATGCCGGCCTTCTTGGCGATGTGCATCATCACCTTGTTCGAAGACAGGCAGTGCATGTACAAGGTGTCGATATCGACATTGCGGCAGCGTATCGCCGCCCGTTCAAACAGGCGGCTGCCGACGCCCATGCCGCGCGCCGAAGCGGCCACCGAGACGCCGAATTCGGCGACCCTTTCCTTGGTGGTCGAAGCGCTCACCGAAGGCAGCGCCTCGCGCGGCGCGAAGGCCAGGTGACCGACCCCGAGCAAGCGCAGCTTGCGATCGTAGACGCCGAACACAGTGTCGCGCGAGAAATCGATATTTTCCACGTAGCGGCTGACCAGATCATCCGACAGCACCGAACCGAAGCGCAGCAAGCGGTCGCCGCTGCTCAACGCCAGGAAATGGCGCAACAGCCGCTTGCGCGCCCGGCGCGACAATTCCTTGACGAAGATGATAGGCCGCGCAGCCTTGGCCTGGCCCGAACCCGAGCCGCCGGCTGTTGCCGGCGCCTGGCTGCCAATGCCGCCCGTCTTCGCATCTGTGGCTGTCATCCTGGCCTCTCTGGTCGGACAAGCTGATCTGGTTTACGGTCGTTGCGCCTGCAACAGCTGCCCGACCACTTCAACCCGGGCGGCGTGGATCGCTTCAGGTATCCGTTGCGGCTGCTGCTGGAACATGCCGGCAATGACGCCGGCATTGACCGACTGCGCTGCCTGCAACGCCGCCTGCAGATAAGCAAGCTGCGGAAACGGCCGCTCCTCGTAGCCGGTCCTGCCACGGTAATCGCATTCGGTGGCACGTAGCATATCAATAAAGCGCTCGGGCTTGCGAAATGCATCGCAGCGCCCCAGCAGGTTGACGATGGTAGCGGCGCGCAGCTCGAAAGCGCGGCCGACGTTGCCGTGTTCGCGGGTCGTCATCAAGGCCAGGTCGCGCGCCTCGCCCGGCACTTTGAGGCGCTGGCAAACTCGTTCCACCAGTTCCACGCCCAGGCCTTCATGACCGTGATGGCTGGGCCAGCCGGCGGCCGGCGTCACGCCTTTGCCGAGGTCGTGCATGATGGTAGCGAAGCGCACCGGCAGCGGATAATTTGCTCGGGCGGCGGTATCGACCACCATCATCACATGCACGCCGGTGTCGATTTCGGGGTGATATTTTTCCGGTTGCGGTATGCCCCACAACGCGTCCAGTTCCGGTAGGATGCGCGCCAGCGCGCCGCACGCGCGCAAGACCTCGAACATGCGCGACGGCTTGCTTTCCATCAGGCCGCGCGCCAGCTCTTGCCAGACCCGCTCCGGCACCAGCGCATCGACTTCGCCTGCGTCCACCATGCGCTGCATCAGGGCGTTGGTTTGCGGCGCTACCGTGAAGTCGGTGAAGCGCGCGGCAAACCGCGCCACGCGCAGGATGCGCACCGGATCCTCGGCAAAAGCGTCGGATACGTGACGGAATATACGGTCTTGCAAGTCCTGGCGGCCGTTGAAAGGATCGGCCAGGGCGCCGTCCTCGGCGCGCGCAATGGCGTTGATGGTCAGATCGCGGCGCACCAGGTCTTGCTCCAGCGTGACGTCGGCGGCGGTATGGAACACAAAGCCTTTGTAGCCCGGCGCGGTCTTGCGCTCGGTGCGCGCCAGCGCATATTCCTCGTGCGTGTCCGGATGCAGGAACACAGGAAAATCCTTGCCGACCGGGCGGAAACCTTGCGCCAGCATGTCGTCCGGCGTCGCTCCGACCACCACGTAATCGCGATCCTTGACCGGCAAACCGAGCAACTCGTCGCGCACCGCGCCGCCTACCGCAAAAACTTTCATGTCGTTGTATGAACCTGATGAGAGAAGACTAATGGCTAGTCCGGCAATACTTCGGTTTCCGCCAGCGCCTCGCGCATCCAGCGTGCCACGGCCGGGTGCGCCTGCACCCGCTCGGCGTAGGCTTGCAACGCCGGCGCCAGCGATACGCCATAGCTGTGAAAGCGCATGACCACCGGCGCAAAATAGGCGTCGGCAATCGAAAATGCGCCGAACAGAAACTGGTGATGGCCGAATTCGGACAAGCAGGTTTCCCAGATTTCCACCACCCTGGCGATATCAGCCTGGGAGCCCGCGGTACGCCCATGTCCCGGCTTGTGGGCGCGGATATCCATCGGCATGTCTGCGCGCAGGGCGGCAAATCCGGAATGCATCTCGGCGCAGATCGAACGCGCGGTGGCGCGCGCCAGCGTGTCTTGCGGCCACATGCCGAGGTCGGGGAACTGATCCGCCAGGTATTCGCAGATGGCCAGCGAATCCCAGACCGGCGTCTCGCCCACCAGCAGGATCGGTACCCGGCCGCTGGCGGAATAGCGGCCTATTTCGTTGGCGGTGTGCGGCTGGCGCAACAGGATCTTGTGTTCCTTGAACGGAATGCCGAACGCAGTCATCGCCACCCATGGCCGCATCGACCATGAAGAATAGTTTTTATTGCCGATCACCAGAATCAGGCCGTCCTTGCCGGCTTTTTGCAAAGCGGCTGACAGGCTTGGATCGAGTTCTGTGGTTTGCATATGCGGCTCCGGGACTACTATTCAGGTCACGCGTGGGCACGATGTGCCCACCCTACAATCAAGGCAGCGCCGATTCGACAAAACCCTTGGGTGCGACGGTGCCCAGGCGTGCTTTCAGGGATTGCGGCTTGCCGTCGAACAAGGCTGCATAGTAAGTCGCGTTCGACAGCACATTCTTGACGTAGCCGCGGGTTTCATTGAACGGAATCGACTCGGCAAACACCGCGCCCTCCACCGTGCCTGGCAGCGTCGCGCGCCATGCCCGCGGCCGGCCGGGGCCGGCATTGTAGGCGGCCGATGCGAGCGCCTGCGAACCATCCAGATCGGACAGCACCATGCTCAGGTAGTTGGTGCCCAGCAGGATATTGGTATTCACGTCGGCAATCTGGTCGACGGTAAAGCCGCTCAGGCCGATTTTCTTGGCAACCCATTTTGCCGTCGCCGGCATCACCTGCATCAGGCCGCTGGCGCCGACGTTCGAGCGGGCGCTGCGCATGAAGCGCGATTCTTGCCGGATCAGCCCGTATACCCAGGCCATGTCGAGTCCCAGGCTTTGGGTATTGGTGCTCATGACATCGCGATGCGGCGACGGGAAGCGCTGGTTGAAATCGACTTCGACCTTGGTCCGGTCCGACGTGTTCACCATGCGGTCGAGGACATTGTTCTGGCGCGCGAATTCAGCCGCTGTCAGCAATTGGCGATCAGTCATCTGGCGCAGTTCCCAATTCCATTCGCGCACACCTTCAAACCGCAAATTCATGTCAAAAAACCGCAGGGCGCGACGGAAGCCCTGGTTATTTGTCATCGCCGCCATTTCAACTGGCGTAAATGTCTGGCTGGAGGAAACCGCAATGATTTTCTGCCCCAGCTCTTCCAGCGCCAGCTGGCCATAGAAATTGGTCTGGTCGGCGATAGCCTGGAATTTCTGCTGGGCCTGATCAGCCTTGCCTTCGGCCTGGTCGGCGCGGGCCAGCCAATAGATCCAGGTCGGGTCGCTGCGCAGGATCGCCGGCATCGCCTCGATGCCGCTCCTGACCAGCTTCCAGTCGCCGCTGCGCAGGGCGGAGCGCACGCGCCATTGATAAGCGTCGCCGGACAATGGCGCGCTGCCCTTTACCTGCCGCCAATAATCGATCGCTTGCGGCTCCAGCTTGAGCGCCGACTGCAAGGCGATCTGCGCCCATGCCAGCGAGCGCTCGGTGGATGTCAATTGATCCAGGGATGCGTTCAGTGCCCCGGCCGCACGACCGGTATCGTTCTTCGCCACGCGTCCCAGCGCCAGGATGAATAATTCACGGCCGCTGCGCCCGGCGCCCGGGCCGCGCGCCAGCACCAGCGCGGATTTGTCGATGGCTTGCGCCACCTGGGCATCGTCGGCGTCGACGAAGGGCGTCATGCGGCGCGCCACCCCTGCAAAGCCGGACTCCACCGCCTGGCGGATCTGGAACCAGACATCGTCGGCGCTGAACTGGCCGTTTTGCGCCAGCGTGCCGACCAGGTCAGTGCAAGCTGGACCAAAGTCCTTCGGCGTGGTCAGCAAGGCGCGTGCCTCTGCCGCCACGTTCGTGCCTTTCAGGGCGGCCGAGGTCAGCGCATAGCATTTCAGCTGGGTGTCGTCATCCAGCACAAATTTCGGATATTGCTCATCAAAAGTGGCCCAGTCGCCGGCCTTGCCCAGCTCCAGCAGCCAGTCGTTGCGCAAGCGGTCAGCGATCGCGCTGCCGTCGTAACGGCTGAGGTAGTCGCGGATATCGGCCTGCGGCGCGACCAGGTCTTTGATCAGCGGTTTCAGGCGGTAGTAATCGACATACGAAGGAATGTCATAATCACTCAGGGTAGCAGCCAGCAGTTCTGCCTTGTCGGCGTTATTCGCGCGCGCGGCGTCGCGCAAGGCCAGGAAGGCGTCATCCTGGCTGGCGTAGCTGCCACTGGATGCGTTGCTGGCGGAGCGCTTTTGCGCATAAGCTGCACTTGTCAGCACGGCAGAGGAAGCCACGGCGACGGCGATGACAGCAAGCCATTTCTTTTTGAACATGTTAAACCTATTTTTTTACGGGTACGAACGATGACGCCTAGCATAGCATGTGATGCCAGTGATGCAACACCAAACCCCGACAAAGCATTGTTGCGTCCTGCCCTGCTGGCCGCGCGGCGGGCGATAGCCGCCGACAGCCGCCGCGACTGGGACCAAGAACTGGGGCGCCGCGTGATCGCCTGGGTTGTGTCATGGCGGCAGGCGCAGCCGGATGGCGTACTCGGGGTCTACTGGCCGATCCGCGGCGAACCGGATTTGCGGCCGGCTTACGCCGAACTGGCGGCAAGCGGTGTGCCGCTGGCGTTGCCGATCGTGGTGGATAACGATAGCCCTCTGCGTTTTGTCGCCTGGACTCCGGGTGAAAACATGAACAAGGATAGTTTCGGGGTCGCGGTGCCGGCCAGCGATGTCAGCGCGACGCCATCAGCCCTGCTGATTCCCTGCGTCGGCTTCAATCGCAGCAAGCTCAGGCTAGGCTACGGCGGCGGCTTTTATGACAGGACACTGGCGCTGGCGCCGCGTCCGCAGGCAATCGGGATTGCCTACTCCTGCGGACTGGCGGAATTCGAGGGCGCCCCGCATGATATTGCGCTGGACGCCATCATCACCGAAGCTGGCGGACTGTAACAGTCTATAGCTTCAGGCGCTGCCAGATGGCGATCGTCGCCGGCGAATGATTCAAGGTATAGAAGTGCAATCCCGGAGCGCCGCCGGCGAGCAAGCGCTCACATAACTGCGTCACCACGTCCAGGCCGAAAGCGCGGATCGAATCGGTGTCGTCGCCATAGCTGGCCAGCTTGAGGCGGATCCAGCGCGGTATCTCGGTGCCGCACATGTCGGAAAAACGCATCAGTTGCGAGTAGTTGGTGATCGGCATGATGCCGGCCACCACTGGCACCGTCGCCCCCAGTTTTTGCGCTTCGTCGACGAAACGGAAATACGCATCGGCATTGTAGAAGTACTGGGTGATGGCGCCGTTGGCGCCGGCCTTGACCTTGCTGACATAGCGCTGCACGTCGTCCTGCGGCGACTTCGCCTGCGGGTGCATTTCCGGATAGGCCGCGACTTCGATATGGAACCAGTCGCCGGTTTCGGCGCGGATGAATTCCACCAGCTCATTCGCATAGCGGAATTCGCCGGAAGAAAAATCCATCGCGCCGTAACCGCTCGGCAGATCGCCGCGCAAGGCTACCACGCGCTTGATGCCGTGATCCTTGTATTGCCCCAGGATGGCGCGCAGGGATTCACGCGAACTGCCCAGGCAGGACAGATGCGGCGCCGCTTCGTGGCCTTCGCTGCGGATATCCAGCACCGTGTCCAGCGTGCCCTTTTGCGTCGAACCGCCGGCGCCGAAAGTCACCGAGAAATAGCGCGGATGCAGTTCCGCCAGCTTGGCGCGCGTGACCCGCAGTTTTTCCGTTCCCTCAGGCGTCTTCGGCGGGAAAAATTCGATACTAAAATTCTTTTGTGCCATTTTCTGTGCCAATCAATTCTTCTTCAACAGCAGCGTGGACAGCGCCCACGAAACGATGCTGTACAAGATCGCGCCGCCTACCGCCGCCCAAAAACTGGCGACATAGAACCCGCTGACCAGATGCGAGACCAGCCAGAACATCAGGCCGTTGATGATAAAGATGAACAGGCCCAGGGTCAGCAAGGTCGCCGGCAAAGTCAGCAACAGCAACACCGGGCGGATCAAGGTATTGACGAAACCCAGCACCAGCGCCGCGATCAGCGCCGCGCCGAAACTGGTGAACTGCACCGAATGCATCAGGTACGGCACCGCCAGCAAGGCCAGGGTATTAATCAGCCAGGTAATCAGTAAGCGCATTGAGGTTTCCTCTTGATGGTGGAAGACCCGCCGGCCGCCCTAAGGCAGCCGGCGGCCGGGCTATTAATAGCGGTAGTGTTCCGGCTTGTAAGGGCCGGTTTGCTTGACGCCAATATAGGCAGCCTGCTCTTCCGTCAGCACCGACAGTTGCGCGTTCAGCTTTTTCAATTGCAGGCGCGCGACTTTTTCATCCAGGTGCTTTGGCAGCGTGTAGACGCCGACCGGATAAGCCTTGGTGTTCACGAACAGTTCGATCTGGGCGATGGTCTGGTTGGCGAACGACGAGCTCATCACGTACGAAGGGTGGCCGGTGCCGCAGCCCAGATTCACCAGGCGGCCTTCAGCCAGCAGGATGATGCGCTTGCCGTCAGGGAAAATGATATGGTCGACTTGCGGCTTGATGTTTTCCCAGGTGTATTGCTTCAGAGCGGCGACTTCGATTTCATTGTCGAAGTGGCCGATGTTGCAGACGATCGCCTGGTCCTTCATCTTTTGCATGTGCGCATGGGTGATCACATGGTAATTGCCGGTGCAGGTGACGAAGATGTCGCCATGCTCGGCTGCGTATTCCATGGTCACCACACGGTAGCCTTCCATCGCCGCCTGCAAGGCGCAGATCGGATCGACTTCAGTCACCCAGACTTGCGCCGACAGCGCGCGCATGGCTTGTGCAGAACCCTTGCCGACATCGCCATAGCCGGCGATCACGGCAACCTTGCCGGCGATCATGACATCGGTAGCGCGCTTGATGCCGTCGACCAGCGATTCGCGGCAGCCGTACAGGTTGTCGAACTTGGACTTGGTGACCGAGTCGTTGACGTTGATGGCCGGGAAAGCCAGCTTGCCTTCCTTGTGCATCTGGTACAGGCGATGCACGCCGGTGGTGGTTTCTTCGGTCACGCCCTTGATCTGCGCCAGGCGGGTCGAATACCAGCCGGGCGAAGTCGCCAGCTTTTTCTTGATGGCGTTGAACAGGCAGATTTCTTCTTCCGACCCCGGGTTGTTCAGGACCGACGCGTCTTTTTCAGCGCGGGTGCCGAGATGCAGCAGCAAGGTGGCGTCGCCGCCATCGTCCAGGATCATGTTGGCTTGTTCTTCGCCCGGCCATTCGAAAATGCGGTGCGTGAATTCCCAGTAGTCGTCCAGCGATTCGCCCTTGAAGGCAAACACCGGCGTGCCGGCGGCAGCGATTGCGGCGGCGGCGTGGTCCTGGGTCGAGTAGATATTGCAGGATGCCCAACGCACCTTGGCGCCCAGCGCTTCCAGGGTCTGGATCAGCACCGCGGTCTGGATCGTCATGTGGATCGAACCGGTGATGCGTGCGCCCTTGAGCGGCTGCGCGGCGGCGAATTCGTCGCGGATCGCCATCAGGCCCGGCATTTCGGTTTCGGCAATCCGGATTTCCTTGTCGCCCCAGCCGGACAGGCTGATATCGGCAACGACGTAGTCTTGGTTTGAAGAGGTAGAGTGTGCAGTAGAGTTCATTACAGCGGCGTTCATCACGCCCTCCTTTCGTTAGAAAAAAAGTAACGTGAGCGCAGTTGCATATTGACCGTTCCAAGCCTGGCAGACCGTGTCTGTCGCAACGCTCCTTGGATACGATCTGCTATTTTAAAGCAAAACGGCGGGTTTTCGGCTAGCGGGGACACATATTCCGCTTATCCCGATAGCCGAATAACCAGGCTGGCCTCAGACCCAGCCCATTTCATGCAACTCGCTCTTGATATAGGCATAGTAAATCGGCGCCGCCACCAGTCCCGGCAGGCCGAATGCGGCTTCCGCCAGCACCATCATCAGCAGCAACTCCCAGCTGCGGGCATTGATCTGGGTGCCGACGATCTTCGCGTTCAGGAAGTATTCCAGCTTGTGTATCACCACCAGGAACACCAGCGCCGCCAGGGCCACATAGACCGACACCGACAAGGCGACCAGCACGATCAGGGTGTTGGAGATCAGGTTGCCGATCACCGGCAGCAAGCCCGCCAGGAAGGTGACCACGATCATGGTCTTGGTCAAAGGCAGATGGATGCCGGCGAGCTTGAGCACGACCAGCAGGAAGATCGCCGTCAAGGTCGTATTCAGCAGGGAAATCTTGATCTGGGCAAACACTACGCGGCGGAAGGCATCCGCCAGCAAATGCGCGCGCCCCAGCAGTTCGCTCGCCAGCGGTTGCAGCAAAGGCATCGGATGCGCCGCATTCAAGGCAATCATGGCGCCCAGCACCATGCCGATCAGCACGTGCACGAACACCTGCACCGCTTCCTTGCCTGCCAGCTGCACCTGGCCGCTATGGGCTTGCAGCCAGTCGCTGACCAGTTGGCGAATATCTTCGACGTCGTCGGGCAAATATTGCTGCAGCCACTCCGGCAGTTGCGTGCGCGCCTGGTCGACCACCACCATCAACTTCGATTGCAGAACTTGCAGGCGGTCGGGGCCACCGTGGAAAAAAGCAATCAAACCGAAGATCACCAATGACAACAGGCCGATAATGATCACCGACAGGAACACCACCGAAATCAGGTGCGCCCGCTCGCTGGTCAGACGGCGCTGGACAAACGGCGTCAGCGTGCGCACCAGCTCGTATACCAGCAAGCCAGCCAGCAACGCCGTCAGCATGTGCAGGGACATCACCAGGAACAGCGCAGCCAGCGCCACCAGCCAGGCGGCCAGGCGAAAGCGCGGCAGCTCGGTGACTACCGGACGCAGTTGTCGGGACACAGATTCGGGTACGTGTTTGGGGGCAGAGGCCATGTGGGAGACTTGGTTAGATCAAGCGCAATACCCACGCAAAATACAGTGGAAGCGAAGTAAAGCTCTTGCATCTTTCTTGTGGGATAGTCACTGAGGCGATCAGTGTAACAAGTCGTTACCATCGTGCAAAGCACGATTCCGGCGTTGCCGCTATTTGGTCTGGCGAGGCAGCATACCCTCGCCAGGCCCCATGCCTGAGCAGTCGTTACAGCGCAGCAGCCTTCAGTGCGGCCGCCTTGTCGGTGCGTTCCCAGGTGAATTCCGGCTCTTCGCGGCCGAAATGGCCGTAGGCGGCCGTCTTTTGATAGATCGGGCGCAGCAGGTCAAGCATCTGCACGATGCCCTTGGGCCGCAGATCGAAGTGCTCCAGCACCAGCTGCGCCAGCTTTTCGTCGCTGATCTTGCCGGTGCCGAAAGTGGTGACCATCACCGAAGTCGGCTTGGCGATGCCGATTGCGTACGAAATCTGGATCTGGCAGCGTGAGGCCAGGCCGGCGGCAACGATATTCTTCGCCACATAACGGCCAGCGTAAGCAGCCGAACGGTCCACCTTGGACGGGTCCTTGCCGGAAAATGCGCCGCCGCCGTGAGGCGCAGCGCCGCCGTAGGTGTCGACAATGATCTTGCGCCCGGTCAGACCGCAATCGCCTTGCGGGCCGCCGATGACGAAACGGCCGGTCGGGTTGACTAGGTAACGGGTATTTTGCAGCCACTCCTTCGGCACCACCGGCTTGATGATTTCTTCGATCGCCGCTTCTTCAATCGCCTTGTGCTGCATTTCCGGCGCATGCTGGGTCGACAGCACCACGGTGTCGATCGCCACCGGCACGCCGTCGACATATTTCAGCGTGACCTGCGATTTGGCGTCCGGCCGCAGCCATGGCAGGCGGCCGTCCTTGCGCAATTGCGACTGGCGCTCGACGATACGGTGCGCGTAGTAGATCGCGGCAGGCATCAGTTCCGGCGTTTCATCGCAGGCGTAACCGAACATCAGGCCCTGGTCGCCGGCGCCCTGGTCGAGATCGAGACCCTTGCCTTCATCCACGCCCTGAGCGATATCCGGCGATTGCTTGTCGTAGCCGACCAGCACCGAGCAGCTCTTGTAATCGATGCCGTAGTCAGCATTGTCGTAGCCGATGCGCTTGATGGTTTCGCGCGCAACGGCGATGTAATCGACATTGGCGAAGGTCGTGACTTCACCTGCCAGCACGACCAGACCGGTGTTGCACAGGGTTTCTGCGGCGACCCGGGCGTGCGGATCCTGGGTGAAAATTGCGTCGAGGATCGCGTCGGAAATCTGGTCCGCGACTTTATCGGGGTGACCTTCGGAAACGGATTCCGAAGTAAAGAGGTATTCATGTGCCATTGCAAGCTCCAACAAAAAAACAAGTGGTGACCATGTCGCAGTCAAACCTGTTGAGCCTGCGACGCTTTAGCGAAATTTGTATTCCGCCTCGCAAGTTGTCTATTAACTCGGCGGATAATGCTAATTACTATATATTAAGATGATTCTGATAAGCAATCTCTCTGCAATCCAGACAAGCTAGCAACGCTGTTTGAATTTCAAACTATTGTGCTATTTTACGCCTCTTGAAAAAAATCGGCAAAATCCGCCCCCTTTTGGGTCACGATTAGGCTCCGTTTGGCTCTTTTAGGCCCCCGCTAATGCTCGTATCACTCTTTCGCCTGCTATCGAAACTACCTCTTCCTTTCTTACATGCAATAGGCACGGCCGGCGGCTGGCTGGTCTATCTGGCCTCTTCCTCGTATCGCCATAAACTGAAGGAGAACCTGACGCGGGCCGGCTATCAGGCAGACCTGGCGCAAGCGGTCAGCGAATCCGGCAAGAGCATGTTCGAGCTGCCGTTCATCTGGTGCGCCTCGCCGCAACGGGTGCTGCGCACCGCCGCCATCGAAAACTGGGAACTGGCGCAGGCGGCGCTGGACGCCAGGACCGGCGTGATCTTCCTGACGCCGCATCTGGGCTGCTTTGAAATCATCGCCCAGGCGATCGCCACCAAGACTTCACTGACGGCGCTCTACCGGCCGCCGCGCAAGGCCGCGCTCAAGCCGCTGATCGAAGGCGCACGCGGACGCCACAACCTGCTGCTGGCGCCGGCCAGCCTGGCGGGCGTGCGCACCTTGTTCAAGGCGCTCAAGAAAGGCCAGGCGATCGGCTTGCTGCCGGACCAGGTGCCGCAGAACGGCGAAGGCATATGGGCCGATTTCTTTGGCCGCCCGGCCTACACCATGACCTTGCCGGCCAAGCTGCAGCAAATGAGCGGCGCCCCGATCATCCTGTCTTACGCCGAACGGCTGCCGTTCGGGCGCGGCTATGTGATCCGCTTTGTGCCTTTCGATGAAACCCCGGGCCACACGCCGGAGCAAAGAACGCTGGCCATCAACCAGGCGATGGAGCGGCTGATCGCACGCTGCCCGGCGCAATATATCTGGAGCTATAACCGCTACAAGACGCCGCCCGGGGTGGCGCCGGCTGCCGCCGCCCAGGAGCCGCAAGCGTGAGGGCCCTGCTGTTGCTGCTGTGGCTGGCGCATTTTTTGCCATTGTGGATCCTGGGCCCGGTCGGTGAAGCGCTGGGTTCGCTGCTGTTCATCATCATGAAGCCGCGGCGCCACATCACCCTGACCAACCTGCGCCTGTGCTTTCCCGACATGCCGGAACAGGAAAGAATTGCGCTGGCGCGCCGCCATTTCCAGGCTTACTCGCGCAGCGTGCTGGAGCGCAGCGTGCTGTGGTGGGCATCCGAAACGCGCTTGCGGCGCCTGATCAAGATCGAATCCGACCTGCCGCTCAGCACCTTGCAATCCGGCCCCACCATCCTGCTCTGTCCGCATTTCGTCTGCCTGGAAATTCCCGGTATTGCGCTGGTGCTCAATTCCTCGCTGTCGATCTGCACCATCTATACGCGCCAACAGGATGCTGTCATTGACGCCGCATTGCTGAAAGGACGTTCGCGTTTCCGCCCGGTCAAGCTGTTCACCCGCGAGCAAAGCGTCAAACCCATCATCCGCGCCATGCGCGAAGGCTATCCCTTCATCATGCTGCCGGATATGGATTTCGGCATGAAAGATGCGGAGTTCGTGCCTTTTTTTGGCGTGCCGACGGCAACGCTGACAGCCACCGCCAGGATCGCCGCCGCCACCAAGGCCAATGTGGTGCCGATGATTGCGACTTTCCTGCCCGGCTACAAAGGCTGGAAAGTTACCTTTTATCCGGCCTGGGAAAACTACCCCGGCGACGATATGACAGAAGCGACCCGCCGCATGAACGCCTTTATCGAAGAACGCATCCTGGAAGCGCCGGCCGAATATTTCTGGGCCCACAAGCGCTTCAAGAGCCGGCCGCCAGGGCAGGCTGATGTTTACACCACGACGACGCCAGAACAGACTTGAAACAACGCAGCAACCGGACGCGGTTTACCTGATAATAGTTCTATGAAACTCAAATTCACCAAAATGCATGGCGCCGGCAACGACTTCGTCGTGATCGACGCCATCAGCCAGCATATCGACTTCACCCCGGCGCAATGGCAGCATCTGGGCGACCGCCGCTTTGGCGTGGGCGCCGATCAGATGCTGGTGGTGGAAAAATCGCCGGCGGAGGGCGTCGATTTTCGCTATCGCATCTATAACGCCGACGGCGGCGAAGTCGAACAGTGCGGTAACGGCGCCCGTGCATTCGTCAAGTTCGTCACCGACAAGGGCTTGACCAGCAAACGCAGCATTCGCGTGGAAACCATGTCGGGCATCATCGAGCCAAGACTGGAAGACGACGGCCGCATCACGGTCGACATGGGCGCGCCCATCCTGGCGCCGGCTGCGGTGCCGTTCGACGCCGGCAAGCTGGACAGCCGGCCGCAGGGCGACGATACGCTGTGGCCGCTGGAAATCCAGGGCAAGCAAACCTGGATCTCGGTGGTGTCGATGGGCAATCCGCATGCAGTGCAGGTAGTCGAGGACAGCGAAGCCGCGCCGGTCTTGACCGACGGCCCGTTGATAGAACATCATCCGCGCTTCCCGAAGCGGGTTAACGCCGGCTTCATGCAAGTGCTCGACCGCCATCACATCAAGCTGCGCGTGTTCGAACGCGGCGCCGGGGAAACGCTGGCGTGCGGCACCGGGGCTTGCGCCGCGGTGGTGGCCGGCATCCGCCGCGGCTTGCTGGATACGCCTGTGAAAGTCGAGACCCACGGCGGCGAACTGTCGATTGCCTGGGCTGGCGGCCAGCAGCCTGTCATGATGACCGGCCCGGCGGTATCAGTATTCGAGGGCGAAATTGAGATGAACGCCGCGAAATGAGCGCCGGCTAAGCCGGGTCGCCAGCGTCGCTGGCGGAAGCCGCCGCGGCCTTGAAGCGGTACAGGCGCTGGCGATAATTGCCCTCGGGGCCGTTGGGCCCGCAATCCACATCTTCAAACAATCGCGCAATCCGGCTCAGCGCCTGGCGTTCGTCGCCGGTCTGGATCTGAATCAGGCGCCGTTTGCTGCGCGCATAATGCACCCGGATGTCGACCACCAGGCAATGCCCGCAATCGGCCTGGTTCAAATCCAGCAACAGGGCTTCCGGCCGGCTCAAGCCGAATATGGTTGCCAGCTCAATGCGCGCCGCAAGAAACGGATGGGCTTTGACCAGCTCGCGCGTCAGCTGCTGTTTGGCGGCTTCTGCCCAGGCTGCCGGTGCGGCGCTATCGGCAATCTTCGCCAGCAAATTGGCGGCTTCGCTGCTGCCTTGCGCCGCCGCCTTTTGCAGCCAATAGACCGCGCGGACATCGTTGGCAAGCTTTTCGCGGCGATTGCGCCAGGCGCTTAAACCACATTCCAGCTGCGCCGCGCAATGTCCCATTTCAGCGGCATGCTCCAGGTGGCGCTGCATGTCGACCAGATTGCGCTGCGAAAATTCGGACTTCAGATAGATCCGCGACAAGGCGTACCAGGCATCCGCCAGGCCGGCCTCCCCGGCCAGCGTCAGCCAGCGGATCGCTTTCTTATAATTTGCCGAACCGGTTCCCACCAGCAAGCGTTCGCCATCGCTGTTCATGCGTGCATACCAGAGACCCAGCGCCAATTGGGCGGCCTTGTCGTCGCCAAAGGCCGCCAGTTCGAGAAACTGCTGCACTTCAGCCGCATCGAAGCTGGCGCTGCTCTGCAGCACCTGGGCGCAACGCAGCAGCATGGACAGGTTTTCTTCGCCAAGCTGGCGCGCCAAGGTTTCCGAAGGCACATTCAATTGCGCCAGGATGTCGGTATATTGCTCCGCCAGCGCCTTGGCCAGCGGCAGCGCTCTTTCCAGAAACACCGGCCAGTCGGCGTTTTCCCAGGCCAGTTGCGCCAGCGACTGCTGCGCCTGCGTGACGCCAGCGTCGGCGGCGCGGGCAGTCCACTTGAGGGTAACGTCCTGTTCCGCCTGCGGTTCAGCCGGCTTGCGCGGCTGGCTGGCGATGACCCGCTCGGCCGGCGTTTTCCTCTCGGGCAAGACCGGCAGTGCAATATCGGCATGCTGCGCCAGCAGCCACTGGGCTTCGGCAACACCTGCATTTGCCGCGGTTTCCAGCACTTTGATCACCTTCTCGCGCAATCCGGGCGATGCCTGCTGAATGGCCGCCTGGCTGTCGCCGGTCAGCACCAGTTGCGCCAGCACCAGCCCGGCTTGCATCAAGCCAGCGTCAAAAGCCCGTTCGTACCAGACGCACAGGTCGAGCGGATTGGCGGCGGCGCGCGCCACATCCAGCGGGATATGGCTGCCGATCAGCATCCAGGCTTCCGACTCCTGTTGCTGCGCCGCCCGATCCAGCCAATGCAGCGCCGTCGACAAACTTTGGGGCAAACCGTTGCCGCCAAATAAATAGCGCTTACCCAAGGCCAGTTGTGCCGGCCCCTGCCCGGCACGGGCAGCGCGAATAATCGCTAAATCTTCACGTTTAGCCATAAGCATCCACTATCAAAACGTAAATTATGCTTGATAAATACATTAAATTTTGTTTTTACAAAATTTTCACGAAATATGCATCTTTTGCACAACAATCAACCTGCCTCCTGTCGACCTCGACTTAGCGAAAGTATTGAAATCCCGCCCAGGAAAAACAATGAAGGAACAACCCTACAAAATCCATCAATTGTCGCTAAAACCTACAAATATCGCCCAACTTCTTTAAAAACAGCTTTAAGTTTGGACACCCCCCAGAATTCGTAGTAAAAATACAACAGAACTATCTAATACTTATGATTTCGACAAATTTATAAATCCGCAACCAACCAAACTCCAGACGAAGCAGGCAAGTGCCTTTAAGGTTCAATCCTCCGACAAAACGTACGGATGCTTAACACCGTTTTCTATTTAAAGGACGTCAAATGAAAAAATCGCTCATCGCACTGACAGTACTCGGCACCATCGCCGGTGCAGCACAAGCTCAAAGCTCCGTCACCATCTACGGTACCGTTGATGCCGGCGTTACTTTCTCAAACAACAATGTTCCGGCAAGCAACGCCGACACCAACAACCGCCTGGGCGGCAGCAAGTTCAGCGTCGGCTCGGGCAACATCGATACTTCGCGCATCGGCTTCAAGGGTGTGGAAGATCTGGGCGGCGGCCTGAAAGCCCTGTTCCAGCTGGAAGCAGGCTTCAACACCGATACCGGCGGTTTCGAACAGGACAAATCGCTGTTCAACCGCAAATCGGTTGTCGGTCTGGGCGGCAATTTCGGTAGCGTATTGCTGGGCCGTCAATCTGATGTCCTGGACGACTACGGTCATCAGTACACTTCTGTCAAGGATTTCGGCAATTTCGTCAGCAATCAGCACCTTGACGATCGCCTGGAAGGTTCGCGCACCCAGAATTCGATCCGTTATAACTCGCCAAACTTCAGCGGCGTTACTGCCAGCGCCATCTACGGCTTCGGCGAAGAAGCTGGCGCCAACTCCAATGGTCAAGCCTTCGGTGCCGGCCTCGCTTATGACAATGGTCCTCTCGGTGCTTACCTTGGCTATTACCAGTCGAAGGCAGGCAAGGCTCCCGCCGACACTGCGCAACTGTTCCAGCTGACCCCTATCGACGAAGGCAACACAATGAACAAGACCTTCAGCCTGGGCGCCAGCTATCAGGCTGGTCCAGCACGCCTGTATGGCAACTGGTCGCGCGTCAATGTTCCTATGCAATACAAGAAAAATATTTTTGAACTGGGCACCGACTATGCAGTGACTGCTCCGTTGCACCTGCTCGCTTCGGTACAGCATACTCGCTACTCGGTAAATGGCGGCGACAATGGCGGCGTTACCAATCCAGATGGCAGCACGGGCAAACCGCAAGTAACCCAAATCAATCTGGGCGCTGATTACTACTTGTCCAAGCGTACTGACTTGTATACTTTGGCTTCTTATGCCAAAGGAAAGAATGGCGCGCCAGTTGGCGACTACTCAGCCCCCGCTGTGCAGGGCGATTCTGGCAAGAGTAACCAGGCTGCTGTTGCAGTCGGCATTCGCCACAAGTTCTAATATAAGTTAGCCGTCTGACGGCAAAGCTTGAATTTGCAACAAATCCCGGGCAGTTTACATTGCCCGGGGGTTTTACCGGCCTGAACAAAAAAATCTGATATCAGTTACGCAACTGCGTAATTGCCAAATTACAAATCCCGCAATCTTCCAATTTGCGCAAGTCCGAGCCGCCGCAAGCGTTGCTCATGCCCTCCCCTGGCTGTCACAAAAATACAACACAATTAACAATCTTCTTCAATTTCGACCAATTTATAGCATCACAGGAAACCAAACCGCCAGCATAGATGGCCAGACCCCTTAATGTTCATCCATCCGGCAAGATGTACGGATCCTTAAGACAGTTTTCTAAATAAAGGACGTCAAATGAAGAAATCACTAATCGCACTGGCCGTACTCGGCGCAATCGCAGGTGCAGCACAAGCTCAAAGCTCCGTCACCATCTACGGTATCGTTGATACTGGTATCGTTTACACAAGCAAAGTTTCGACTGCAACTAACCCAGCTACTGGCCTGTCGTCGAACAACGGCAGCAAATTCAGTGTTAACTCCGGCGTTATCCAAGGTTCGCGTCTGGGTTTCAAAGGCGTTGAAGATCTGGGCGGCGGTCTGAAGGCTCTGTTCCAATTGGAAGCAGGCTTCTCGAACGACACTGGCGCGCTGCAAAGCGACAAGGGTTCGTCGACTCTGTTCCGTCGTAAGTCGGTAGTCGGTCTGGGCGGCAACTTCGGTTCCGTCCTGCTGGGTCGTCAAACTGACATCCTGGACGACGTCAGCCAATGGACTTCGGTTCAAGACTTCGGTGGTGTAACTGGTTCCGTCGGTCACAATCTGGACCGTTTGGAAGGTACACGTACTAACAACTCGATCCGCTACAACACACCAGATCTGTCTGGTTTCACTGGTAGCCTGATCTATGGCTTCGGCGAAGCTGCTGGTCAAACTTCGAACGGCCAATCGTTCGGTCTGGGCGGTCAGTACGCAAACGGCCCACTGGGTCTGTTCGCTGCTTACTACCAATCGAAGCTGGGTACTACACCTGCTGACGTTTCCCTGGTTAACAGCGCTCCAGTCGGTGCATTCTCTGGCAAAGCCGGCGACACAGCTCTGAAGACATTCAGCCTGGGCGCTAGCTACCAAGCTGGTCCTGCACGCCTGTACGGTAACTGGTCGCGCGTCAAGCAGCCTTTAGCTACTAGCTCGACTCTGGCTGCTACCGGCATCATTCAACCAGGCAGCTTCACTGTTGGCAGCTTCAACAACACCAAGGCTGACATCTTCGAACTGGGCGTGAACTACGCTGTTACAGCTCCTCTGCACCTGTTGGCTAGCGTTCAGTACAACAAGCTGACATTTGCTGATGCTGGCTCGAACAAGGGCAAGCTGACCCAAGTCAACCTGGGTACAGACTACTTCCTGTCGAAGCGTACTGACCTGTATGCATTCGCATCGTTCCTGCGCGCTAAGGATGCAGTCAATCCAGGCGTTTTCGGCGACAGCACTGGTTCCGACAACAACCAAACAGCAGTTGCTGTTGGTATCCGTCACAAGTTCTAATTTAAGTTGACCGAACCCGCGGCAGCAAGCGGGCCAGGTTGCTTGAATCAAGATCTAAAAAGCCCACATGGTTCGCCATGTGGGCTTTTTTTATCGCCTGCCGCATCTCCCTCGCCACGCTCTGAACACCCTAGGTTGTCATACAGCCGCTTAGCGGTGTACCCTTGGTCATTCTCTTTCTTCATCATCGACACACAGCACATGACCTCCCCTCTGGATCCCGACAGCATCGCCCAATACCTGATCGACTCGCCGCATTTCTTCGAAGAACACGCCGAACTGCTGGGCAAAATCCGCCTCAGCAGCCCGCTCCTGGGACGCGCCGTATCGCTGCAGGAACGGCAAATGGAAATACTGCGCGAGAAAATCAAGGTGCAGGACCTGCGGCTGGCGGACATGGTGCGCAACGCCCAGGAAAATGACGCCAGCGCGCAAAAATTGTTCGGCTGGGCGCGCAGCCTGCTGCTGGCGCGCAATGATGTCGACTTGCCGCACACGCTGGTGGACGGCCTGCGCAGCACGTTTGCGGTGCCTCAGGCGACCTTGCGGCTGTGGGGCGTGGCCGAAGCCTATTCGCATACCTGGTTTGCAGCGGCGGCGTCCGAAGACGTCAAGATTTTCGCAAACGGCCTGAGCATGCCGTTTTGCGGCAGCAATAATGACTTCGAAGCCGCCTCCTGGCTGGAGCAGGATGTGCAGTCGATCGCTATGCTGCCGCTGCGCAGCGGCTCGGCATCTTCAGCCACCTTCGGTCTGCTGGTGCTGGGTTCGCCCGACGCGCAGCGCTTCAGCGCCGACATGGCGACCGATTTCCTGGTGCAGATCGGTGAAACCGCCAGCGCCGCGCTCGCTTGCCTGCTCGAATAGGCACGGATCAAGGATAACGTGGACGCCGGCACCAACCAGTCTTACCTGAGCGGCTACCTGGACAGCCTGGCGGGCCAGCGCCAGTTATCCCCGCACACCATCAGCAACTATGCGCGCGACCTGAGGGAACTGGCGGTTTTCACGCAAGCGCTGGGAGAGCATTGGGAGTTTGCCGCGGTCAGCCATTTTCACATCCGCAAATTCGCCGCTCAATTACACGCACGCGGCTTAGGTCCAGGCTCGATTGCCCGCAAGCTATCGGCCTGGCGCGGCTTTTTCGAATGGCTGGCGCAGCAGACCACGCTCGCCAGCAATCCTGTCGAAGGCGTCAAGGCGCCCAAACGCGCCAAACCGCTGCCCAAGGCAATGGCTGCCGACGACGCCATCCACCTGGTCGCCAGCAGCAACCCGCTGGCGGATGCCGGCTCCAGCATGGCCCTGTGCAACCAGGCCATGTTCGAGCTGCTGTATTCCAGCGGATTGCGGGTCTCGGAGCTGGCCGGGCTGGATCTGCGCTATACGCGCCAGGATGGCTATGAATCGGCCGGCTGGATCGATCTGGATGGCGCCGAAGTCACCGTCACAGGCAAAGGCAGCAAGAAGCGCAGCGTGCCGGTCGGCGGTCCCGCCATACGCGCTATCGCCGCCTGGCTGCCGCAACGGGAAACGCTGCTGAAAAGCGATCAGGTCGAACATGCCGCGGCGCTGTTCCTGACCGAGCGTGGCAGCCGCATGTCTGCGCGCGTGATTCAATTGCGCCTGAAACATCATGCACAGGCGCTCGGCGTCGGCAGCAATGTCCATCCGCATATGCTGCGCCATTCGTTCGCCTCGCACATGCTGCAAGGCTCAGGGGATTTGCGCGCGGTGCAGGAGCTGCTGGGGCATGCTTCGATTGCCGCCACCCAGGTCTACACTTCGCTGGATTTCCAGCGCCTGGCGCAGGTCTACGATGCAGCCCATCCGCGCGCAAAAAAAATCTCTGACAAATAAAGACAAGCTGTGGACAAACCGCGCAAACCGGACCGCCTGCATCAAACGCGACAGCAAAGATGCAACTGAATTGCATTTCAGGCATAATTGAAACCTTACTTATTCCGGCATCGCATCATGAACCCAGGCCAAAAATCCAAATCTGTCGCCGGCGGCGCCACCGCAACAGCCGCCAAGACGAGTCTCCATCAGCATGCCGCCGTCCTGGCCGAGACGCAGCTGCGTGAAGTAGCGTTGCGCATCACGCCGGCCCGCATCAAGGTTCTGGCGGCCCTGCTGGAAGCGCGCTGCGCCTTTTCGCATCAAGACATGCAGGATCAGTTTGTCGACATGGACCGGGTTACCCTGTATCGCGCACTCGACTGCCTGACCGACGCCGGCCTGGCGCACAAGATTGCCGGCGACGACCGCGTGTTTCGCTACAGCGCCGGCGCCGAGCATAGCGATGGCGGCGCGCATGGCGACCCCGCCCAGCATGCACAGCATCAGCACGGCCATTTCAAATGCACCCGCTGCGCCAAGGTGTTTTGCCTGGACGGCAGCGGCGACGCCGGCTTCCTGGACAGCATACTGGCGCTCGGCGACAAACATGGCGGCGGCAGCAGTCCGGCGGCGCTGCGCAAGCAGCTGCAGCAGGCCTTGCAAGACACCCTGGGCAAGGGCTTCCAAGGCCATGAGATCGAATTGACGATCAAAGGCTGGTGCGCTGACTGCGTGCATTAGCCGGCCTCCCGATCCGCCATTGCAGGCGTGGGCATCACCGGCCCTGCCAAACCTTCCTTCCTCTTTTATTTTTCGAATCCGCCATGGCACTTATTCCTACCACCATCCTGACCGGCTTTCTCGGCGCCGGCAAAACCACCTTGCTGAACCGCATCCTGCAACAGCAGCACGGACACAAGATTGCCGTGATTGAAAACGAGTTCGGCCAGGAAAATATCGACAATGAAATCCTGGTGCAGGACAGCACCGAGCAAATCGTCGAAATGAACAACGGCTGCATCTGCTGCACCGTGCGGGGCGACCTGATCGTGGCGCTGACCACGCTGGCGCGCCGCCGCAGCGCCGGCGAGCTGAACTTCGACCGGGTCATCATCGAAACCACCGGCATGGCCAATCCTGGTCCGGTGGCGCAAACCTTCTTTGTCGACGACGAAGTGGCGATGCACTTCATGCTGGATGCGATCGTCACCGTGGTTGATGCCAAACATGCAATGATGCAGCTCGACCAGCAGGAAGAGGCGCAGCGGCAGGTCGGTTTCGCCGACAAACTGCTGCTCTCCAAAACCGATCTGGTCAGCCCGGCGGAAGTGGCGGCCCTGAGCACGCGCCTGAAACGCATCAATCCGCGCGCGCCCATCATTACCCTTGATCCGCAGCACACGCCGATAGAAGAAATCCTGGATATCCGCGGTTTCAACCTGAACGCCAAGCTGGAAATCGATCCTGACTTTTTGGCAACAGAGGAGCATGCCCATGACCATAGCGGCGACGATTGCGATCATCCGTCTCACCAGCATGGCCATGAGCACCACCACGACCATCATCATGCCCATCATGACGATGAAATCGCCGCTTTTGTGTTCAAAAGTGAAAGACCTTTCGACACCGCCCGCCTGGATGAGTTTCTCGGCAGCCTGGTGCAGGTATACGGACCGCGCATGTTGCGCTACAAAGGCGTATTGTTGATGGATGGCGCCGACCGCAAGGTGGTGTTCCAAGGAGTGCACCAGATCATGGGCAGCGACGTCGGCGGCAAATGGGATGCAAATGAGACACGCGGCAGCAAAATGGTCTTCATCGGCAAGAATCTGCCGAAAGACATCTTTATTCGCGGTTTGGAGCAATGTTTGGTATAAACTATGGCAGTTTTGCGCTGGGAAATCACTGGATAGCAGGCCAATAGCATCGTCCTTTGGCCGCTGATTAAGGGAGAGGACCATGAACCTGACCGACAAAAAAACCGCCGCCAAGGCAGCGGTTTCGCAAGGGAAACTGACGTCATCAAGCAAAGCCCTGAAAACGGGCCAGGCCCCTGCTGTCGCCGGCAAAACCGCCGGCAGGGCCGGTAACGGCACTGGCGGCAGCGCAAAACCGGCCGAAAAATCGGCAAAGCTCTCCGCCGGGGCGCAACGGAAAACCGAAGCTCCTGGTGCAACCGCAACCAAGGCCGTTTCCAAAGTTGCCAAACCCAGTCCCAAACCTGTTGTAAAATCCCTAGCCAAGAAATCAGCGACTGCAACAAGATCCGATCTCGCCGCTGACAAGGAAAGACGCAACGAGGCAACACGCAATGAGGTGACGCGTAAGACAACGACCAGTAGTTCTGCTACAAAGAAACTGAGTTCACCAACGGCCAGATCCGGCGCCAGCAATACCAGCAGCAAGCCTGCAAGCGCCGGATTAACGGATAAAATTGAAAAAAACGTCGTATCGAAAGCAAGCGAAGTGGCTACTAAAACAACCAAACCAACCTCTGACATTCTGTTATCCGAAGAGCAAATCCTTAAGATGGGCGAAAAGGATTACATGAATGAGGCACAACTGGCGTTCTTCAAGGCGCGTTTGCAGCAGCTGGAAATCGACCTGCTCAAAAACGCCGGAGAAACCACCGAACATTTGCGTGAAACCGTCCTGGTGCCGGATCCTGCCGATCGCGCCACCATCGAAGAAGAGCATGCCCTGGAACTGCGCACGCGTGATCGTGAGCGCAAATTGCTGAAGAAAGTACAGCAATCGATCGCATCGATCGACGCCGGCGAATACGGCTGGTGCGAAGAAACCGGCGAGCCGATCGGCATTCCGCGTTTGCTGGCGCGGCCGACAGCAACCCTGTCGCTGGAAGCGCAGCAACGCCGCGAACTGAAGCAAAAACTTTACGGCGACTGATCCTCGCCAGCGGTCCCGACAGAGGAGCTGCCGGCAAGCGCTGCAGGGACAAGTTCCTGCAGTCGGAACCGGCGCACGGCAAATGACCTCCCTGTCTTCGGATCGTTACGCCTGATTCATCACCGCCATTTGCTTTATCCATCATCCCTGATGCCAGCCCAGCCATTCCGATCAAGACATCTCCGGCACGCCATCCTGGCGCCGCTGCTGATGTTGTCGATCCTGTTCGCCCAATGGCTGGGACTGACGCACAGCATTGTCCATGCCGCCTGGGAAAATAAAGCCGAGACCCACCTGACGCACATCACCTCGGTGATTGAACGCGCCATCGAGGGCGGCAGCAAAGCGCATCACTCCTGCGCAGCGTTCGACGACGCCACCCTGGCGGCGACGATATACTCGGCGCCGCCAACCTTGCCGCCGGTCCCGGGGAAACACCTTCTGGCCCTGTGGCAGGCGTTTGCCTCCTGGGATGCCCCGTTCACCTGCCATTTCTCCTCGCGCGCTCCACCCCGTTCCTGACAGGACGCCTATCCCGGCTTCGCTCATCCCGAAGCGTTTAATCATTTATTGCCGTCGCCCGGGACCATGCCCGCTCGATCGCGCTAGCCATGTCCGGCTGCCTGCCGCCTCGCACGATTCGCCTAGCCTGGCGCTGCTGGCAGCCGATGCAGCGCCACCGCGCATTGCTCGCGCATAGATCCCGGCATCGACGGCCCTTACCTGTCCAGGAATCATCATGCTTGTCCAACGTACGCTGTTATCCAGCGCGGTTCTGTCCGCGCTGGCCGTTCTATCGTCTGCGGCATCCGCCCAGACCGAGATCGTCGAGCAGGCCGGCGCCTTGCCGCCCATCGTGGTTACCGCCAGCCCGCTCAACGCCAATGTCGACACCCAGATCCTGAGCCCGACCAAAGTCTTGTCCGGCGCAGAGCTGCGCAACAAGACCGGCGCCTCGCTGGGCGACACCTTGTCGCAAGAACTCGGCGTTTCCGCATCGGGCTTCGGCGCCGGCGCTTCCCGCCCTGTCATCCGCGGCATGGGAGGTCCACGCGTCAAGATCCTGCAAAACGGCATGTCGGTGGCCGACGTCTCCAGCCTGTCCGACGATCACGCGGTCGCCACCGAAGCCGCGCTGGCCCGTCAAATTGAAATCCTGCGCGGCCCCGCCGCTTTACTGTACGGTTCCGGCGCCATCGGCGGCCTGGTCAATGTCGTCAACGACCGCATCCCGACTCAGCTGCAAAAAGAAATCAGCGGCGAAACCGATGCGCGCTATAGCAGCGTCGACAACGGCAGAAGCTCCTCCGTGATGCTGGACGGCTCCGCCGGACCAATCGGCATGCATCTGGACGGCAACTGGCGCGACACTGGCAACTACAAAATCCCCGGCAATGCCGCCCGCAACGATCCCGCTTCAGCGTCAGGCCGGCTGCCGACCTCCTTTACCCACGAAACCAATCTCGGCCTCGGCGCCTCGTATATTGCCTCCTGGGGCTATATCGGCGCGTCGGTAGCAACTTTGGACGATCATTACGGCATTCCAACCGATGAAAAATCGTTCATCGACTTGCACCAGACCCGCTACGACATCGCCGGCCAGATCGATGAGCCGCTGGCCGGCTTCGAAAAACTCAGCTTCAAGCTGGGCCGCACCGACTATGGCCACACGGAGAAGGGAGAAGACGGCGCGGCACACACGATTTTCTCCAACCAGTCGACTGAAACCCGGCTGGAGCTGGCGCACAAACCGATGGCAGGCTGGCACGGCACTTTCGGCGTGCAAAGCGACGACACGCGCTTCTCCTCGCTCGGCGCGGCCAGCAATATGCCTGACACGGTGCCGAAAACCAGATCCACCTCATTCGCCGCATTCCTGGTCGAAGAGCGCAATTTCGGTCCTGTCCTCGCCACTGCCGGGCTGCGCCTGGAATCGGTGAAGCGCCAGCCGGATGCCGCAGCCCAGCTGGCCGACCGCAAGTTCAACCTGGCCTCGTACTCGATCGGCGGCCTGTGGCGCTTCGCTCCCGGCTACAGCTTCGGTCCGACACTCTCCGTTGCGCAACGCGCGCCCACCGCGGAAGAGCTGTATTCGCACGGGCCGCACGAAGCGACTGCCACTTTCGATATCGGCGATCCTGCCTTGAAAAAGGAAACCTCGCGCAACATCGAACTCACATTGCAGAAAACCGCGGGCTTGATACGCTGGAAAGCCAACCTGTTCGAAAACCACGTACGCAACTACGTGTATGGCCGCCTGGGCGAGAGCGCGGTTGACGAGCATGATCACGGCGCCGCCGACGATCACGACCATGACCACGATCATGGCGAATTCACGGAACGGTTCTGGTCGCAGGCCGACGCCACCATCCGCGGCGCCGAAGCGGAAATCAGCTATAACCTGCTCGGCGAAGGCTTTTCGGTGCGCGGCTTTGCCGATACCTCGCGCGGCAAACTGACCAACATGGGCAATCTGCCCTTGCAGCCGGCCAGCCGCTACGGTGTCGATCTCGGTTACGCACAAGGCCCATGGCGCAGCGGCATCACCATCCTGCGCGCCCAGCAGCAAGACCGGCTGGCGACATTCGAGCACAGCGCGACGCCGGCCTACACCAAGATCGACGCCAGCCTCTCCTACACGCAAACTGTAGGGGCGCTGAAGCTGACCTGGTTCGCCCTGGCCAAAAACCTGCTGAACCAGGATATCCGCCTGGCGACCTCGGTGCTGAAAGATGTCGCGCCGCAGCCGGGGCGCAGCCTGATCCTGGGGGTTCGCAGCAAGTTCTAAGCCGAAGCAGCGGGATTGCAAGGCCGGAATATCAGGCGCGCGCAAAGCGCCTGCGCTGCGCAATCCCGATGTGCCTTGGACCGGCTCGTAAAGGACGAGCACTTTTCATCCGCAATGTGAGAAAATCACAACATATTTATGTCGTAACTTAGGGGGGACCAGACATACTTCCTGAGTGGCTTTGTGTTACCTTAAGCGGTATCGATTGATCGTGCTTTTTTTAATCTGAAACAGTTAAAAGCAGGGGCAGTCCCAAACAAAAATGCGGCCATGAAGATGGCAAAGCATTGGCAAAAGCGATGACAAAAGCGCATCTGAAAATTCGCGGAATCGGTGTCCGGCCCGTCAGCAAGCGGTCATATCCGACAACCCGGTTTTCAACAAAATTACAGCTACTCATGCAGCTTTAACAGCAACTAACTTTCAGGATTAACACGTGGGGATTTTCTCGCTCTTCGGCAAAAATAATCGTCCAGGCGGTACACGGCCGGAGGATGACAAGTTACCAGCCGCGGCAGACAATCAGGCGCCGGTTCTGTTTGGCGAAAGCCCGGAGCGGCTGATCAACACGACTACCGTCCGCGATGGTTCCGTGCGCAGCACCACCACCATGAAGATCGATGCGATCGAATCGGAGATGTCGTCGGAATTCGTCCATCTGCCGCCATCGCAGAAATCCCTGGCGGACTCTGCCACGACGACGCCTGCCCCCCTGGGGGCGAACACCACCCAGCTGACGCTGCCGGTCATGAGCCGGACCACAGAATACCTGGACGACCAATCCAGGAGCGGCAGCATCGAAGTCTCCGTCTCCGACACGCCGGAAGTGATCGAAGAAGCCGCGGTGCTGTTTGCCAGCGACCAGAGCGACATCGCCGAAGCCTTGCTGTTGAGTGCGATCGGCGAAGACCAGCTCGGCTCCTCCACCCACATTGTCTGGTGGATGCTGCTGGACTTGTACCAGATCACCGGCAAGCAACAGGAGTTTGACAACCTCTCGGTCGATTTCGCCAACAAGTTTGAAACCTCGCCGCCGACCTGGATCGATATCATGACCCTCGATCCGCAGGCGAAAAACCAGGAAAAGACCGGCGCCACCCCCGCAGTGGCATTTTCCGGCAAGCTCGACGCCAACATCGGCAAGCAGCTTGAGCGCGCCCAGAAACTGAGCGTCACCCACCCGGCCGTACGGCTGGAATTCACCCGCGTCAGCTCGGTCGATCCCATCGGTTGCGGCCTGCTGCTGCGCATGTTGAAAAAGCTGCAAAAATCCGGACTCGACCTGGTCCTGGTCGGCGCCGATGAGCTGGCCGACAAGATCCGCGAGATCCTGCTGGTCGGCCGCCGCGACGAAACCGCCGCGCCATGGCTGTTGCTGCTGGAAATCCTGCATCTGCTCAATCTTGAGCAAGCCTACGAAGACGCCAGCATCGATTATTCGATCACCTTCGAAGTGTCGCCGCCGCCGTTCGTCGCGCCGCATTCCAAGATCATTACGGCCGCTGAAGAAACCCCTGCCGCCAATACGGTCGGCAGCAACAGCCTGCTCATGCCGATCCTGATCGAAGGCCGCACCGAAGAGCTGCTGACCAAAATTCAGACCCACGCCAACAGCCACAGCCCGGCGATCATGGACTGTTCGCGCCTGGTCAGAGTGGATTTCAGCGCTGCAGGCGAATTATTGAACGGACTGGCCCAGCTTGCCAGCAACGGCAATGCTATCGAATTCCACAACGTCAATCATCTGGTGACCGCCTTGTTCAAGGTAGTGGGCATACAGGAAATCGTCCGGGTAGTGTCGCGCAAAAATTGATTTTTTAACAAAGCCAGGCTCAGCCGTAGTTAAAAACCAATCCCAAAGCTATCCAAGTCGCTTTAAATCGCGCTTGTAATCACGCCAGCCGTCCCCATTTTTTCGGAACAGCATCAATTTATCGCATCAATTGATCATTTGATTCTGCATCACATGCAGCTGGCCGCAGCATCCTGCGCCCTGCATGCGCGGCACCGTCCGCATTTTCTGAGGCTCGCAAAATGGAACAATTTCATGGCACCACCATCCTGTCAGTACGGCGCGGCAATAGCGTCGCCCTGGGCGGAGACGGACAGGTAACACTGGGCAACGTCGTAATGAAAGGCACTGCCCGCAAAGTACGCAAGCTATATCAGGGCAAAGTGCTGGTCGGTTTCGCCGGCGGCACCGCCGATGCATTCACGCTGCTCGACCTGTTCGAGTCGAAACTGGAAAAGCACCAGGGCAATCTGATGCGCGCTTCGGTCGACCTCGCCAAGGAATGGCGCACCGACCGCATGCTGCGCCGGCTGGAAGCCATGCTGCTGACGGCCGACCGCGAAACCACGCTGGTGATCACCGGTAACGGCGATGTGCTGGAGCCGGCCGACGGCATCGGCGCCATCGGTTCCGGCGGCACCTTCGCCCAGTCGGCGGCCAAGGCGCTGCAGGAAAATACCGAGCTGACGCCGGCCGAGATCGTCAAGAAATCGCTGGTGATCGCCGGCGAGCTCTGCATCTATACCAACCAGTCGCACATCATCGAAACCCTCGACTAAGACTTCCTTCTGTGATGCGCAACGCCGCCTTGCTCTGATGAACGCCTGACCTCTGGCCTCTAGCCTCTGCCTGTATACGGCCGGGAAAATCGGCGAATTTGCGCACCCAAAACCCAACACGGAAAAAAACATGAACATGACGCCCCAAGAAATTGTTTCGGAACTGGATAAACATGTGGTCGGCCAGGATCGCGCCAAGCGCGCGGTGGCGATCGCCTTGCGCAACCGCTGGCGCCGGCAGCAGATCGCCGAGCCGCTGCGCCACGAAATCACCCCGAAAAACATCCTGATGATCGGCCCTACCGGCGTCGGCAAGACTGAAATCGCGCGCCGCCTGGCCAAGCTGGCCGATGCGCCGTTCATCAAGATCGAAGCCACCAAATTCACCGAAGTCGGCTATGTCGGACGCGATGTCGACACCATCATCCGCGACCTGATCGACATCGGCATCAAGCAAACCCGCGAAAGCGAAATGCGCAAGGTCCGTACCCGCGCGGAAGACGCCGCCGAAGACCGCATCATCGATATCCTCGTGCCGCCGGCGCGCGATTTCGGCTTTCATCCGGAGCAAAGCCCCGATGGCGACAGCGCGGACAAGGGCAGCAATACCCGCCAGACTTTCCGCAAGCGGCTGCGCGAAGGCGCGCTCGACGACAAGGAAATAGAGATTGAATTGTCGGAAGCTGCATCGCAAATGGAAATCATGGCGCCGCCGGGCATGGAAGAAATGACCGAGCAGATCAAGTCCATGTTTTCGGGAATGGGCAGCAATCGCAAGAAAAACCGCAAGATCAAGATCAAGGACGCGATGAAAGTCCTGATCGAAGAAGAAGCCGCCAAGCTGCTCAATGAAGACGAACTGAAGCAAAAAGCTATCAGCAATGTCGAGCAGAACGGCATCGTCTTCCTGGACGAGATAGACAAGATCGCCACCCGTTCGCAAAACGGCGGCGCCGATGTCTCGCGCGCCGGCGTGCAGCGCGACCTGCTGCCGCTGGTGGAAGGCACCACCGTCAACACCAAGTACGGCATGATCAAGACCGATCACATCCTGTTCATCGCTTCCGGCGCATTCCATCTGGCCAAGCCGTCCGACCTGATCCCGGAACTGCAAGGACGCTTCCCGATCCGGGTCGAACTCGATTCGCTCTCGATCAGCGATTTCGAAAGAATCATGACCGGCACCGACGCCTGCCTGACCAAGCAGTACGAGGCGCTGCTGGCGACCGAAGGCGTGACGCTGGAATTTGCCAAGGAAGGCGTGCAGCGCCTGGCGGAAATCGCTTTTTCAGTCAATGAAAAGACGGAAAACATCGGCGCCCGCCGGCTGTACACGGTAATGGAAAAGCTGCTGGAGGAAATCTCGTTTTCGGCCACCAGCGCCAGCGAGAAAACCATGGTGATCGATGCGGCTTATGTCGATGAGCGCCTCGGCGCCCTGGTGGTCAATGAGGACTTGTCGCGCTACGTGCTGTAAGCTTCGCAGCGCAAAACCGCTTTACCTCAATGGCCCATGCCTTCAAAAGCATGGGCCATTTGCTTTATTTATCCTGCACCGGCACTGCCGGCTGTTCCGGCGGCAGATCCTGGTTAGGCGCAGGCTGGGGCTGGGGCTGCTGCATCTGCTGCGGCACTGGCTGTGGCGGCGCCAGCATCTGCGAGGCGCCTCCCAATCCCGCTTTGGCGCGTGCGTCTTCCGGCAGCATCACCCGCTTCAGCACGCCGCCTTCCGACAGCAGCACATAAGTAGAATGCACTTCCTTGATGCTGGTGCCGGGCAGCAGCTCCTTGCCTTGGCGGACCGCTTGCGGCGGCTTGCCGTCGGCGCTGAGGATGGCTACGCTTTCACCGTCGCGCTTGGCCGCAACCACGCCCAGCAGCTGATAATTGCTGGCCACGGTGACCGTGCCGCGACCGCCGAACAGGCCGGCCGCCAGGGTCACGTCGACCTGGGTGTCTTCAGACTGCGGCGGCGCAGTCACAGGCCGCAGCGGCGGCTTGATCAGCTGCATCACCCAATAGGCGGTACAGGCGCACAGCAGCATGAACAGCAGCAGGCTGACGAATTCAGGCAGGCGCTTGGTGTGCCGTCCCAGTTTTTTTGTAATCGGTAATTTCACATTGATTCCTCATATTCCTAGTGAACTAACTGATTGATTTCAATAATCGGCATCAGCACAGCCAGCACAATCAGCAACACCACGACCCCCATCGCCAGGATCAGGGCTGGTTCCAGCAAGCCGGCAATCGTCATGGCGCGCCGCTCCAGATCCTGTTCCTGGGCACTGGCGGCGCGTTCCAGCATGGCCGGCAGTTCGCCCGTGACTTCGCCGGCGCGTATCATGTGGATCAGCATCGGCGGGAAATGCTTGTGCGCGGCCAGCGCGCGCGCCAGGCCGACTCCTTCGCGCACGCTGGTGGCGGCAGTGTCGACCTGCTGGCGCATGGCGACGTTGGACAAAGTGTCGCGGCTGGTCTGCAGCGCCTTCAGGATAGGCACGCCGGAGCCGGTGGTAATCGCCAGGGTGCTGGCGAAACGAGCGGTGTTCAGGCTGCGCTCGAACTTGCCGTACAAGGGCGCGACCAGCAGCCAGGTATGCCAGCGCATCTTGGTGGCGGGATTCTTGAGCGCGGTGCGCCAGGCGTAGAACAACGCGATCACCACGATAAGGACGATCCAGCCATAGTTGCGGACGAAATCCGAAGTCGCGAGCATGACGACTGTCAGCATCGGCAGCTTCTGCTTGGTGTTGGCAAACACGGAGACGATCTGCGGCACCACATAAGTCAGCAGGAAGATCACGATCACGAACGCCACCACCGTGACGATGGCCGGGTAAGTGAAGGCCAGCTTCACCTTTTGCACCAGCGAGTTGCGTCGTTCGATGTAGTCGGCCAGGCGCGACAGCACCCGCGACAATTGGCCGATCTGCTCGCCGGAAGCCACCAGCGCCCGGTAGATCTCGGCAAAGTCGCGCGGATGGCCGGCCAGCGCGCTGGACAGGGAGGCGCCGCCCATCACTTCGGAACGGATCGAGGCGATCAGGTCGCGCTGGTAGTTGCGCTCGGACTGTTCCAGCAAGGCGGTCAGCGCCTGCTCCAGCGGCAGGCTGGCTTCCAGCAGGCTGGCCAGCTGCCGCGTAAACAAGGCGATCTCGACCGTCGACAGATGTTCGCCAAAACCGCGCCGCTGGGCATTGCCGGCGGCGTCCACCTGCTGCGCGATGAGCTCTACCGTCAGCGGCAACAAACCCTGGGCGCGCAGATCGGCCCGCGCCGCCTTGGCGCTATCCGCATTCACCACGCCCTTGGCGCTGCTGCCGCTGCTATCTACGGCTTCGTAACGAAATGCTGGCACTCTGCTCCTCGCTTATGTTTTCAGCTTACTGTTCAGGCTTACTCTTTGGTCACGCGCAACAACTCAGCCTGCGTCGTCACGCCTTCGGTCAGCCAGCGCTCGCCGTCCTGGCGCATGGTGCGCATGCCATTGCGTTGCGCCACTTGCAAGATCTCGGCTTCGGACGCCCGGTTATGGATCTGCGCGGTGATTTCATCGGTGGTCAGCAGCAATTCATAGACCCCGACCCGGCCGTGATAGCCGGTATGGCCGCACTGCTCGCAACCGACCGCATGCCACATCTGGCCGTCGTGGCGGCGGCAATGCACGCACAGCTTGCGCACCAGCCGCTGCGCCACCACGCCCAGCAGCGAGGACGATAACAAGAAGGGCTCGATCCCCATGTCCAGCAAACGCGTAACGGCAGCCGCCGAGTCGTTGGTATGCAAGGTCGCCAGCACCAGGTGGCCCGTCAGCGAGGCTTGCACCGCAATCTGCGCGGTTTCCAGGTCGCGAATTTCACCGATCATGATGACGTCCGGATCCTGCCGCAAGATCGCGCGCAAGGCCTTGGCAAACGTCATCTCGATGCGCGCATTGACCTGGGTCTGGCCGACGCCGGCCAGTTCGTACTCGATCGGATCTTCCACCGTCAAGATGTTGGTGCTGCTGGTGTTCAGGCGCGACAGCGCGGCGTACAGCGTGGTGGTCTTGCCGGAGCCGGTCGGCCCGGTGACCAGCACAATGCCGTGCGGCTGCGCGATCAGGCGGTCGAACTGCGGCAGCACATCCGGGCTCATGCCCAGATGCTGCAAATCCAGGCGGCCGGCTTCCTTGTCCAGCAAACGCAGCACGGCGCGTTCGCCATGGCCGGTCGGCAGCGTGGAAACCCGCACATCGACCGGCTTGCCGCCGACGCGCAAGGTGATGCGGCCATCCTGCGGCAAGCGCTTTTCGGCGATGTCGAGCTGCGCCATGATCTTGATGCGGGAAATCAGCGAGGCATGCACCGCTTTCTTAGGCCGCACCACGTCGCGCAAGCTGCCGTCGATACGGAAACGCACCACCGAGATCTGCTCGAACGGTTCGATATGGATATCGGAAGCGCCTTCGCGCAAAGCCTGCGTCAGCAGCACGTTGATCATGCGGATCACCGGCGCATCGTCGGACGATTCCAGCAGGTCTTCGATGGCCGGCATGTCTTGCATCAGCTTGGCCAGGTCGAGATCGGATTCGAACTCATCCACCACCTGCGCCGCATCGCCGCCAGAGCCGGCGTAGGCCGCCGCAATCGCCGCCTCCAGCTCATCGCGTGAAAACTTGCGGAACTTGATGCGGCCGAAGCGCCGGCTGACTTCGGCGATCGCGCTCGGCTGGGTGGCGTCGGAAATCCACAGCTCCACCGGATTGTCGGCGCCGTTGGCATCCTCGGTACGCTGCGCCAGCAATGAAAAATTGCGGGCGAAGGCGTAGGGAAGCAGGCGCGTATCGGTCATTCTGGGATCGCTCATGGCGTTCTGTCGTTCTGGAAGCCGGGCGCCGGCGAGGCCTGCGGCTTGGCCGGCAGCAGCATCGGCATCTGTTGCTGTTCCGGCGCTGGCTGGTCTGGCGCATCCGGCGCGTTCTGCTTCTTGCGCAGATCGATGAACGGACCGCCGTCTTCCAGCTTGGCCGACACCGAAGAGCCGAAATCAGTCAGGATCGACTTGCCCGGCTGCACATGAATCTGCTGCGCACGCATGTAGTCGTAGCGATCTGCGGCCAATCTGCTGCTGGTTTCCTTGTCGCGCACAATCGTCGGACGCAGGAAAATCATCAGATTGGTCTTGTTGCGTGAACCGGTTTGATACTTGAAAAAATTGCCGATAAACGGCAGGTCGCCCAGCAACGGCACTTTTTGGATATTGTTCGCGTTTTCGTCACCGATCAGACCGCCTAATGCAATGATCTCGCCATCATCGATCACGACATTGGTATCCAGAGAACGTTTATTCGTGGTCGGTCCATTCTGGTTGGACGCGGTGCCTTGCACCACGGAAGAAACTTCTTGAGAAATTTCCAGCCGCACCGTACCGCCTTCGGAGATATGCGGCTTGATCTTCAAAGCCGTGCCGACATCCTTGCGGTCAACCGTGGTAAACGGATTGCTGGTGGTGGTGCCGCCCGTCGTGGCGTAAGAGCCGGTGACAAACGGCACGTTTTGACCAACAATGATTTTTGCCTCTTCATTGTCCAGCGTCAGCAAATTCGGCATCGACAACACATTGCCGCCGGTAGTGCCATTCAATGCGCTAGCCAGCGCGCCGAGGCCGATCTTGCCAGCGATCTGGCGGAATACGCCGAGCTGCAAGCCACTGCCAAGAGTGGGAGTGCCGGTAGCAGTTCCTGCGGCACGCACAATTGCCGCATTCAACAGATTGCCGCTTGTATTGGCAGGATTGATACCACTATTGGTGCCAGAGAATCCGGTGCCGCCACCGACCCGGTAATTGCTGTTCTGGTCGCCGCTCAAGGCCATCCACTGCACCCCGATTTCGCTTGCCGCAGTGTCGGTTACTTCAACGATCAAGGCTTCCACATAAACCTGAGCGCGCCGTGTGTCGAGCTGGTCGATGACGCCGCGGATATTGCGGTAGACCGGTTCGCTGGCGGTAATGATCAGCGTATTGGTGCTGTCGTCAGCCTGGATAAAACCGGCCGCTCCACTGCCGCTGCCACCGCCGGACGATTGCGATGCGTTATCCTGCGGCGTCTGGGACTGCGGCGTGGTCGAATTTCCTGAGCCTAGCGCTCCGCCGCCGCTGGAACCTTGCAGCATGCCGCCCGAGCCGCTGCCGGAGCTCTTGCTGGACTGGTTGGAAGTCGGCAGCGAAGTGTCGTTGGACACAATCGCGCGCAAGGTCTTGGCCAGTTTCACCGCATCGGCATTTTTCAGATACACCACGTGGACGTTGCCGGCATTGGCAGTCGGCTGGTCAAGCTTGGAAATCAGCGACTTGGCCAGATTGGCGCGGCCGGCGGACGGCGCCCGGATCACCACCGAGTTGGTGCGGGAATCGGCCATGATGATGGTGCGCGCACTGTCGCCGGCGCCCGGCGCGGCCGAGCCGGCATCCAGCAGCTTGCTGGCCATCACGGCGATATCGCTGGCCACCGCATAACGGATCGGGATCACGTCGAGGTCGTTGACCGCCGGCACGTCCAGCGCGGCGATCATTTTCCCCAGGCGCTGCAGGTTTTCCGCGTAGTCGGTCACCACCAGGGTGTTGTTGCCCGGATTGGCGTTGATCGTGTTGTTCGGCGAAATCAGCGGCCGCAGCACCGGCAGGATATTGGTGGCCGATTCATAGTTCAGGGAAAAAATCTGGGTCGCGATCTGGTCGCCGCGGACGCTGGCCGGGCGGGTTGGCGCCACCTGCAGCTTGGCGTCGGCTTCCGGGACGACCTTCACAAACCCGTCGCCGCGCACCACGGCATAGCCTTGCAGGCGCAAAGTGGAGGCCAGCAGATCAAAGGCCTGCGTCTTGCTCACCGGCTTTTCGGAGACCAGGTTGATGGTGCCCTTGACGCGCGGATCGACGATGAAAGTGGTGTTGGTATATTGACCGACCGCCTTGATGACCGACTCGATGTCGGCGCCGACAAAGTTCATCACTGCCTGGCCGTTCGCCCCTTCGGTGCTGGCGCCCAGGGGGGCCGTACCCAGCACCGGCTGCGCACCGGCGGCAACCGAGACGCCAGCGGCACAAGTCAACAAGGCAATGGCGGCGGCGTAGCGCCAGGAACTACGCGCGGCCAAGTGCAGATGCGGAGCTTCGCATGTCGACGCAGTCGTGTTCGCAGTCGTGTTCGCAGTTGTGTTCGCAGTTGCGTTGATTAGTGCGAGATACATTTTATCTTTCATGATTTAAACTCTAGTCCGATAACATTTCTGCCATTCATCTGGCGCCGTTGGCCGAGCAGGCTCAGTAAAGTAGCCAACTTTTCCTCTTGTCCCACCGCCGCTTCCGCGGTCCCCGAAAACTGAAAATGACCGTTTTGCAGTTTGCCGCTGCCATTCAACAACATCGCACCGCCCAACGTCGTCAGCGTCATCCCCGCCTGCGTCCCCTGCCAGTCTAGCCGCATGCGATAGCTGCCCAGCGGCTTGACCGGCGACAGGCGCGACGCCATCGCCAGCAGGTCCAGCGTCATGACGCCATGCAGAGCAATCCCGTCAGCGTTGCCTATCCTGGTCCGCGCCAGCGTCAGCTGTTGCCAGCCCAGCTGCATCTTGCCCGACGGCTGCAAGGTATTCAATGGCGCACCCAAGGCCGACAAACGCTCGGCCGGCAACAGCATGCCGGACGGGCTGACGGTCCATTCGCTCCAGCTGCCGCGGATGCTGACCGCGCTCGACAACACTTGCGCATTCTCCAGCCTGGCATCGACCCGTCCCAGCAACACCAGCGGCGACAAATGCCAGGAAAAGCGCCCCGGCAACAGCGCCGCCACCGCATCCTTGCCGCTAGGCGCGGCGCCGATAAAAGCCGAGCCTTGCCACAAGGATCCTTGCGCATCGCCCAAGGTGAGACGGCCGCCGGTACGGCTTTCCAGCAACGGCGCCAGCCACGCCGCCGGCAAGAAAGCCAGTACCGTGATCAGTGCACTCAACCCTGCCGCCGCCAGCCATATCAATGCTCTGCCTAGTCCGCGCATCGCTATCCTGCAATCCGGAACAACGACGCCGGCGACATCCCGCGCAGCACATTACTCATGTTTTTGCTGCAGCAAAGTGACCGTGGCGTTGACGATGCCCGGCTGCGGCGTCGCCCCGGCCAGCGCCGTGACACTGGCATCCACCACCTGCCATTGCGAATTCTTCTGGACGTCGTCCAGCCAGTCCAGCAAGCCGGCAAAGGCCACCGCCGCCAGCTGCACCTTGGCCATGTCGCCGTTCAGCGTCACGCTTTGCGGACTCAGTCCCTTGCTCTTCAATGCTGTTTCAACCGCCTCTTTGCTCAAGGGCGATGCCGGCCGCTCCGCCATCTGGCCGGACAGCGATGCCGCCTTGGCCGTCAGGGCCTGCAATTCGGCCGCGTGCTGGCGCAGCGCCGGCAAGTCCTTTTGCAGGCGGCTGCGGCCGCTCAGGGCCGGATCGAGCAGCAGCAGATAAATGATGGCCAGCAGGATCACTGCCGCCGCGGCGCCGAGCAGACGACGTTCGCGCTGGTTTCTTTGCGCCCAGTAGGCGCCGGCCGGCGTTGAAATCCTGCTCCAGGCTTGCTGCAGGGGGTTGCGTGTAGACGTCACTTGCCGCTCCCGATTTGCCAGACCCCGGTAGCCGGTTTGCTGAGCGTTAATTTCATGCTGCTCAGTGCACTCTTGAGCTGCGCTTCGGCGCCATCCGCGTCGCCAGGATTTTTCAGGCGCACCAGCAGATGGTGGTCACGATATTCCAGGCTGGCGATGGCGCCATTGTCGGAGCTCTGCGGCAAGCCTGCCCAGGCCGAGCCAAAAGCGGCTGCCAGGGCGATGAAGTCGTCCGCCGCCAGCTGGCCGCCGTCGCGCTGAGCCGCTGCGACTTTTTGCTTGGCCTGGGCGATCGGGTCGACGATCACGGTTTCTTTCGGGAAGGCGGCGCGGTAGTTTTGCAGCATGCCGCTGCGCAGGGCAGTCGCCTCGCGCCGCATGCGCAGCCAGTCATAGTTGAGGCTGACGACATTCACCAGCAGCAGCGCCGCCGCCAGGCCCAGCGGCCAGCGCCAGCGGCGCCAGCTGAATTCGGTGCCGGCGGCGCTGGCGGTCAGGCCGCTCATCAGGTCGATGCCGTTGCGCGCCTGTTCCTGGGTGCCGGCCAGCCAGTGCGACCAGTCGTCGGCCAGCACCGTGATCTGCGCCGGCTCCAGTTCCTGGTAAGCCGCCAGGGAGGATTGCGGTACATATAAAGTCATCTGCTGCTGCGGCAGGATGGAAGTCAATCCCTCCAGTACTTCCTGCGCTACCGACTGTCCCGAAACCGGCGACAGCGACCAGCCCATGCCCTGTTCGCCTGACAGGCGCAAGGCGACATCGATGTCGCCGCCGTGATCGGTGATGGCGGCGACCGCCATATCCGGCTCGCGCAGGGGCAGGCAAAGCTGGGCCGGCCAGGCTTGCAGGTTATGCGCGCCCAGCGCCAGCAAGGTCTTGACCAGCAGCTCCAGCCAGTCTCTTTGCACCACTGCAATCAGGCGCAGGTTATTGTCGGCGGCACTGCCGGCGCGCTTGCGGCCGGCCACGATCACGCAGTCGAAGGGATCGACCAGCAATTGTTCTTCCACCAGGTTCGGCAGCGCCATCTTCAGCTTGGCGTCGGACAGCGGCGGCACTTGCAACTGCAGCAGGTTGACGTCGGCCGCGGCCAATATCAGCACCACCCGGCTCGCCGCGGCAATCTGCTCGGCCAGGCCGGACAGCTGTTCGGCGCCCTGGCGCTCGATGCGGCCGGCGTCCGACACCAGCGCATAGCGGCAATCGGGCATGGCCACCGCCGCGGCGCTGTCCACAGTCGCCCTGGCGGGTAAGCGGAGAAGTAAGGTACTCAAAACGCATCTTCCATTTATTGTTCTCTAATCCACACGATATTGGTGCTGGCGCCGTTATCGGCACGGTTCAGCAAGGATACGGTATTCAGGGCGGCGCGACCCATGCGAATCTTGCCGTAGACCAAAAAATTTTTGCTGGAAACCTCGATATACGCGTTTGCCGGTACTGTTATGTTGAACAGGTTTGACAGCTGCGCCGTGAAATTGGCGATATCGGTAAATGGCGCTGTACGCCGCATAGCTACCAGCGTATTGGCCTGCGCCAGCGACAAGTTAGGAAAACGGGAAGCCAGCACCTCGGCCGACGCTGTGTTCGCGTTGATCGGCGTGGGGCCTCCGGTCCAGGGCAGCACCACCACATAATCCTGCAGCTGGCGCACGATGTCCGGTGTGAATCCAGGCACCGACAGCAAATCGTCGACCTGCATCATCGGCAATGTCGAACTGGCGGTGGTTACAGCGTTCCCCGGTTGCCCGGCCGGCGGCGTGCTTGGCGGGGTGGTCGACGGCGCGGCCGGCAGCCCTTGCGCGATGGCCTGGGCCGCCGCCGTGGCCAGCGTGCCGGACAGGCGCAGATTACTCAGCAGGCGTTTGAAAGCGGCCACCTCATCGGGGGACGGCTTGCCGCCCACGCTCAGGTTATTCAGGTTGTAGCGCGATTGGGCATCGACGATATGGCCGGAAAGGATGGCGTCGCCGGCGTCGCCAACTGCCTGTCCGTCTTCCACATATTGGTCGAGGCGGGTATCAGCCAGGGGCGCAGCCCATGGCTGTCCCAGATAGTCGTAACGGAATTGCTTGCCGCTGGCGCGCAGGATCATGCTGGCCCAATCCAGCGCGCCGCGCATGATCCAGTTTTTCTGCAGCTGCAGGCGCTGGTTTTCGATCGAGCGCACCTGCACCTGCTGCTGCCAGAACAGGCTGGCGACGATGGTGACCGCCAGCGTGGTCAGCAGCAAGGCCGTCACTACCGCGACGCCGCGCTGGGCATAGCGGCTCCGCAGCGCGCGCCTCATGAGGCCCCCAGCAGGAAAGTCTTGGCCATGGCGCCGCTGCGGCCGCGCAGCTGCAGCGCCACCTGCAAGCCGGTCCATTTGTTGGCGTTGACGTTGCTGTCCTGGCTGCCGGCGCTGATGGCGGAAGACGGACGCCAGCCTTGCTGGTCGCTGCCCCACACCTGCGTCTGCATGCTGGCGATATCGGATTGCAACAGCACCGCCTGGCTGTTGGCGCCGTCGCCGCTATCGTTGAGCGCGTTCTGCCACAAGGTATCGATCACGCTCGGATCGCGCGTCGCCACCGATTCCTGGCGCGTCAGGCGGCCGTCGCGCAGACGGTAATCCACCACCTGCAGACGGGTCGGCTGCTGGTCGGCGAACACCAGCCGCACCATCAGCAAGCGCCCCGGCTCCGCCGATAAATAGGGACGCGTGGTCATCAGCATCTTGGGAGCGATTTGGGCGCAGTCGCTTTGCAGCTGGGCAAACGTCAATTGCATGCCGCGCGTCTGCTCCATTTCCGCCGTCAGCGAAATCCGCGAACGCACGATGCCGTCCAGGCCGCGCCAGCCCAGTATCGCCACCATCGCCAGGATGGTGACGGCGATGATCAGTTCCACCAGCGTAAAACCGCGGCTGCCGCTTTTCAGCTTTCTGCTAACGCGCATTCGGCACCACCTGCGACAGATTGACGATGCGCCGTTCGGAGTTGGCATCGGCGAACACCGAAACTTCCACCCGCCGGAAATAGGGATTGGGCGTGCCCAGCACGTGTTCCTGGCAATACAGCGGCAGATCGCCCTGCGGACAATCGAAGGAGCGGTTGCCGATTGACGGCCATTCATGGCCGAGGCGAATTTGCGTCAGCCGGTTTTCCGCCGACCAGGAAGCCATCATGGCGGCCCGCAAGCCGCTGCTGTTCTGCGTCAGGCTGCCGACCGCGCGCAAGCTGGCGCCCAGCGCGGTGCCGACAATGACCAATGCCACCAGCACTTCCAGCAAGGTGAAACCTGCTTCGTAACGGTGGGGAGGCATGCGCAAGTTAGGCATTTATTCAACCGCAAAATGACCGATGCCATCGGCGCGGATAAGGACCGTGCTGTCGCCGCTGCTCATGGTCAAGGTAAAAGGCTTGTCGACCGGTTCGCGGCCGAAGGTGATGCGCAGGGTATTTGGCGGCGCTGCCTCGGTCGGCGCCGGATCCATGGCCAGCAGCATGGGACTGCGCTTGAAATCGCGCTGGCGCAGCATGTCGTCCTGGGCCAGCGGCTGCCAGCCGGCTTCTTCACGCACCATGAAACGATAGCTGTTGGCGTCAGCTTCGAAAGCCGTCGGACGATTGCGCAGGATGGCTTCTTCCCGCGTCAGCTGCAGCAGCAAGGCAATCCGCTTGGCGTCGTCCTGCATGACCTGGCGATCGCTGCGAAACGCGTTGAGCGACACCACGCCCAGCGTGATGCCTGCGATCACCACCACCACCAGCAGCTCCAGCAAGGTAAAGCCGCGCGCTGCACCCTGGCGCAGGTTGCGATGCGCCATGAGGGACATTATTACAAGTCCCAAGAGCCGATGTCGGCGTCGTTACCTTCACCACCCGGCTGGCCGTCGGCGCCATAGGAAAATATATCCACTTCGCCATGGATGCCGGGCGACAGGAATTGATACGGATTGCCCCAAGGGTCTTTTGGCAGCTTGTCGATATAGCCGCCGCTTTTCCAGCCATTGGCGGCGGGACCGCTGGTCGGCTTGACCACCAGCGCCTGCAAGCCCTGATCGGTGGTCGGATAACGCTGGTTGTCCAGTTTGTACAGCTTGAGCGCCTGCATCAGGGTGCCGATATCCTGGCGCGCAGCCTGGATCCGCGCATCGTCGGTGCGGCCCATCAGTTTAGGCACGACCAAGGCCGCCAGAATCCCCATGATCACCACCACCACCATGATTTCAATCAGCGTGAATCCGCGTTGCATAAGGGCAGAGCGACGTCGAACAGCCGGGAACATTGTGCTATGCATTTCTTTCCTTATCAAAAAAACCACGATCATGTTTGGAAAGGGCGATTATATGCCGCAATCGTTGCCAACAAGCAGGAGAAACGCACTTAATTGTCGTCGGCGTATTTATCCAGGTTTTGTCATTGATTTGACACAAAGAAATGATACTACTTGATGCTGCGGCAAAGCGGCATAACGACATTGCATCGCTATGTAAAATCGGCTTTGCCGGGGCCGGCTTGCTAACAGGCCCTAAGCGGCTTCTTCGCGCGGATTGCGCGACAGCAGGAGCTCCATCACGGAACGCAGGGAAGCGCCGTCGAACAGCACGCCCGCGACCGCATTGGTGATCGGCATGTCGACGCCGCGCTGCTGCGCCAGAGCACGTACGGCAGCGGCACAGCGCACGCCCTCGGCGACATGGCCGAGCTCGGTGACGATGGATGCCAGCGGCTTGCCCTGCGCCAGCCCCAGCCCGACCTTGCGGTTGCGCGACAGATCGCCGGTGCAGGTCAGGATGAGGTCGCCGACGCCGGACAAACCCATGAAGGTTTCGCTGCGGCCGCCGAGCGCCACCCCGAGCCGGGTGATTTCCGCCAGGCCGCGGGTGATCAAGGCAGCCCGCGCGTTCAAGCCGAGTCCCAGGCCATCGGCGACGCCGGTGGCAATCGCCAGGATGTTCTTTACCGCGCCGCCGACTTCAACCCCGATCAGGTCGTCGGTCGAATACACCCGGATGTTATCGCCATGCACCGCCGCCACCACCTGCTCGCACAAGCCCGCATGGACGCTCGCGACCGACAAGGCGCAAGGCAGGCCGCGCGCGACTTCTTGCGCAAACGACGGCCCCGACAGCGCCGCCGCCGGCATCGCATCGCCCAGCACCTCGCGCACGATCTGGTGCGGCAGCAGGCTGGTGTTTTCTTCAAAGCCCTTGCACAGCCAGACGATATTCGGGGTCGGATAGGCTTGCAGCTGCTGCGCCAGTTCACGCAAGCCGGCCACCGAGGATGCCACGATCAGCAAGCCTTCCGCCTGGGCGGCGGCCGCGTCGCCGGTGACATGGGCGACGGCCTGCGAGAAATCGGCCGAGAGGCGCAGATTGTCCGGCAAGGGGAAACCGGGCAGATAGACGCTGTTTTCGCGCTGCGCGGCGGCTGCCGCCATGGTGTCGGGATTCCGTCCCCACAGCGTCACGCTATGGCGCTGCGCCAGGGTGATCGCCAGCGCCGTGCCCCAGGCGCCAGCGCCAAGTACAGTTATATTCATCGATGGAATGGTGGGTTCAGAAGACACGGGCGGCTAGAAATGACAAAAATACGAGGAAGAATCAATCGCCCCAGACCTCGGCCGCCTTGACGTAGCCGCTCTGGCCGTCGCGATGGCGCACTTTGGCCCAGCCCGAGGCGACCGGATCGACCAGTTCCAGCAACACGCCCTTGTCGGCGCTGAACACGACTGCGGCGGCGTCGTCAGGATTGGCGCGAATCTTGGCATTGGCCACGGTCACCTGCAGGTTGCGCTTGGCGACCAGTCCCTTGGACTGCAGCCACGACAAATCGCCGCTGGCGTCGCGCACTTTGGTCCATTCGCCGTAGGTCAGCACCACTTCGACCGGCATGCCGCGCGGTGCAACCGCTACGCGCCGGCCTTTTTCCGAAGGCGCATCGTATAACACCACGGGTGCTGCGCCAACCGCCTTGAAATCGAGGGCGTGGGCAGAACCGGCAACGCCGAGCGAGCTTCCCAGCAACAACGCGGCGGCAGCGGCTATGCGTGCAAAATTCATCTATTGGTCTCCAGTTGCAGCGAGGGTTGCCGCAAAATCACAGGGAAAAGCTGCGGGCGGGCGCCCTCTCCTTGCCGCGATCATCCGCGGCCGGCGCCGGCGGCCGGCACTGCGCCAGGCCGCCGCTGCGCCTTGCGAAATTAGTTGATGGTTGTCGAGCCGTCAACCGCGATGCTGTCGCCGCTGCCTTTTTGCGCTTGCTCGGCCAGTGCCTGCAGACGCTGTTGATAGAACACTTCGAAATTGATTTCGGCCAGGTGGATAGGCGGGAAACCGGCACGCGTGATGGCGTCCGCCAGATTGGCGCGCAGATACGGGTAGACGATGTTCGGGCAGCCGATGCCGAGCAATGGATCCAGTTGTTCGGTCGGGATGTTGCGCAGTTCGAAAATACCGGCTTGCTTGCCTTCGACCAGGAACGCGACCTTGTCTTTCACCTTGGCGGTGACGGTCACCGTCACGGTCGACTCGAAAATGCCTTCGGCCAGCGCTTCAGCGCCGACATCGACTGCCACTTCGATCTGCGGAGCCTCTTGCTCGAGAAAAATGGCCGGCGAATTCGGTTGTTCCAGCGACAAATCTTTCAGGTAGACGCGTTGAATCTGGAACACTGGTGCTTCAACTTGTTGGTTCTCTTCAGCCATGACACTCTTTCAGTTAATTTAAATTAGCCAGACGGCAATGCCTGCGACCTGGCCGGTTTTCAATGCAGTGTGCAACAATACCTGATTCCCTGGAGAAATTGCCGAAAATCAGGCGCTTTGCAGCAGGGGCTCCAGCTTGCCATCGCGATCGAGCGCATGCAAGTCGTCAAAGCCGCCGACATGGGTCGCGCCGATATAAATTTGCGGCACGGTGCGGCGGCCGGTCTTTTGCATCATGGTCTCGCGCTGCGAGGGATCGAGGTCGATCCTGATCTTTTCGATATTTTCCACGCCTTTTGCCTTCAGCAACTGCTCGGCGCGGATGCAGTATGGGCATACTGCGGTGCTATACATTACAACATGTGCTGTCATGACTACTCTTCCTTGTTCAACCCCAACGCCAGCCAGCTGGCGGCACTTATTTGACGGTAGGCAGGCCCTGGGTCTGCCAGGCGGCGATGCCGCCTTCCAGGTTATAGGCCTGGGCAAAGCCGGCCTGGGTCAATTGCGCTACCGCCTTGGTGGCCTGGCTGCCGGTCTGGCACACCACCAGCACATTCTTTGCTTTAAACTTGTCCAGTTCAGCCATGCGTTGCGGCAGGTCTTTCAAGGGGATGTTCTTGGCGTCTATCAGGTGAGCGGCGGCAAATGCATCGCTGTCACGCACATCCAGCACCAGTGTCTTGCCCTGGTTGATCAGCTGGGTGGCCTGTAAAGTCGACACCCGGTTACCGCGCTTTTGCAACAAAGGCAGCAACAGCGCGCCACCCGACAATATTGCTACTGCAATCAGAAAAATGTTATCAATCAAGAATTTCACGGGTATCCAATGGTATTAGTTAATCCCGCCATTATAAAATAGAAGCTGTAGCGCCATTCAATTCGTATCAGCTCAGCTCGAAAAACCTTTGAGCGCCGCAGCTGGATTCCGATGGCGAGCAACCGATTTCCTACTTACCTATCTAACTTAGTTAGCAAATTACCATGTACAAAATCGTATTGATGCGCCACGGCGAATCCACCTGGAACCTGGCTAACCGTTTCACCGGCTGGGTCGACGTCGACCTCACCGACAAGGGCGTGGCGGAAGCCAGGCAGGCTGGCCAGCTGCTGCTGCAAGCCGGCTTCACCTTCGACCTGGCGTATACCTCGGTGCTGAAGCGCGCGATCCGCACCTTGTGGGGCACGCTCGACGAGATGGACCTGATGTGGCTGCCGGTGAAGCATCACTGGCGCCTGAACGAGCGCCACTACGGCGCCCTGCAAGGCTTGAACAAGGCGGAAACCGCGGCCAAGTACGGCGACGAGCAAGTCATGGTATGGCGCCGCAGCTATGACACGCCGCCTATGCCGCTGGAACCGAACGATCCGCGCACTTCCTACGCCGATCCGCGCTACGCCGGCCTGAAACGCGAGGAAATCCCGCTGACCGAATGCCTGAAAGACACCGTGGCGCGTGTTTTGCCGTTCTGGAACGATGACATCGCGCCGTCCATCCGCAGCGGCAAGCGCATCATCATTTCCGCCCACGGCAACAGCCTGCGCGCCCTGATCAAGATGCTGGACGGCATCAGCGACGAGGATATCGTCGGCCTCAACATTCCTAACGGCCAGCCGCTGGTCTATGAGCTGGACGCCGACCTGAAGCCGATCAAGAGCTACTACCTGGGCGACCAGGAGGCGATAGCAGCGGCGATGAACGCCGTCGCCAGCCAGGGGAAAGCGAAATAAATATCTCGCTGGGTCATCTCCTGACACCTCTCAGCAAGCGCAACAGCAACCACGCCAGAAGCCGCCAGCCGGCGCTCCTGGCGTGGCCTTTGGCGCTGCTGCTGGCGGCCACGCTGGCAGCGGCCCAACCGGCGGCTGTCAGCGCAGCCCCCGCTAAAATCACCGAACGCAGCAAGCAAAAGCAGGCGGCGGAAGCGCAGCGCGCCGATTTGCGGCAAAAGCTGGACAGCCTCAAGCGCGACATCAGCCAGACCGAAACCGAGAAGGACGATGCCAGCGACGCCCTGGCCGACTCCGAGGAAGCCGTTTCCAAGGCCACCCGCTCCTTGCGCGACCTGAGCGCGGAGCAGCAGCAGACCGAGGCCAAGGTTGCCAGGCTGGCCAAGCAGCACGACGAACTCAGCAAGACCGTGACCCGGCAGCAGACCCAGTTGGCCAATCTGCTGCGCCAGCAGTACGTGGCAGGCAATGAGGACCGCATCAAGCTGCTGCTGTCAGGCGACAATCCGAACCGCATCAATCGCGACCTGCAATACATGGGCTATGTCTCGCAAGCGCAGGCCAAGCTGCTGGAAGCGCTGCGCGCCAACCTGGCCGCGGTGGAGGCCAACCAGACCGAAGCCCAGAACGCCAAGGACGACCTGGACGAGATCGCCCAGGAACAGCGTGACCAGAAAAAGCTGCTGGAACAGGAAAAAGCCAAGCGGGCGACGCTGCTGACCCAGCTTTCCAGCAAACTCAACAGCCAGCGCAAGGAAGCCGGCAATATCCAGCGCGACGACCAGCGCCTGTCCGGCCTGGTGGACAAGCTGGCGCAGCTGATCGAGGCGCAGAAGCAGGCGGAAGCCGCCGCCCGCGAAAAGCAGCGCCTGCAGCAGCTGGCCCAGGCAAAAGCCAAAGCCGAAGCGCTGGCGCAAGCCCAGGCGGCGCGCGAGCGCCAGCGCCTGGCGGAGCAGCAGCGCGCCGCGCAGGCCGCAAAGCCGCCAGCAACGGACGGCACGGTCAAACCCAAGCCGGTCAATCCGGACGCCATCGACGACGATCAGCCGCCCGTGGTGGCGGTCACGCCGCCGGCGCCCGTGCCGCCGCTGGCGCGCAACGAGCTGACGCCGGAGCCCGAGGTCAAGGATGTCTCTTATGGCAAGCCGTTCGAATCCCTGCGCGGCCAGTTGCGGCTACCGGTACGGGGCGACGTCATGGCGCGCTTCGGCAGCAAGCGCGGCGACGGCCCGAGCTGGAAAGGCCTGTTCATCCGCACCCCGGAAGGCACCGAAGTCAAGGCGGTCGCCTCTGGCCGCGTCGTGTTTGCCGACTGGCTGCGCGGCTTCGGCAACCTGATCATTGTCGACCACGGCAACCAGTACATGACTATTTACGGTAATAATCAGGCATTATTGAAGCGCCCCGGCGATGCGGTTAAAGCCGGCGACGTGATTGCCAATGCCGGCAACAGCGGCGGCAATGAACAATCAGGTTTATACTTTGAAATTCGGCATCAAGGCCGTGCGTTTGACCCACTCGGATGGGTAACTACTAGGTGAAACATGGGCAGTAAGCTTAAAAATATCGGTCTAATCAGTTTAGGCGTCATCGCGGGCATCGGCGCCTCTATCCAGTTCGACGCCATTGCGCAGAAGAGTGCCGCCGCGCCGTTGCCGCTGGAAGAATTGCGGCAGCTGGCCGATGTGTTCGGACTGATCAAGTCCGACTATGTGGAACCGGCGGACGACAAGAAGCTGCTGACCGAAGCCATTTCCGGCATGGTGGCTTCGCTCGACCCGCACTCGGCCTATCTGGACAAGAAAGCCTACAAAGAGTTGCGCGAGAGCACGCAAGGCAAATTCGTCGGGCTCGGCATCGAAGTCGGCATGGAAGAAGGCTACATCAAGGTGGTCTCGCCGATCGAGGACTCGCCGGCCTACCGCGCCGGCATCAAGGCGGGCGACCTGATCACCCGCCTCGACGCCACCCCGGTCAAGGGCCTGACCCTGGAGCAGGCCGTCAAGCGCATGCGCGGCGAACCGAACACCAAGATCACCCTGACCATTTCGCGCAAGGATGAAGACAAGCCGCTGATCTTCAACATCACGCGCCAGGAAATCCGCGTCCAGAGCGTCAAGTCGAAAGTGGTCGAACCGGGCTATGCGTGGTTGCGCATCACCCAGTTCCAGGAACCGACGGTGGACGACATGGCCAAGAAAATCGCCGCCATCTACGCCCAGGAGCCGAACCTGAAAGGCCTGGTGCTGGACCTGCGCAACGATCCGGGCGGCGTGCTGCCAGGCGCGATCGGCGTTTCCGCCGCCTTCCTGCCCAAGGATTCGGTGGTGGTGACCACCAACGGCCAGCTGCCGAGCTCCAAGGCTTCGTTCTACGCCAAGCGCGAATACTATGCCAACCCGGGCAACGACCCGCTGGCGCGCCTGCCTGACGCCTTGAAGAAGGTGCCGATGGTGGTGCTGGTCAATACCGGTTCCGCCTCCGCTTCGGAAATCGTCGCCGGCGCCCTGCAAGACTACAAGCGCGCCACCATCATGGGCACCCAGACCTTCGGCAAGGGTTCGGTGCAATCGGTGATCGCCCTGCCGCCGGACCGCAACACCGCGGTCAAGCTGACCACCGCGCGCTACTACACGCCCAACGGCCGTTCGATCCAGGCCAAGGGCATCGTGCCGGACGTCATGGTGGATGAATATGCCGACGGCGACGGCCTGAACGGACTGCGCCTGCGCGAAGCCGACCTCACCAAGCATCTGAGCAACGACACCGACAAGGGTCCTGAGATCAAGGCGAAGGTGGATGAACTGGAAGAAGCGCAACGGATCGCTGCGGCCGAGAAAAAGCGCAAGCCATTGGAATACGGCGGCAAGGATGACTTCCAGCTGGTGCAAGCGCTCAACCAGCTGAAGGGCTTGCCGGTGCAGATATCCAAGATCAAGCCGGAAATCCGTTCGGAAAGCGACAAGGACGACAAGGCCGATCCGGCTGCCGGCGCCATCATCCGTAAAGATGAACCGGGCAACGACAAGACGGACGGCAAGAAGGGCGATAAAAAATAATCGCTTTTCACGCTACACTAAGGCCGCAGCGATGCGGCCTTTTTTTATGGATGCGGCGCTTGGCCGATACGGCAGCACAACTTACCTATTTGACAGTTTCGACAGTTTCTTATGAACGACCAGCAATTACTCCGCTATTCACGCCACATCCTGCTGGACGATATCGATATCGCCGGCCAGGAGAAATTCCTGGCGGCGCATGCGCTCATCGTCGGCGCCGGCGGTCTCGGCTCGCCGGCGGCGATGTACCTGGCGTCGGCCGGCGTTGGCCGCATTACGCTGGTGGATAACGACACGGTCGACCTCACCAACCTGCAGCGGCAGATCCTGCATACCAGCGACCGCGTCGGCCAGGCCAAGGTCAGTTCCGGCAAGACCGCCATGGCGCAGATCAATCCGGAAATCGACATCATCGCCCTGCCCGAACGCGCGGATCAGGCGCGCCTGCAGCAGTTGATAAGCGATGCCGATGTGGTGATCGACTGCAGCGACAACTTCGCCACCCGCCAAGCCATCAACCGTGCCTGCGTCGCTTTGAAAGTACCGCTGGTGTCGGGCGCGGCGATCCAGTTCGACGGCCAGATCAGCGTCTTCGATCCGCGCTCCGAGACATCGCCCTGCTACGCCTGCCTGTTTCCGCCGGACCGCGCATTTGAAGAAGTGGCCTGCTCCACCATGGGCGTGTTTGCACCGCTGGTCGGCATCATCGGCAGCATGCAGGCGGCCGAAGCGCTCAAGCTGATTGCCGGCATCGGCGCCTCCCTGGCGGGCGTCCTGCTGATGCTGGATGCGCGCAGCATGGAGTGGACCCGCATCGGCGTCGCCCGCGATGCCGGCTGCCCGGTGTGCGGCGCGCAACATCCCTGAGCACGCATTGCGGGGAACTGCCCGCGAACCGGCGTTTATGCAATTACCGGATTGATGATTAGTAACAACCCTCGGATTGCCGGTTTTTCCTTCCTGCAACTCACTCCGTTGCTTTAAATTACGTCTTGTTATCGTGTCATCAAATGCTGCGATAAACATCACATAACTATAAGCAGGAGATAAAGCAATGAAGCGCAGACAGTTTTTGAAAGGCTCGGCATTTTTCACGGTAGTAGCAGCAACATCGGGAATACTCAGCGCTTGCGGCGGCAGCGCCGATATCGGCGGCGGCAGTCCGGGAATGTTCGCCTTTCCGCAGGGGATTGCCTCCGGCGACCCGAAGGATAGCAGCGTCGTATTCTGGGGGCGGGTGGTGCGCAACAACAGCGCCATTGCCGACGCCATCGATGTCCGCCTGGATGTCTCCACCAGGCCGGATTTCTCGACCTTCACGACGCAAGTCAACCTGAGCGCCAGCGCCGACTACGATTTCACGGTACGCGCCAAGGTCACGCAGCTCACTCCCGACACCGTCTATTACTACCGGTTTACCGCCGGCAGCGACGTCAGCGTCACCGCCCAGACCAAGACCGCGCCGCTCGCCGGCAGCAGCAACAGCCAGGTGCGCTTTGCCTGGTTCACCTGCCAGGACTGGTCGGTCAACCACTGGCAGGCAATGTCCTTGCTGGCGCAGGAAAGCCTGGATTTCGTGGTGCACGTCGGCGACTACATCTATGAAACCGTGGGTGCCTCGTTCCAGACCGGCGGCGCAGAACCGGCGCACGGCACGATCAAGCTGCCGGACGGCCTGGCGCATCCGGGCAGCGGCGTCTACGCCAATACACTCAACGACTACCGCACCCTGTACCGCACCTACAAGACCGATGCGCGCCTGCAGAGCATCCATCATCAATTCCCGGTCATCGCGATCTGGGACGATCACGAATTCTCCGACGATTGCTGGCAAGACCATCAGGTCTACACCAATGAAAACAAGCAGCAGACCGCGCGCCGCCGCAGCGCAACCCAGGCCTGGGCGGAATATACGCCTATCGATTTCGGCGACCTCTCCTTCGACCTCAACAACAGCAGCTACCAGAACATCCGCATCTATCGCGATTTCCGCTTCGGCAAACTGGTGCACCTGGTGATGACCGACGAGCGCCTGTACCGCGACGACCACATCGTCAGCGAACAATCGGTGGCGCAGCAGCTGGGCCATGATCCAGTCAACGGCGACGATTCGATCGGTTCGCGCTACTTTGTGCCGCAGCCGCTCTTGCTGCAGATGGAAGCGCAGGAAAGCGCCAGGCTGGGACGCGCGCCGTCGATACTCGGCCCGACGCAAACGCAATGGTGGAAAGACACTCTGAAAAATTCGGATGCGACCTGGAAGGTATGGGGCAATGAAATCATGCTGAGCCGCATGTGGGCCGACCTGACGCCGCCGGCGCTGGGCATTCCGCCGCCTTACAACCAGCTGTACGTGATCAATTGCGACTCATGGGACGGCTTCCCCAGCCACAAGGCGGAACTGCTGTCTTACCTGCATACGCAAAACATCCAGAACGTGGTGGCCATCACCGGCGACCTGCACGCTTTCCAGTGCGGCGTGGTGCGCGCCAATCCCGGCGACCTGAACAGTCCGCCGGTGCTGGTGGATTTCCTGACGGCCGGCATCAGCAGCCAGTCCTTCTACAACTACATCAAGTCCGGCGCCGCTGTCGTCAATCCGCTGCTGGGCGCACTGGTGCAGACGCCGCAGACTTTCGACAGCCTGCTGAAACACTTCAATCCCGACTTTGCCTATGTCGACCACGATGCCCAGGGCTACGCCACGGCCACCATCACCAGCGACAGCATGGTCGTGGTGTTCAACAAGGTCAAGCCGCTGGCCGGCGACGGCAGCGCGCCGGCGCAACCCTTGCTGAAGCGCACCCGCATGACGCTCGCCAGGGGCTCCACCACGCCGCTGGTCGAAGACAACATCTGATCGGATATCGATGCGCGCTGTCGCCGGCCGAGACAACGGCAGGCGACAGCGGAGCAGCCTTTAAGCGCTATGCAAGGTGCGCACTGCGCCGACCGCCTGCATGGCCTTCAGCGTGCGCAGCTTCTGGATGGTGTCGGCGCAGGCGCGCGCCGCTTCCGCCCCCTTCACCAGGAAATGCTCGAAGAAATACTTGCGATGTTCTTCGCCGCCGTGGAAATGGTGCGGAGTCAGCACCGCCGACAACACTGGCACGCCGGTTTCCAGCTGCACCTGCATCAGCCCGTCGATCACCGCGTGAGCGACGAATTCATGGCGATAGATGCCGCCGTCCACCACCAGCGCGGTGGCCACGACCGCGGCGTAGCGGCCGCTGTTGGCCAGCAGCTTGGCATGCAAGGGAATCTCAAAGGTGCCGGCGACTTCGAAGAAATCGATGTCTTGTTCGCTGTAGCCGGCTTTGGCGATTTCCGCAATGAAGGCGATGCGGCATTGATCGACAATCTCGCGGTGCCAGCCGGCCTGGATGAAAGCAATGCGTTCGTTGGCTGTGCCGGGGGTTTTGGCGTGTTGCTGTTGCTGTTGTTGTTGCATTAGAAGACTCTCCTGTTTAAATGATAAAAACAGGGCGTGTTGGATCGAAAGGAAGCGCGCACTTGTCAGGCGCCGATAAAGATCACGCCACAGATCATGCCAATGGCAATAGCGCTGCCGTCGCCTGGGCGACAGGCAGCAGGACCCTTATCAATGCTGACAGCACGGTGCAACCTGTTCTCTCTTTATCCGGACTATACCGTCGGCCCCGGGATCACACCGGGTCTGCTGACCTTGCCGCTGCAACCGCAACGACAAGCGCTCGCGGGCTATGCGCATTGCACGCAATTACCGCCGGTGGGGAATCGCACCCCGCCCTGAGAACGTCTCGGTCAATCGCTTAACCGAGCCAAGAATTTATCACATAATTTGCGGCGTCGCACAAACCGCCCCGATCCGGCATCCGCAACATCAACTGGTTTTCTTCGCCAGTCCCAGATAGGTATCGATGACCTTGGGATCATGCGCCAGTTCGGTTGCCGGTCCTTGCATGGCCATGTCGCCGGTTTCCAGCACATAGGCGTAATCGGCCGCCTGCAAGGCTGCGCGGGCATTTTGCTCAACCAGCAGGATCGCCACGCCGGTCTGCTTGAGGCGCACGATGATGTGGAAAATTTCCTTGACGATGAGCGGCGCCAGGCCGAGGCTGGGCTCATCCAGCATCAGCAGTTGCGGCTTCGCCATCAAGGCCCGTCCCAGCGCCAGCATCTGCCGTTCACCGCCGGACAGGCTGCCGGCCTGCTGGCGGCGCCTCTCCTGCAAGCGCGGAAACAGCTCGTACACCACCGCCATCTGGTCGGCGTAGCCGCTCTCCCCTGCCTGGTAGCGCCGATAGCTGCCGAGCAGCAGATTGTCCTGCACCGTCATGCTGGCGAACAGCTCGCGCTTTTCCGGCACCAGGCACATGCCGCGCGCGACCCGTGCTTCGATCGCCACGCCGGCGGTATCCTGGCCCAGCAAACGCACCGTGCCGCGCATGCTGCCGTTGGCTGGCATGGCGCCGGCGATCGCGTTCAGCATGGTCGACTTGCCGGCGCCGTTGGGGCCAATCACGGTCACGATCTGGCCGGCGCCGACCTGCAGGCTGGCGCCATGCAAGGCTTCCACCTTGCCATAGGCGACGTGCAGGTCGCTCACTTCCAGCACCGGATTGGCGACCGCGTTACGCATCGATGCCTCCCAGATAAGCTTCCAGCACGGCCGGGTCTTGCTGGATCTCGGCCGGCAAGCCTTCGGCGATCTTGCTGCCGAATTCCATCACCACCAGCCGGTCGGTCAGGTTCATGACAAAATCCATATCGTGTTCCACCAGCAAAATGCTCATCCCTTCGGCCCTCAGCTTGCGCAGCAAATCGGCGAGCGCCAGTTTTTCCTGATAACGCAAACCCGCGGCCGGTTCGTCGAGCAGCAGCAAGCTGGGATCGCAGCATAAGGCGCGGGCGATTTCCAGGATGCGCTGCTGGCCCAGCGCCAGGCTGCCGGCCTCTTCATACAATAAATGTCCGAGACCGACGCGCTCAAGCTGGGTCCTGGCCTCAAACAGCAAGCTCTGTTCTTCCGCCCGGTTCAGCCGCAGCAGGCTGGCGGCAATGCCGCTGACATCCTGGTGCGTACCGCGCAGGTGCGCGCCTATCGCCACGTTCTCCAGCACCGACATGCTGCCCATCAGGCGTACATGCTGGAAGGTGCGGGCAATCCCGCGCGCGACGATCCGGCGCGAAGGCAAGCCCGAGATCGGCTGCAAGCCCTGCTGCGTACGGAACCTGATCACGCCGCCGGTCAAAGGCAAGACCCCGGTCACCAGGTTGAACATGGTCGATTTGCCGGCGCCATTGGGACCGATCAGGCCGACGATCTGTCCCGCGCCGACGCTGAAGCTCATGTCGTTCACGGCTACCAGCCCGCCGAATTCCTTGCGCGCGTGATCGATCTCCAGCACTGCACCGGCACCGGCATGCTTGGCCCGCATCGGCAGCGCAGCCGCGGATTCAGGCGCTCTTGCTTTCACGCCGGCAGGAACCAGTTTGCGCAGATACGGCCACAGGCCGTCGCGCGCGCGCTGCAGCAGCAACACCATCAGGATGCCGAAGACGATAGTCTCGAAATTGCCGTTGGCGCCCAGCAGTTTCGGCAGCCACGATTGCAACTGATCCTTCAGCACAGTCAGCAAGGCCGATCCCAGGATCGCACCCCACACATAGCCCGCGCCGCCGACCACCGCCATGAACAGGTATTCGATGCCGGCGTTCAGGCCGAACGGCGTCGGACTCACCGAACGCTGCAGATGCGCATACAGCCAGCCCGAGACGCTGGCCAGCAAGGCCGCCAGCACAAAGATCAGCACCTTGATCCAGGCGGTATTGACGCCCATCGCTTCCGCCATCACGCCGCCGCCGTTGAGCGCCCGGATGGCGCGGCCGGAGCGCGAGTTCAAGAGATTTTGCAAGCCCGCGAGCGCCAGCAGCAGGATCGCCCAGATCAGGTAAAACATCTTGCGGCCGTTGTCGAGCTCGATGCCGAACAGCTTGACGGCGGGGATGCCGTTCAAGCCGTCGTACTTGCCCAGGAACTCCAGGTTGCCGAACAAAAAATACAGCGACAGCGCCCAGGCAATCGTGCCCAGCGGCAGGTAGTGTCCGGACAAGCGCATGGTAATGCCGCCGATCGCCAGGGCCGCCAGCGTCGTCACGCCCAGGCCGGCCAGCAGGCCGATCCAGGGCGACAGCCCGAATTGCGTACTGAGGTAGGCGGTGGAATAAGCGCCAAGGCCGACAAAAGCGGCCTGGCCGAAGGAAGTCAGGCCGCCGATGCCGGTCAGCAGCACCAGCCCCAGCGCCACGATCGCATACAGGCCGATATAGTTGGCCAGCGTGATCCAGAACTCCGGCGTCGGCAATATCGGCAGCAACAGCAGGATCGCCGCGAACGCGATGAACGGCAGTTTCACGAGAGCGAAGCGCGGCATCACTGATCCCCCTCGTCGATCTGCTTGCTGGTCAGGGAACGCCACAGCAGCACCGGGATGATCAGGGTGAATACGATCACTTCCTTGAAGGCGCTGGCCCAGAATGAAGAATACGATTCCAGCAAACCCACCAGCACAGCGCCGGCGGCCGCGATCGGGTAGCTGCCGAGGCCGCCGATGATGGCGCCGACAAAGCCTTTCAGGCCGATCAGGAAGCCGCTGTCGTAGTAGATGGTGGTCAGCGGCGCGATCAGGATGCCGCACAAGGCGCCCAGCGCGGCAGCCAGCGTAAACGCCAGCCGCCCCGCCTGCGTGGTGCCGATGCCGACCAGCCGCGCGCCGAGGCGATTGACGGCTGTAGCGCGCAGCGCCTTGCCGGACAAGGTACGCTCAAAGTAGAGATAGAGCGCAACGATCAGCAGCAGCGAGACGACGATGATCACGCAACTCTGGCCGGAAACGGTCAAGCCGCCGATCTCGAAACGCGCATCGGAAAACGAGGTGGTGCGCGACCCTTCGGCGCCGAACATCAGCAGGCCGATGCCGATCAAGGCATAGTGCACCGCTACCGACACGATCAGCAGCACCAGGGTGCTGGCCTCCGCCAGCGGCTGGAACGCCAGCCGATAGACCATCGGTCCCATCGGCACCACGATCGCCAGCGTCAGCAAGACCTGCAAGGGCATGGCCAGCGCTGCGTGGCCGTACAGCCGGGCGACGCCAAAGATCGCCAAAGGCAGCAGGATGAATTTCAGCGAAGCCAGGCTGATGCGGCGGATCAGCGCCGCACCGCTTTCGCCATGGCGGCCGATCAGCAGCATCACCGCTTCCTGCGCGAAGCTCAATACGCCAAGCGCCACCAGCAGGGTCGCCGACAAAGGAAACTTATCGGCCTGGATGGCCGCCAGCGTCAAGGCGCCGAAAGCCACGAACTCGCCCTGCGGGATAAAGATGACGCGGGTCACTGAAAACACCAGCACCAGCGCCAGGGCCAGCAGCGCATATACCGCGCCGCTGGTGATGCCATCCTGGGCCAGGATGGCGGCGATTGAGAGATCCATGTTTTTTCTATACAGCGTTTTCTATGCAGCGTTATTGCGCGGCGCCCAGCAGTTTCCATTTGCCGTTGACGATTTCCACCATCACGCGGGCGCGCTGGTCGAAACCGACGTGGTCGGCCGGGCTCATGTTAACGATGCCCTGCGAGACCGGCAGGTTCTTGATGGCTTCGATGCTGTCGCGCAGCGCGGCGCGGAATTCCTTGCTGCCGGGCTGGGCTTTCTTGAGCGCTTCAGGCGCAGCCGCACCCAGCAGCATGCCGGCATCCCAGGCATGGCCGCCGAAAGTGGAAATGCTGCCGGCGCCATAGGCTTTTTCATAGGCGCTGCGGTAGGCCATGGCCGACTTCTTGACCGGATTGCTGTCGGGCAGCTGTTCCGCCACCAGCAAGGGTCCGGCCGGTAGGAAAGTGCCTTCGCAATCCTTGCCGCAGACACGCAAAAAGTCATTGTTGGCGACGCCGTGGGTCTGGTAGATCTTGCCTTTGTAGCCGCGTTCTTTCAAAGTCTTTTGCGGCAAGGCGGCAGGCGTGCCGGCGCCGGCGATCAGCACGGCGTCCGGATTGGCGCTGACGATTTTCAAGACCTGGCCGGTGACCGACGTATCGGGGCGAGCGAAACGCTCGTTGGCGACGATCTTGATCTTGCGCAGCTCGGCCAGCTTGGAAAACTCGCGGTACCAGCCTTCGCCGTAAGCATCCGAAAAACCGATGAAGGCCACGCTCTTGACGCCGGCGTCGGCCATGTGGGCGATGATCGCGGTCGCCATGTGCGAATCATTCTGCGGCGTCTTGAATATCCAGCGGCGCTTGGCGTCGACCGGTTCGATCAGCGATGCAGAAGCCGCCATCGAAATCATCGGCGTGCCGGATTCGGCGGCGACATCGCTCATCGCCAGCGAACCGGGCACGGCGGTCGAGCCGATCAGCAGGTCGACCTTTTCTTCGCTGATCAGCTTGCGTGCATTTTTTACCGCGGTGGTGCTGTCGGTGGCGTCGTCCAGCACGATGTACTGCACCTTCTGGCCGGCGATTTCCTTGGGCAGCAAGGCGAAGGTATTCTTCTCCGGGATGCCCAGCGACGCCGCCGGACCGGTGGCGGAAACGCTCACGCCGACCTTGATCTGGGCAAATGCGCCGCCGCTGCCCGCGGCCAGGGTGATTGCCAATGCTGCGGAAACGGTGGTCCCCAACCATGCTTTTTTCATCTGATCTGCTCCATTGAGTTGTACGGCGTGCGGCCTGCCATGGCGGGCGGCGCCAGGGTCTGTCGACCTAGACAGTACCACCGCGCCAGCGATGGTAGCAAAAAAATCAAACCAGCATCAGCGCGACCTGCTGGGCGGCGTCGGCGCCTGGCTTGTGCTGGAAACGGCTCTTGGCGAAACGCTGCCAGCGGCCCAGCACGAAACTGGTCAGGATATTGGCGCGCATCGCGGTTTCCGCCTCATTCGCCTCGCCTTGTGCGGCGGCGGTGCGCAGCGCCTGCTTGAGCGCCAGTTCGATACGGTCGACGAACTGGTTCATGCGCAGTTGCAGGCGCTCGTCCTCATTCACCAGCGCGTCGCCGATCATGACCCGCGTCATGCCCGGATTGCGCTCGGCAAAATTCAACAGCATCAAGGTAATCGCCTGCGCCTGGTGCAGTCCCTTTTCCTGCTGTTCGGTAATCTGGTTGACCAGGCCGAAGACGGTGGTCTCGATAAATTCGATCAAGCCTTCGAACATTTGCGCCTTGCTGGCGAAATGCCGGTACAGAGCTGCCTCGGATACCGCGATCCTGGCGGCCAGCGCGGCCGTGGTGATCTTTTCCCCTTTGGGTTGTTCCAGCATGACCGCCAGGGTCTGAAGGATTTGTAGTTTACGCTCGCCTGGTTTGGTAGTAGCCATGGTTTTTTATTTTAGTAATGATGGAGATAAGGAAAACTGAGGCTGAACCGGCCGCAGGGTTGAAGCCGGCATCCAGCCGCTATCGGGGCTTCAACGCAAACGGTGCAGATTCTTGCTCAGCTGACGGACGGATTTTACTTTGACATCGACGTAATTGGGGCGCTTTATCGTATTTGACTGGTCCTTCAGGTACTGCGTCACCCATGCAGTGCGCATGCCGACCCGCTTGGCGGCCCGGAGATTGGCGATGGTATCCTCCACCAGGATGCAGCGCCGCGCCGGCACCTTCTCGCGCGCCATCAGCTGCCGCAACAGGAGGCGCGACGGCTTGGGCCGCAACTGGCGGTGCACATGCATGGATTCGATCGAAATATGCTTGCCGAAACAGCGCTGCAGGCGCAGGTGGCGCATGACGTCGCCGGAATAGCCCAGCGGCGCATTGGTCAGCAGGATCTTGCGGCCCGGCAGCCGCTTGAGCAGATTGATCAGGCCGCGCTCGGCCCTGATCATCCCCAGCAAATCGTCGAAGCGATGGGCTTCGCGCAGAAAGTCCTCGGGCCGCACCTGATGGTGTTTTACCATGCCCAGCAAGGTTGCGCCATAGCGCCGCCAGTAGTTTTCGCGGGTGGCGTTGACGGTGGCGACGTCGGCATCGACGCCGTTGCTGCCAAGGGTGCGCGCCATGAAGGCGTTCATGTTGACGTGGATCGCCGGAAAAATCGCATGCGAAGCGTTGTGCAGGGTATTGTCCAGGTCGAACAGCCAGAGCGCCGTATTATTTTTCCCCCTTGGCTTTTTCCTGCGTGTATCCATTACCATGATGTGCGCCGGTGATTTATCCGGAATTAAAATCGTTGAAATCGTTAACCAAAGGGGAACATGTGTTTCGTCAGATTATAGTGACATTACTCGCGCAGCTGCTGCAGCCCTTGCAGGGGAACCGCCTGCGCCGCCTGATGCTGCCCCTGGGCCTGGGAGCTTTGCTGGCGAGCGCGCCGCCGCTTTTCGCCCAGGACGTCCTCGCCGGCGCTTCCCTGCAGCCGTCTGCCGCGGTCCGCCAGGGCGGCGCCATGTTCCAGATACAGCGCGACGGCCGCAGCGCCTATGTATTCGGCACCATCCACGTCGGCAAGGCGGACTTCTATCCGATGGATGCGAAAGTATTGCAAGCTCTGCAACAATCGTGCTGCCTGGCGCTGGAAATCGATCCTGGCAATACCCAGGCCATGATTCCGCTGATGAAAAAATACGGTTTCTACCTGGATGGCAAACCGCACCAGAAAGACTTGCCGCCGAAGCTGCAAAAACAACTGGCCGCGCTGCTGGATAAATACAAGATGGCGCCGGAGCAGATAGCCGGCCTGAAACCATGGCTGATCGCCACCATGCTCGGCATCAGTGAATACGCCAGCCAGGGTTATCTGTCGCAATACGGGGTCGACGGCACGCTCGCCAGCCTGGCGAAAAGCGGCAACAAACGCCTGGTCGAGCTGGAAACCGCCGATGCGCAACTGGCGTTGCTGGGCAATCTGTCGCTCGCCGAACAGGTCCAGTTCCTGCAGGATAGCGTCGATGAGATACAGGATCCGGCCAAGGCGCGGCGCTCCCTGGACCTCGTCAATTTGTGGCGCAACGGCGATCTCGACGGCCTGGCCGCGATGCTGGCGGAAATGAATGCCGAAGACAGCTTTGCCAGCAAATTCATGCAGCGCTCCCTGCTCGACGGCAGGAATCCCGGTTTGGCCGACGGCATCGCAAAACTGACAGCCTCGGCAACCGATCCCTTCGTCGCCATCGGCATGCTGCATCTGGTCGGGCCAAACAGCGTGCTGGCGATCCTGCAGCAGCGCGGCTATACGGTGAAGCGGCTTTACTGAAGTCCGGCGGTGCTCACCTTGCCATGCCATTGCCTGCCGCAAGCCGCGTCCAGGCGGAACCGGCCCTGCAATCTGCATAATCTTTGATCGAAATCAACGCCAGGCAGTTTCAAGTCTTCTAAGATCAGCCGGCGTTATCTCTATCTCAAAGGTTTGCCACATGAATTCCTCTCACTTGCCAGAGCCGGTATCACCGTCGGCGGCCATGCCGCATCGCAAAGTGATCCGCTCCTGGCTGCTGCCGATTGCGCAACGCGATACCGGTCGTGCGCTGGCATTGGTGCTGCTTGATCTGATCTTGTTTTCGGCGGCTATCTTGGCCACAGTCTGGCTGCGGAATGCCGCCGCGAAATTGCTGCTCGGCGCAGTCGCCGGCTTCATCATCGGCCGCTTGTTCATACTCGGCCACGACGCCTGCCATCAAAGCTTTACATCGCACCGGCGCCTCAACCGCTGGCTCGGCCGCCTGCTGTTCCTGCCTTCGCTGACGCCTTACAGCCTGTGGGATGTGGGCCATAACGTCGTTCATCACGGCTATACCAACCTGAAGGGTTTCGACTTTGTCTGGCATCCGCTGTCGCTGGAGGAATTTCAGGCGCTGCCGCGCCGGCGTCAGTGGCTGGAACGCGTCTACCGCAGCGGCTGGGCGCCCTGGCTCTACTATCTGGTGGAAATGTGGTGGCAGCGCATGTACTTTCCGAGCCGCCGCACCATGCCGACCCGGCGTCCGGCATTCGTCTGGGACGGCATCCTGGTCACGGCGGCGGCGTTGCTGTGGATTGCCCTGCTGGCTGCAGCTGCGCTGGCCACCGCGCAGCCGCTATGGCTGACCTTGCTGGCCGGTTTTGTGCTGCCTTTGCTGTTCTGGAATGCCATGATCGGTTTTGTCGTGTACGTGCATCACACCCACACCGGGGTCGCCTGGTATGACCAGAAAACCGTGTGGGCGGCGGCGCAGCCGTTTGTCTCCACCACCGTGCACCTGACGTTCCGCTACCGTATCGGCGCGCTCTTGCATCACATCATGGAACATACCGCGCACCACGTCGACATGAGCATCCCGCTGTATCGCCTGCAGGAAGCGCAGCAGATTCTCGAAACCATGCTGCCCTTGCGCATCGTGATCCAGAAATTCTCCTGGCGCTGGTATTTTGATACCGCGCGGCGCTGCAAGCTGTACGATTTCCGGCGTCATTGCTGGACCGATTTTTCCGGCATGCCCACCAGCGCCGCCGCCATCGTCAATTGAGCGGCGCGCAATTGCAGCAGGATTGCAGCCGTAGCCGGGTACATGGCGGTAGAATGAGTGATCTTGGCAAGTTGCACCGCCACGCCCTCCATCGGATCCCGCCATGAATCATGCTCCACTCCGTGCAGCGCCGCTGCTGGATGTCCGCGCCCTGCGCACCAGTTGCTCGTCTTGCAGCATGCATCAGCTGTGCCTGCCTATGGGGCTCGATGAGCCTGAGATGCAAAAGCTGGACGGCATTATCGGCCGCCGCCGCGTATCGCGCGAAGCCAGCCTGTATCGCATCGGCGACAAGTTCGTTTCCCTGTATGCGGTGCGGGTCGGCCAGTTCAAGACCTCGCAAACCAATCCTGACGGCGCGCGGCAGATCACCGGTTTTCAGATGACCGGCGAATTGCTCGGCATGGATGCGATCAGCACCGACACCCATCAATGCGACGCGGTAGCCTTGGAAGATAGTGAAGTCTGCGAAATTCCATTCGCGCGGCTGGAAGAACTGTTCGGCGAGATCCCGACCCTGCTGCGGCATTTTCATCGCATCATGAGCAAGGAAATCACGCGCGAGCAAAGCGTCATCCTGTTGCTCGGCAATATGCGCGCGGAGCAACGCTTTGCGGCCTTCCTGGTCAACCTGTCGTCGCGCTATGCGGCGCGCGGCTATTCGCCGACCAGCTTCCAGCTGCGCATGACGCGCGAAGACATCGGCAACTATCTCGGCCTGACGATCGAAAGCATCAGCCGCCTGCTGTCCAAGCTCAAGAAGGACCGCCTGCTGAAAGTCAGCAACAGGGAAATCGAACTGACCGATTTGCCGATGCTGAAAGCGCTGGCGACTGGCGCCGACGCCTGCTGAAGGCCTGGCCTCAGATGGTTTTTGAATAGCGCAGCGGCGTTCTGTGCGGATCCAGATAGCGGTCGAACACCATGCAGATATTACGGATCAGCAAACGCCCTTTCGTGGTCACGCTGATCCATTCCTCATCGAGGGTCAGCAAACCGTCGGCTTCCAGCTGCCGCAATTGAAGCAGCTCGGCGGCGAAATATTCGGCAAACCGGACCGGATGCGCGATCTCGATCGACGCCAGCGACAGTTCGAAATGACACATCAGGCGCTGGATGATCAAGCGCCGCAGCAAATCGTCCAGGTTCAGCCTGATGCCGCGCGCAATCGGCAGTTCCTGCCGATCGAGCCGCAGGTAGTAGGCTTCCAGCGTCTTTTCATTCTGGCTGTAGCTGGCGCCGACAGCGCTGATCGCCGATACGCCGCATGCCACCAGATCGGACTCGGCATGGGTCGAATAGCCTTGGAAATTGCGGTGCAAGCGTCCCTGCCGCTGCGCAATCGCCAGATCGTCGCCTGGCCTGGCAAAGTGATCCATGCCGATATACACGTAGCCGGCTTCGGTCAGGCGCTGGATGCACAGGAACAGCATGTCGATTTTTTCTGCCGGCGTCGGCAGGTCGCTGTCGGCGATCCGCCTTTGCGGCTTGAACAGGTGCGGCATGTGGGCATAATTGTAGATAGCGATGCGGTCCGGCGACGCCGCGATCACCTTGTCCAGCGTTTGCGCGATGGATGCCAGGCTCTGCTTGGGCAAGCCATAGATCAGATCGATGCCGACTGAGCGGAAACCGGCAAAGCGGGCGGCGTCGATGATGCGCAGCGTGTCTTCTTCGGCCTGTATCCGGTTCACCGCCTTCTGCACCGCCGGATCGAAATCCTGCACGCCCAGGCTGAGCCGGTTGAAGCCCTGGCGGCGCAGCGTGACGATGCGCTTCGGCGTGACGGTCCGCGGATCGACTTCTATCGAATACTCGCCCAGCTGGTCGGGCGCGAACTGGAAATGCCGCTGCAGGTGCGCCATCAGTTCGCTCATCTGGCGGTCGCTGAGATAGGTTGGGGTGCCGCCGCCGAAATGCAGCTGCTCCACCTGGTTCATGCCGTCAAACAAGGCGGCCTGCATCGAAATTTCGCGTTTCAGATAAGTCAGGTAGAGTGCGGCCTTGCTCAGATTCTTGCTCACCACTTTATTGCAGGCGCAGTAGTAGCACACCGTATCGCAAAACGGAATGTGCAGGTACAGCGACAAGGCATGCCGCGCACCCATCGCATGCCGCTCCGAGACTGCCTGATGATAGGCCTCGGCGTCGAACTCCACGGAGAACCTGTCTGCCGTCGGATAGGAGGTGTAACGCGGTCCGAGCTGGTTCATCCTGCTGAGCAATGCAGGTTCAAACGCCAGCGCAGCCGGCGGCGCCGCGGCGGCTATCGTCTCTTGGGAAGTTAACATGTAGCGGCTCCGGCGATTGGCTGTATCCATCGCCACAGCGTAGCGGGCCGGGCCGGCGAGCGCTTTGATATAGATCAAGCGCCAGCTTTACACTGACCGCCGCGCGCTCGATACTGCCTATAATCGCGCATTGACCACCAATTTCTTGCCATCTTGCTTCTCCATCATCCAGTCTCAGCATTGCCGACAGATCCCAGCCGCTGGCAAGGGCGGGATCGCTACGTGCTGCTGGATAGCGACTTTGGCGACGGTGCACAGTTTTTTGCGACCTGGCTAGCCTGGCGCAACGATGCCAACCGTCCGCGGCAGCTGCATTACCTGGCGCTGGCGCCGGCCATGACTGCCCTGCATGCCTTGCGCCGGACGCTGGAACAAGCGCCGCAGTGGCAGGCTCTGACGGCCGAACTTTGCGCCGCATGGCCGCCGGCGGTCCCGGGGTTTCACCGGATCTTCCTGCAGGATGGCCAGCTGGTGCTGACGCTGATGTCTGGCGACAGCGCCGCCTGCCTGCGGCAGATAGTGGCCAGCGTCGATGCCTTCCACTTGCGAGGGCATGGCTGGCTGGAATGGCCGCTGCCCATGTTCAACACGCTAGGCAGGCTGGCTGCCAGGCAAGCCAGCCTCGCCATTTCCAGCCCTGGCGCCGCACCGTTTGAAGCGCAACGGACGGCGCTGCAGCAAGCGGGATTCGTCTTCGAGGAAGACGCCTTGCGCGCGCAATTTGCGCCGCGCTTTACGCCCAGGTCGCCGTTCGCAAGCACACCGCCCTTGACAGAACGCCATGCCATCGTGATCGGCGCCGGACTGGCCGGCAGCGCCGCCTGCCAGCGGCTGGTGCGGCGCGGCTGGCGCGTCACCCTGATCGAGCGCCACGCCGAAATAGCACAGGAAGCCTCGGGCAACGCCGCCGGCATTTTCATGCCCCTGCTGTCGCGCGACGACAACCCAAGCTCACGCCTCAGCCGCAGCGCCTACCTGTTCGCCCGGCACGTCTGGCGCCAGCTGGGCGGCATCGGCAACGCGTTCACCGGCGCCGCCTGCGGCGTCCTGCAAATCGCCCGCGACGCCCAGCACGCCGGCGCACAGCAACAGCTGGCAAGCCACTGGCGCTATCCAGGCGATTTTGCGGAATGGCTGGATCAGGCCGCGGCCACCCGCCTGGCAGGCACTGCGGTCAGCCATGGCGCTTGGCACTTCCCGGCCGGCGGCTGGGTACAGCCGCGCAGCTTGTGCCGGGCCATGCTGGACGACTGCGGCGCCAGCCTGCGCATTCTTTTCGGACAGCGAGTCGAAAGATTTGAGTATGAGCAGCAGCGCTGGGTGGTGCGCGCTGAAGGCGGCATCGAAATTGCCCGCGCGCCTATACTGATACTAGCCAACGGCTGCGACGCGCTCGCTTTCCCGCAAGCGGAAGACTTGCCCCTTGCCGCCGTGCGCGGGCAGATCACCCATCTCGACGCCAGCCTGGCGCCATCCATAGCGCCGGTCATTTGCGGCGAAGCCTACCTGACCCCGCCCAGCGGAAATATCTGCAGCGTCGGCGCTTCTTACGACGAAGATAACGACCAGGCGCTGCGGCAAGACAGCCAGGACGACAATCTGGCGCGACTGGCCAACATGCTGCCGGGCTGGTTCGCCGGCGATTTGCCGCTAGCCGGGAGGGTCGGCTTCCGCTGTGTCGCCAGCGACCGTTTGCCCCTGGTCGGCGCTATGCCGGACAGAAGCGGGCCGTGCAGCGTGCGCGAGGCGAAACTGAAAGACCTGCCGCGCTTTCCCGGCCTGTACAGCCTGCTCGGCTACGCGTCGCGGGGATTGATCTGGGCGCCGCTGGCGGCAGAGTTGCTGGCGGCGCAACTTGAGGGCGAACCTTTGCCGATCGAGGCCGATCTGGCAGCGGCGCTCGATCCGGCACGGTTTTTACTAAAAAGGCAGCACCGGAATGTCGCAGGCACAGTCAAAAGGGCGCCCTGAGGCGCCCCTGCGGCAACTTAGCGATCCCAGCGATATGGCCGCATCTGCCAATCGCCGCGCGGGCCTCTGACCCAGCTTGGCGGCACGTAGCGATAGCCCGGCCGAGCCCTGATCCAGCTGCCGCCGACCCACTCATGGCGGCGGCCGTTCCAGCGCCAGTATCCCGGCGCCCAGACAAAACCGCGGCGCGGCGCCGGCACCACCTCATAGCGTGGCGGCGGCGGCTGTCCGATCCGGACATTCACATACGCCTGGGCCTGGGCCTGCGTCATCGGCGCCATGAATCCGGCGCCCAGGGCCAGGGCGCTCACGCATAATATCGATTTGATCTTCATTGGGGACCTCCTTGATCTGTTTGAAAACGTCGGACGACGATTAAATATAGGTCATAAACACGGGCCCACTTGTAATTTTGTGTTTCCAAAAGATACACGCTTTGAAAGCGTGGAAATACCTTGCGGACTGCCGTAGCACCGCCCCCTAAGGTAAAATGACGGCCTGCCAGACGGCATTGTCGTTTTATAAAAATATGTGCGGGATAGCGCCTTGGCCGTGCCAGGCCAAGCTTGCGACCTGTCCCCACCTGACTTCCCGGATTACCCATGTTGCGATTGAACGAAGTACAACTACCCCTGGACCATCCTGAAGACGCCCTGCATGCCGCGATCCTGGAGCGGCTGGGCATCGCCGCGGAGGAAATGCTCGGTTACACAATTTTCCGGCGCAGTTACGATGCCCGTAAAAAAACCGCGGTGATCCTGACTTACACGGTGGATGTCGAACTCAAGGATGAGAGCGCCGTCCTCAAACGGCGCGCCGGCGATCGCAACGTGATGGCCACGCCTGACACCAATTACCGCTTCGTAGCGCAAGCCCCCGGCCAGCTGAAATCGCGGCCGGTAGTCATCGGCACCGGGCCCTGCGGCCTGTTTGCCGGACTGATCCTGGCGCAGATGGGCTTCAATCCGATCATCCTGGAACGCGGCAAGGCAGTGCGCGAACGCACCAAGGACACCTGGGGCTTGTGGCGCAAACGCGAACTGCAGCCGGAATCCAATGTGCAGTTCGGCGAAGGCGGCGCCGGCACCTTTTCCGACGGCAAGCTGTGGACCCAGATCAAGGATCCAAAGCATTACGGCCGCAAGGTGCTGACCGAATTCGTCAAGGCCGACGCGCCGGAAGAAATCATGTACGTCAGCAAGCCGCATATCGGCACCTTCCGCCTGGTCAAGATGGTCGAGCAGATGCGCGCCACCATCGAGGCGCTGGGCGGCGAATTCCGTTTCCAGCAAAAAGTGGAAGACATCGCCATCAAGTCAGAAAACGGCCAGGGCCAGGTGCAGGCCGTGGTGCTGGCCAGCGGCGAGACCATCGTCACCGACCACGTGGTGCTGGCGATCGGCCACAGCGCGCGCGATACTTTCCAGATGCTGTACGACCGCGGCGTGTATATCGAAGCCAAGCCGTTCTCGCTCGGCTTCCGCATCGAGCATCCGCAATCGCTGATCGACCGCTGCCGTTTCGGCCCGAGCGCCGGCCATCCGATTCTCGGCGCCGCCGACTACAAGCTGGTGCATCATTGCGAATCCGATCAAGCCCGCGGCCGCGCGGTCTACAGTTTCTGCATGTGCCCGGGCGGCACCGTGGTGGCGGCCACCTCGGAACCAGGACGTGTAGTGACCAACGGCATGAGCCAGTACTCGCGCAACGAGCGCAATGCCAACAGCGGCATCGTGGTCGGCATCACGCCGGCCGATTATCCGGGCCATCCGCTGGCCGGGATCGCCTTCCAGCAGCGATGGGAATCGCGCGCGTTTGAACTAGGCGGCGGCACTTACGATGCGCCGGGCCAGCTGGTAGGCGACTTTATCGCCGGCCGCGCCTCGACCACGCTTGGTTCGGTGATTCCATCCTACAAGCCGGGCGTGCTGCTGGGCGACCTGAGTACGTCGCTGCCGGATTACGCAATCGCCGCCATCCGCGAAGCCTTGCCGGCTTTCGATAAGCAGATACGCGGCTTCGCCATGAATGATGCGGTGCTGACCGGCGTCGAAACCCGTACTTCATCGCCGATCCGCATCAAGCGCCACGACGACAGCCTGCAAAGCTTGAATACCACCGGTTTGTTCCCGGCAGGCGAAGGCGCGGGTTATGCCGGCGGCATCATGTCGGCGGCGATTGATGGGATCCGGGTGGCGGAAGCGGTTGCCTTGAGCATCCTGAATAAAAATTAAGCGCACTGACTGTGGCAGACCTTAGGGAACACAAGCTCCCTAACGTCTTTCAGCGGCCTTGTACGCGGCATTGCGTTCACGCTTGCCCACCGCCACGACCAGCACGATCAGCTGCTTGTCGCGCACTTCGTAAACGAGACGGTAACCGGCTTGGCGCAGCTTGATTTTGTAGCGATTGCGAGAACCGGAAAGTTGCGCCGACGGCACATGCGGACTCAGCAATCGCTCTTCCAGCTTCTTCTTGAATTGCTCACGGGTGCCCGAGTCGAGCCTGCGCCACTCCTTCAGCGCTTCTTCAAGAAACGCGAGCTCAAAGTTCATCCAGCTTGACCTTGATGACAGCTTGCCCAACGCGCGCGTCCGCCATGGCATTCAGCTCCATGTCTTCCAGCTTGTTCATCAACGCCTCATAGGCCTTTGCCGGAACGCAATAGAAGGCAGGCTGGTTCCGGTTCAAGATCGCCACTGGGAATCCTTCGCCGGCAGCGACAGTTCCCATCGGGTCTTTTTTTAACTCGGAAACACTGGCTGTGGTCTCAGCAAAAATAAGGTGCGCCATAGAAATACTCTTTAAAGTATTATTAACAGCACCAATAATAGCATCTTTCATAGCACTCCAATAAAAGCTGACTGACAAGTCGCGGTGAGTACTCACTCAACGAAAGATTCAAGTATCGCCTGCTTTTTACGGTCTGTTCATAGGGATATTCATAAGTCTTGGCTGAAAAATCAGCCGCCGCTCAGGAGAAAAGGGCTCCCCAGCGTGCAACCGGCCAATTTATTTACGAGCAGATTCTGCGGGCGGTTTAACAAACTGCGCGTCGGTCAATGTTTTCAAAAAAGCCACCAGATCGTCCACATCGCTGTCGCTCAAGGCCGGTGTGCTGCCTTCGCGCCGGTTGTAGGGCACCGAGTTGACGTTGACGTTTTCCCGATAGGCGGGCGGCACGTCATCGAACTTGACGCCGGTCTTGTACCAGTCGCCCGGCCTGGTGGCGCGCGTTGCGTAGAACGCGACGGCATCGCGCAGCGAAGTGAACACGCCGTTGTGCATATAGCTTTCGCGCACGGCGACATTGCGCAAGCCGGGGGTCTTGAAATAGCCGCACCACTGGCTGCTGTCCGGCCACTTCAGATCGGCCGCGGTTTTGCACAGGCCGACATCGTAGAACTTGGCATTGCGGTTTTCGGCGATGCGGCGGTTGCGCGGCACGGCTGCCGCGTCGTAGCCGAAATCGGTAAACATCGAACGCGCCGGATTAGCGGATTTGTCGTTGAACTTGTGACAGGACATGCAGTTGCCTTTGTCAGGATCCTTGAACAAACGCAGCCCTCGCAGCTCGGCCTCATTCAATTTTCCGCTGCCGCGGATATAGTCGTCGTACCTGGAACTGAAGGGCGTCATTTCGTCGCTGCGTAAAAATGCTCGCAGCGCCCGGCCTGCGGCCTGGCTGGCCTGCTCCGGCCGCTCGAATATCGCGGCGCCGAACTGCGCTCGCATGTCGGGTGCATAAGCTTGCATCAGTTTGCGCGCAAGCTGGCGCGGGTTGCGGTTATTCATTTCCAGAGGATTGAACAAAGGACCCTGCGCCTGTTCCGCCAAGGTATCGGCGCGCCCATCCCAGAAAAATCCGCCGAATGGCATCGGCGCCAGCGCATCATCGTCCTGATAGAAAAAGCGCGGCGGCGTATAGCGCATGTACAGCACCGAAGGCGTGTTGCGCGTCCCCAGGCTGGCTGGACGGCTGCCGAGCGCGACGCCGATGCGCGATCCGTGATTGCCTGAAAAAGCCTGCGCCGGCGCATGGCAGCTGGCGCAGCTGGTGCCGCGCGGTTCCGACAGGCGCGTATCGAAAAACAGTTTGCGGCCCAGCGCAACCAGCGCCGGGGAATCGCCAGGCGCGGCGGCCGGCGCCGGCATTTCGGGATAGAGCGGCGGCGTGCCCGCCGGCGCCGCGCCGGCGAGGAACAGGCCACTCAGCAGAAGCCATTTCAACCGCGCCAGCAACATCAGTTTGGCGCCAGATAACCGGTCTTGTCGCAACTGATATTGCTGCCGCTTTGCAGACAGGTAGTGAGCAGCAGGCCTTTGCGGGTATAGGCCTTGTATGCCCACGCGCCATTGCTCTGGCGGTCCATCACCATGAAGCCGAAGCTGCTGGTATGGGAAATCTTGTCGACGACGGCGCCGGGAGCCGGATTGGTGTTGGCCGGGAAAGGATCGGCAAAATTCACATCGAGATTATCGCCGCCATTGCCGGAGACGAAAGTGGCTGGATGCGCTGAAGAGAAGTTGATGGCCTGGAAATCATGGACGTGGCCATGGATCGCCGTCTTCACGCCGGACGGATAGAACGCGGTCGGGTTGACGCTTTGCATGACCGATTGCAGCGCCTGATTGCCCGGGGCCGGCGGCGCGCCGGCTATCGGTGCGAAACCGAGGATCGGATGATGATTGGTGAAAATGCTGTTGACGCCGGCCTTCGCCGCCAGCCGGTTGACCGCCTGGAATTGCGCCTGGTAAGCGATGAACTGCGGATCGCTGGCCGCCAGCGCCGCCCTGCCCGCCTTGGCCGAATCGAACACGATCACCTGAGTGTCGGCGCCGACCGCCACGGCATACGGATCGGACAGATTGCCGGCCGCATCATCGGCCGGATCGTTGCAGGAACGCTTGGGATCCGCCGCCTGCGTATCGAGGAAACGGAACCAGCCCTGGCCGGCGCGCGCGCATTCCTCGTGATTGCCGCGCACCATGACCCACGGCGCCGCCGCCATCAAGGGCGCTGCCGGTTTGAACAGGTCCGCCTGCCAGGCATCCCAGCCGTAGCCCCAGGGACTGTCCTTGCAACCGGCGATATCCGCCGGGCAGGCGTTTTCGCGATAATGATAATCGCCGATGTGCAGCACCAGATCCGGTTTCATGGCGGCAGCGGTGCTGGCGATGTCGGGAAACGGCCAGGAGTCGCCGTCATCGCAGGCCTGCCAGGCGTTGTCGGCCTTTTTCAGGCGGCAGCCGGTATCCGCCAGCACCACGATGCGCTGCGGCGACTGTTTCGGCAACGGCAGACTGCGGGAGCCGACCGAGACGCCGCTGCTGTCGGCCGGCACCAGGTATTCACAGGCGGTGACCGGGAAAACGGAAGGCTTGGAATCCGCGGCCGCGCTGGCGGTAGGGCGCTGCGCCGCGGTCCCGGCGGCGGCGCGCACCGTCATCGCCACATAGCTGGAACCGTCGCGCACATCGGGGCAGCCGGCGTCGCTGGTGATCACCCTGACGATAGCCTGGTTGTTGCTGCCGACCGCCACCCAGGCCGCCTTGACGCCGGCGTCGACGTTGCTGTCGCTGCCGCCGCAGGCCGCCGCCAGCAGAGCAAGGGCCATGCTTGAAGCGAGCCTGAACGCATTTACAAATGGCTTACGGTGCTGCTGTTGCTCGATGGCGTCCATGATGCTCGCAAGGATGAAGGTGAATGATGCCGAGTGATGCTGAGTGATGCTGAGTGATGCTGAGTTGATAAATTATAAAAATAAAATGTGACGCGCTTGTTACATCCGGCAGGCAAAAAAAATACGCCGAAGGCACATGCCGTCGGCGTATTTTCATTTCAGGGAAGGTGCTGCCGCGACAGCAACGAAAGCGGTCTTATTTGCTGACGTCTCGCGTCGCCTGCACCAGGCATTTGGATAATTTGTCAAAATGCAGCCACGCCGCCTGGCTCAGCTCAACCTGCTTGCGGCGCGTATCGTCGGTATCCGACAAAACTATCCAGCCCTTTTCGCGCATCGACTTCAGGCGCGCATGCAGCATGGCCGGCGAACCGAGTTCGCTCTGCGCCATCATGTCGCGCACCGAAAGCCGTTCGCGCGCCTGCCCAGCGCGGGCGACAAAGGCCAGGATGCGGTCTTCCAGCGGGTCCAGCGACGGCAACGACGGCAAGCCGCGCAGCGCGTTCGCCAGTTGCAGGAAACGCACATAGATATCTGCAGGTCGGCTGTTTTTGTCCATGGCTATTTTATAAACTGCAGGAAAAACGAAAAACTATCGCTGTTGATTTCATAACGATCATACTCGCCAATTTACGGCTTCCGCAAGCATCTTGCCACACACCCGCCGCACATAGGCGGATAGTTCGGTAATATACGCGCGCTATGTCCCCCACTTCGCTCCCTGCCGAGAAATTCCGTCTGCACCTGCTGACTGTCGCCATCACGGTGGCGGCCTACATGCTGGTGTACATGACCAACGACTGGCTGTTCAAGCACATCGAGTTTACCCAGGGGATCGCCTGGATCTATCTGCCTGCGGGGATAAGGCTGATCTGCACATTGCTGTTTGCCGAGGCGGGAGTATTCGGCATTTTGATCGCCTCGCTGCTGACCTCCAGCATCTATGCCATCTTTCCTGGCGATCCGGTGACCACCATCGGCTACAGCGCGATCTCGGCGCTGGCGCCCTATCTCGCCTACCGCTTCACCTTGCAGGAAATGCGCCTGCAGCCTTCGCTAGTCAACCTGACCACCACGCGCCTGCTGGCCTGCATCCTGCTGTACGGCCTGACCAATCCGCTGCTGCAGCTGATGTGGTTTGTCATGCGCGGCATTTCCTATCACTTCTGGTCGGGCCTGATCGTCATGTCCATCGGCGATCTCACCGGCTCGCTGATCGTGGTGTATGCGATCAAGATCCTGCTGTCCTTCTTCCCTGTGCCGCGCCGCTGAGCCTGCGCTGCCGGTGCTGCGTGGCACGATCGCCACATTGTCATCGATTGTAATACTGCCGAAATAATTCCTCGCTATTCTGCCGCACAGTTATAGAAATTATAGCGGTCAGCCAACGCCAGGCTACGCCCCGGGCGGAGCTTTGTGCGCGTTCCGCTATCACGGCAACTCATACATCGGGGTATAGCAATGCGTAGTTGGGACGAACCAAAAAAGCGGAAAGCACGCGTCGAAATCATTCCCATGATCGACGTCATGATGTTTCTCCTGGTGTTTTTCGTGCTGATCAGTCTCAACGTGATTCCGGCCCTGGGCTTGAAGACGCACCTGCCGAGCGCCAGCAGTTCACAGGACTTGAAGCCGCAAAACAAGGCAGTGATCACCATCGGCCTCAACGATGCGCTGCAGGTTGACGGCGTCGACACAAAAATCGGCGAACTCTCTACCCGCCTGAACCTGGCGAAAAAGACCGGTGAAAAACTCAACGTGATCGTCAACAGCGATCGCGGCGTCGAAGTGCAGCGGCTGGTGGAAGTCATGGATAACCTGAAGCAGAACGGCTTCGAATCCATTTCCATCGCCACCCGCAAGCCGTGATGCAAGCGATGATGAGCATGCCGTTCTTTTATCGCTTCCGCGATGCGCTGGCAACCCTGCCGTCAGTGCTGATCCTGGCGATCCTGATCTTCGCCGGCATCCAGAAGGCCGTGAAGATCCAGCCGCATGTCGACGACTCCCTGGTGCAGATTGCGCTGACGGAACCGGAACCGCCGGCGCCGCCGGTAGCCGCACCAACGCCGCCGACACCGGTAGCGCCGCAAGAAACCAAACCGCAAGCGGTGGCGAAGCCGACGCCGCAACCGCCGCGGCCAGCCCCGCCGCAGACAGTCACGGCAACCCCGGTCAGCAACACGCCGAACCCCGAGGTCGCGGCGCCGGCGCCGCCCAAAGCGGTAGCCGCGCCGATCGCAGCGGCGGCGCCTCCGGAAACGCCGCCACCGGCGCCAGCAGCAAAGCCGAACAACGCCAGCATCGAAGCCAGCTATATCAGTAAATTGCGCGCCCACCTGAACAGCATCAAGCGCTACCCGACCGGCCGCGAAGCCAGCCAGCAGCGGCCGCAAGGCAAGGTCAAGGTCTGGTTCGTGCTCAACCGCGACGGCACGCTGGTCGAGCAAGGGATCGATGAATCGTCAAATTCCATGCTGCTCGACGAAGCCGCCCGCAAGACCATCAACCGCGCCACGTTTACCGCTTTCCCCGAGTCCAGCTGGGCCGGCGAAGCCACCCACAGATTCAGCGCCGAGTTGGAATTCATCCCGGGAGCGGGATGAAGCAGCAGTTTGCAAACCGAGTTGAAGACGTCGCCTGAACGCCTGGTTCGGGCACACACCAAAAAACTACAGGGAGTAGAACCATGCAATTCAAAGTCACCCGGCTGTCGCTGCTGATCTCCGGGCTATTCATCGCCGCCAGTCCGCTGGCCTATGCCGCCGACACCTCTGATGTCGGCAAGGTCACGGTGCAGGGCGATGCCGGCGGCGGCCAGAGCACCGGCCTGATCCAGCAGGAAGAGTCGGCCAAGGCGCGCAGCTCGGTCGATCGCGGCTATATCGAAAAGCAAAGCAGCACCGGCAACCCGTTCCAGATGATCAACCTGCTGCCTGGCGTGAATTCCTACGACCAGGACGGCACCGGCCTGTTCGGCGGCAACGTCCGGGTGCGCGGCTTCAACAGCGACCAGCTGGGTTTCACCATCAATGGCGCGCCGGTCAACGATTCCGGCAGCTTTGCCGTCTATCCACAGGAATACACCGACGCCGAAAACCTGTGCAACATCTTCGTCACGCAAGGTTCGACCGATACCGAAGCGCCGCACGTCGGCGCCTCTGGCGGCAACATCGGCATGACCATGTGTACGCCGGAAGACCAGCAGCGTTTCCGCACCGAATACACTTTCGGCTCGCACAGTCTGCAAAAAGGCTATGTCCGCCTCGATTCCGGCAAGCTGTTCAACGACCGCTTCAAGTTCTTCATCTCTTATTCGAAAACCCAGGCCAACAAGTTCAAGGGTAACGGCCGCGCCGACAAGGAACATACCGATTTCAACAGCAATTTCGACCTCGGCGGCGGCAGCTATGTCGACACCGGCTTCATGTACAACTCGGCGCTCAACAACAACTATCGTTCGCTGACCAAGGCGCAGATCGCTCAGTTCGGTCCGAACCTGGATTTCGGCACCGTGCCGCCAGTGCACCAGCCCGGTGGCCCGGGCGCGCAGAACGACTCGACCTACGGGCCGAATGCCGGCATCAATACCGGCAACAAGAAGCTGTACTACGGCTACAACCTGAATCCGTTCAAGAACTGGCTCGCCACCATGAACGCCCACTTCCAGCTGGCGCCGACTTCCAGCGTCGATGTCAGCCCCTACATGTGGTACGGCTTCGGCACCGGCGGCAACCAGCTGCAAACCCTCACCGAAGGCAACGCCGGCAACCTGCTGGGCGGCGGCGTGCGCGATGTCAACGGCGACGGCGACACCAAGGACACCGTGTTCGTCTACGAAGGCAGCCGCACCCGCACCTACCGTCCAGGCGTGACGATCAAATACAACCAGCAGATCGACAACCACAAGCTGATGGTCGGCTACTGGTACGAACGCGCGCGCCATCAGCAAACCGGCCCGTTCACGCCGATCGACAACAACGGCAACGCTGCCGACGTGTGGCTCAACAATCCGGACCTGTGGCTGAAAAACCAGAACGGTTCTTACGTGCAGTACCGCGACACCATGACCGTCAGCACCGGCAAATCGGCTTTTGCACAGGACAACATCAGTCTGATGCAGGACAAGCTGAACTTGCAGATCGGCGTCCGTTACTCGAGCATCGACCGCGACTTCACCAACAATCCAAGCCAGAGCTCGCCAGGCTTCTACACGCTGCAAAAATCGTATTCCGACCTGCTGCCGAGCTTCGGTGCACGCTACCAGCTGACCACCGCGGATTCCGTGTTTTTCAATGCAGCGAAGAATTTCAAGGCGCCAGGCAACTTCTCCTACTTCGGCCTGATCTCCGGCGGCAGCATCGCCAATGGCGTCTATACCGGCGGCACCGTGCGCAACCCTCTGGTCGACAAGGAAACTTCGTGGAACTACGATCTTGGCTATCGTTACGCGGCCGACAAATGGACGTTTTCCGGCTCCCTGTTCTATGTCGATTTCAAGAACCGCATAGCGACTTCCTATAATCCGTTCACCAACACCAACACCGACTACAACGTCGGCGATTCCACCTCCAAGGGATTCGAGCTGGAATCCGGCTACTCGCTCACCAAGAATCTGAGCCTGTACGGCTCGCTCTCGTATATCAAGAGCAAGATGGACAAGGACATGCCGTTCTCGGCGACCACCGCGCTGCCTACCGGCGGCAAGGAGTTCCCCGATACGCCGAACTGGCTGAGCGGCCTGAGCCTGCAGTACCAGCAGGACAACTGGTATGTATTCGGCCAGGGCAAGTACACCGGCAAGCGTTACACCACGCTGGTGAACGACGACAGCATCGGCGGCTACACCGTGTTCAACGCCGGCGCCGGCTATACCTTCCCGTCGTCGGCCTGGCTGAAGAAACCGACGGTCCGCTTCAACGTCAACAATATCTTCGACAAGCAGTTCCTGAGCCTGAGTTCCGGCAGCGGTAGCCAGTTCACCACCAATGCGGTGGCAGTCGGCAATATCGCGGCATCGGCGCCCTTGTTCTACGTCAGCCCGCCGCGCACCTTCAGCGTCACGCTGGTCGCGGATTTCTGATCGGCAGTTTTTAAGGCAGTTGCAGCAAACCCTGGCGGCGGACTGCGGTCCACCGCTGCAACAACCAAGAGGTCATCATGAACATGCAATTATTCCACGAGCTCGCTTTCTATCTGATGTACGCCTGTGCCGCACTGGCGATCTTCGTGATTGTCGAACGCGGCCTGTTTTTCAACTACACCTTGCGCCAGGCTATCGGCCTGGAAAGGGCCATGACGCATGCAGTGCAGCATGTGCAGGAACTGCCGGCCGAACTGACGGCGCGCGGCAGCCTGCCGCTGACCCTGGTGTCGGACATCCTGGCCGAGAAACACCAGCTGACCACCGAGAAGGATCTGGAAGATTTCAGCGAGTCTGTGTACATCGCCAACCGCGGCGCGGTGCAGCATCGCTTGTGGATCCTCGATACGATCGTGACTGCGGCGCCGCTGCTCGGACTGCTCGGCACGATTTTGGGTATTATCGATACTTTCAAGGCGCTGGCGGTTTCCGGCGTCTCCGATCCGGGCCAGGTATCGCAGGGCATCGGCACCGCCTTGTACGCAACGGCGCTGGGTATCGGCATCGCGGTGGTCGGCATGTTCTTCTTCAACATGTTCCAGGAACGTATCGAGCGCATCAACGATCACCTGAAGGTCTTGATGCTGCGCGCCTGCGTTGGCCGCGATGCGGGCAAAGGCGCCAGATCAACGACAGCGGCAACGGCGGCAGATGCGGGGAAACTGCATATTGCCTGATAAATATTGATCGTAAAGGACTGGTTGAAATACATGCGTGCACTATCTTTCAGCCGGACCAAAGGGGCGCTGTGCGCCGCGGGCTTTTTCCTGACAGCGTGCAGCGGCATGCAGCAGCCGCTTGCAGCGGTCACGGTCAACCTGGTCGCCATCAATGACTTGCACGGTCATCTGGAAGCAGAAACCAAAAGCTTTGCCGGCGTCGCCGATGCCAGTCCGCGCACACTCAAGGCCGGCGGCATAGACACCATCGGCGGCGCGCTCAACGCCTGGCGCATGGAAGATCCGCAGCTGCTGCTGGTCGGCGCCGGCGACCTGATCGGCGCCAGTCCGGCGCTCTCTTCGATCTGGGCGGACGAACCGACCATCGCCGCGCTCAATCAGCTGCAGCTGCGTGTCAGCGCGGTCGGCAATCATGAATTCGACCAGGGCACGGCGGAATTGCTGCGCGATCAGCAAGGCGGCTGCAATTCCAACCGGCCCGACAAGGCTTGTCATTTTGCCCCCACCTTCAGCGGCGCCGGATTCTCCTACCTGGCCGCCAACGTCATCGGCAATGCCAGCGGCCAGCCGCTGCTGCCGCCCTACCGCATCGAGCAGGCGCATGGCGTCAAGATCGCCTTCATCGGCGGCGTGGTGCGGGAGACGGAAAAAATGGTGTCGGCCGACGGCATCGCCAGCGTTCACTTCACCGATGAGGCAGACGCCATCAACCGCTGGGTGCCGGAGCTCAAGGCGCAGGGCGTCAGCGCCATCGTTGTGCTGATCCATCAAGGCGGAGAAACCCCGGAACCGTTCGACAAGACCAACTGCCAGCAACTGCGCGGCCCGATCGTCGACATCGTCAAGCGGCTTGACCCTGCCATCAGGCTGGTGATCAGCGCGCACACGCATAATGGCTATACCTGCCAGGTGGACGGCCGCACCGTGACCCAGGGCGATTCCTTTGGCCACATGCTGACCCGCATCACGCTGACCGTCGATCCCGGAGTTGCCGACCTGGCTGGCAAGATCACCTCCATCAACGCGCGCAACGTCCTGATGGATCCGCAGCGCTTCACTGCCGATCCGGCGCTGGCCGGCTTCTTGCAAAAACTAAAAGAACGCAGCAATGCCGTACTGGCGCAGCCGATCGCCCGCATTGCCGTGCCGCGTATCGACAAGCAGATCAACGACGCCGGCGAATCGCCGCTGGGCGATGTCGTCGCCGATTCGCAGCTGGCGGCGACGCGCAAACTGGGCGCCCGGATTGCCTTGATCAACCATAAGAGCGTCCGCGAAAACCTGGAAAGCGGCGCCGACGGCAGCAACTACGCCCAGGTCGCCGCCACTACCCCATATGGCAATACGCTGGTACTGCTGAACCTGAGCGGCAGCCAGATCCTTGCGCTGCTGGAGCAGCAAAGCTGGCTGGAGGAAGACCGCCCCGGCGGCCGCATCATGCTGCAGGTATCGCGCGGCTTCAGCTATCGCTGGGACGCCAGGCAGCCGCCGGGACAGCGCGTGCTGCCGAACAGCGTGAAGCTGGATGGCGTGGCGCTGGATCCGCAAAAGCAATACCGGATCAGCGTCAACAGCTTTATCGCCCAGGGCGGCGACGGCTTCAGCCTGCTGACCCAGGGCACCGACCGGATCGATACCGGCATCAACGATCTCGATGCGCTCAGCCAGTACCTGATCGCCAGCGAACGCGATGGGCATCCTGCCGGCAGTGCACAGGCGGACGGCCGCATCCTGCGTTTGCATTAATCTTCGTAATCCTCATCCGAAAGCTGCACATGCGCAAACTGATCGTCCCGCTCGCCATCCTGTTCGGCCACATCGGCATGGCCCAGGCGGAATTCAGCATCCCTGGCTACGAGCTGGTGCATACCGCGCCGGTGGAAACCACGCTGGCGACGCCTGACTTGCGGGAACCGCTGCAGGTCTGGAGCGAGATGTTCGATGGCGCCAAACACGAGATCGTGCTTGGCCAGTTCTATGTCGCCAGCGAGGCCGGCGCTGCCTTCGAACAAGTGATCGCGCGGCTCGCCGCCGCCGGCGAGCGCGGCGTCAAGATCCGCTTCCTGATGGAAGAAAAAGGCAAGTTCGCCTCCGACATGCCAACCATAGAACGGCTGAAGAAAATCCCGAACCTGGAATTCCGTTATCTCGATTATTCCAAGCTGACCGGCAACGGCATCATCCACGCCAAGTACATGGTGATCGACGGCAGCGCCGCCTATGTCGGCAGCCAGAACTTCGACTGGCGTTCCTTTGCCCACATCCACGAGACCGGGTTGCGGATTACCGACCCGGTGGTGGTCGCCCAGCTGCAAAAGATTTTCGAGCATGACTGGCAGGCACAGGCATTGATCGCGCAGGGCAAGGAAGTGCCGAAGCTGAATCGGGCCGTGGTTGCCGCCAACGACCAGCAGGCGACATTCCTGGTTGCCAGCCCGAACGCGTTCAATCCGCCGGGCGTGGGCGACTCTGAAACCGAATTGCCCAAGCTGCTGGCGGCGGCCAGGTCGGAAGTGCGGATACAGCTGCTGGACTACGCGCCGCTGAGCTACGGTCCGAATCGCAGCCGCCCTTACTATGCCGTGATCGACAACGCGATCCGAGCAGCGCTGGCGCGCGGCGTCAAGGTCAAGCTGATGGTGTCGAACTGGAATACCGAAAAGCCGGCGATCGCCTACCTGCAAAGCCTGGCGCTGCTGCCCGGCATGGAGATCCGCATCGTCACGCTGCCGCAAGCCAGCAGCGGCTTCATCCCGTTCGCCCGCGTGATCCATAGCAAGACCATGGAAATCGACGGCCAGGTGGCATGGATAGGCACCAGCAACTGGAGCGGCGGCTACCTGGATTTATCGCGCAACCTGGAAGTCGTGCTGCGCAATGAAAAAATGGCGCAGCGGATCGCCGACCTGCATCGGCAAACCTGGGACTCGGCCTACGCCCAGCCTATCGACGTACTGAAGGATTACCCCAAGCCGGTGAAGGGCAAGGAGTAATCCTGTCGGCAGAGTTGCCCCGTCAGACGGCGCCGACCACCGCGGTCAGCATGCTGATGGCGCCAATGTCTATGCCGTCGACCACAATCGAGATGGCTTCGTTATCCTGCCTGGCGCCGGCGATATACAGCAGCGGCAGATAGTGCTCAGGCGTAGGCACGGACAATTGCGCGTCCTGGCCCTGATCGGCGTAATCGATCAGGGCTTGCATGTCGCCGCTCAGCAGGCTGGCGCGGATATGATCGTTGAAGCGCTCGGCCCAGGCATGCGCCGGCGCGTCCTGGTGCCGGTTCATCAGGCGCAGGTTGTGCACCACGTCGCCGCTGCCGATGATCAGCACGCCTTGTTCGCGCAGTACTGCCAGTTTGCGGCCCAGGTCGAAATGGAACTGCGCCGGCTGGGTGGCGTCGATGCTCAGCTGTATCACCGGTATGTCGGCCTTGGGAAAGGCCTTGACCAGCACCGACCAGGTGCCGTGATCCAAACCCCAGGACTGATCCAGCGTGACCGTCAGCGGTGCCAGCAGATCGCGCACTTGCGCCGCCAGTTGCGGATCGCCCGGCGCCGGATAGCGCACATCAAACAGGGCCTGCGGGAAGCCGCCGAAATCGTGGATGGTTTTTGGCGCGGCCATGGCAGTGACGCCGATGCCGCGCGTGTACCAGTGCGCCGACACCGACAGGATCGCCTTCGGCTGCAGTTGCGCCACGCGCGCGCCCAGGCTGGCCCAGGCGGCAGTGTAACGGTTGTCTTCCAATGCATTCATCGGGCTGCCGTGACCGAAGAAAATCGCCGGCATGCGGGTGGCGTTGCTGCTCATGGTGATCTCATCCAATCAAGTTATTTGCCGGCTGTGGCGTTACCGATAGCAAATGCGCCGTTGCCCAGCAATGCGACGGACAGCGCAGTCACCACCATGAATGCCGGATATTCCCAGCCGCCGTTCGGGCTGGTAAACACCCAGCCGTTAGGCGCGTGCACCGACAAGGCGCCCAGCAGCACCGGCAGGGAAATGATGGCGGCGATGCGCGCCTGCAAACCGAGCACCATCGCCAGGCCGGTCAGCACTTCCACTGCGACTACAGGGTACACCGACCAGGCCGGGAAGCCCTGGCTGGCGAAAAAGCCCGCGGCGCCGGGCAGCGTGAAGACGAAAACCTTGAGGTAGGCATGCGCCAGCAAGGCGATGCCGAGGGTCAGTCTGAGCAGGGTGGCGGCATAGATGCCGGGATTGCTGATGTTCATCGCTTGCTTTCGAAAAATGGTTAACAACCAAGGCGGCTGAAGATAGCTGCCGGATCGAGTTTCACTATATATTCTTGCAATGAAAAGAAAAATGCGCTTTTATTAAAATATCATTTCCGAATTCCGGAATAATAGGATCCAGCGATGAATCTGTTCGAAGCCATGAAAGTGTTTGTCAAAGTCACGGAAATCGGTAGCTTGTCCGGCGCCGCCAGGGTTCTGAACCTGTCGAATCCGTCGGTGACGCGGCATGTCGCCGATCTGGAGGAATACCTCGGCGCGCGTCTGCTGAACCGCAGCACCCGCCGCATCAGCCTGACCGACACCGGCAGCGCCTATCTCGAACGCTGCAAGCAAGTACTCGCTGACCTGGAGCAGGCCACGCTCGCGGCCGGCATGCACGCTGCCAATCCCAGCGGCATATTGCGCATCAACGCCCCCTTGTCGTTTTCTGTGCACCACTTGGGCCGGGTGCTGCCGCTGTATGCCGAGCGCTATCCCAATGTCGAACTGGATGTGACCTTGTCGGACCGGGTGGTGGATCTGGTGGAGGAAGGTTTCGATCTGGCGATCCGTATCGGCAAGCTGCAGAATTCCAGCCTGGTCATGCGCCGGCTGGTGGCGGCGCGCGTGCTGACCTGCGCTGCGCCGGCCTATCTGGCCCGGCATGGCATGCCGCAGCACCCGGACGATCTGGCGCGGCACAAATGCCTGACTTACGCCTATACCCAGCCGGATAACGAATGGCGTTTCCGGCGCGACGGCAAAAGCCATACGGTCCGCATCCATGGCGGCCTGCATTGCAACAACGGCGATCTGCTGCTGGCCGCAGCCCTGTCCGGCATGGGCATCATCCGCCAGCCGACCTTCATCATCGGCGATGCCATCCGCGACGGTCGCCTGCTGCCGCTGCTGACCGATTATCAAGGCGATGAGCTGGCGATCCACGCGGTCTATCCGAGCCGCCAGCACCTGTCCGCCAAGGTGCGCACCTTCGTCGATTTCCTGGCGCAGCAGTTCGGCGAGGTGCCCGAGTGGGACCGCGGCCTCCCACTATGAAAGAAGGCCGCATCCGCGGCCTTCTTGTGTGCTGAACCAGCGTTGCGGCTTATTTCTTCGTGCGCGGCGCCGCTGCCTTGGTCAATTGCGTGGTGGCCGTATTCAGGTTGGCTTCCAGCGTTTCCACCGCCTGCTTGGCGTTCTTGGTCAGCTGTTCGTAACCGGCGTTGGCGTTGCTGATCACCGATTTCAGAATGGCGATGGCGTTTTCCGAACCGGCCGGCGCATTCTTGCTGACTTCTTCGATCAAGGCGTTGATCTTGCGGCTGGTTTCCGCCACTTGCGCCTCGGCCGCACGGGTCAATTCAGCCTGGGTGCCGGAAGCGATGCCAGCCAGGTGACGGCCGTAAGCCGCTGCCTTTTCGGCGCCAGGCTTGGCCTGGGCAGCCGAGATCGTCAGGAATTCCTGTGGATCCTTGGCGCTCATCAGCTGCTTGGCAGCGCCGCTTGATTCTTCCAGCGACGCCTTGGCGGCGCTCAGATTGAGTTCGATAACTTTTTCCACGCCTTCGAAGGTTTTTGTAGTCAGGGTATTGAGCAATGCCAACTGGGCTTCGAAATGGGCTTTGGTTGCTGCGGCAAACTGTTCGTGAAACGAAAACATGGCCTTCTCCTAGGTGAACAAATCATCGATTGCTATGAATATGGCAACATTGCATATTATATAAATAAAGTATGCTGCTGCCCCCTGCCAAACCTGACAGTACGGCGTTCATCCAGCGGCGGCGGCGCAGATTTTCCTGTCGCCCGGCTTGTTGCCGTGGCCGCTGCGGCAGGCGCGGTATGCCACGACCGAGCTTTCAAACAACTGGCGCGCCTGCGGCAGCGGCAGTTTGGCCAATCGCTCAGCCATGCTGCGGCTGACCTGGAAATGCTGGTAGTCGATCGGCTTTTTCCAGTCCCCACCCCAGATCAGAAAGCCATGCTGGGCGAATAGCTCCACCACTTGCTCGCTGCTGCCGGCACGGCTGGCCACGCGCTGACCGAAACCCTGGCCGGCCGGCGGGCTGAAAATCTGCCGGCCTTGCGCGTCGCGCCGCACGTACGGATTTTGCAAAGGATTGATATCGATCGCCAGACCGTAGGCATGCAAGGAAATCGCCTTGCCGCCGGTGATCGGCCTGTCGTTGAAGGCGGAGGTATTGTTGTCCGCCATCGATGCATCGTCGTTGCCTTGATAATGCTCCATCAGGCGCGCCTGCGCAAGCGGGAAACCGCGCTTAAGCAGTTCATCGAACACCGCCTTTACCTGCGGCGCCACGGCCGCCATGACCATGATTTCGCCATCCTCGTGACGCACCTTGTCAAAGTCGACGTAGGCAAAACGCACTACCTGCAGTTGCGTGCAATCAACCGGCGCGCCGGGCTGCAGGACGTGCTGTTTGACCAGCTGGCATTGCCGGCTATCCAGGCCCGGACCGGCAAGCTGCGCGTGCGCCGGCTGCGCCAGGCATGCCAGCAGCATCAATACCAAAGACAACAGGCGGCGCAGCATCGGCAGGCTCACAGCGTCAGCTCAACGGCGGCATGACCAGCTCGTGCACCACCAGGCCGGCGTCGGAACTGCCGAAGGTGTCGCCGTTGGCTTTGACCCGCTCGGCGGCCTGCATGGCGTCGGCGTAGCCTTGTTCCCAGCGCCACTCGATCGAGCCGCGTGAAAAATTGATGTCCTTGGACGGCATGTTCCAGTCGTGGCCGCTGTAGCGCAAGCGCACGATATGGATAGTGCTGTTGTCCGACAAGCCTTCAAATTCCTTGAGGTCGGATTTCTTGCGCATGGCCGGCGGCAGCTTGTCGTACAGCGCCTGGGCGGCGCGCCGCAATTGATACATGCGCAGGTAATTTTCGATATGGCGTTCCGAGCGCGAGGCGAAGGTCACGTCTTTCTGGCGATTAGTGATCTGGTCCAGGGTGGTTGGCTCAGGACCATCGGCACTCCACAAATCCACCATCACGCACAGGGTATTGCCATCGACATCGGTCTTGGACTCATCGTCCAGCACCACTTCCAGCGGCGTATTCGAATACAGGCCGCCGTCCCAGTACAGGTCGCCGTCGATGCGCACCGGTGCGAAGCCGGGCGGCAAGGCGCCGCTGGCCATGATGTGCTCGACGCCGATGGCCCGTTCCTGCGAATCGAAATTGACCAGGCTGCCGCAAGCCACCCGCATCGCGCTGACGGTCAGGCGCATGCCGCCAGGGCTGTTCAGGTAGTCGAAATCCACCAGCCGCGCCAGCGTCTCGGCGAGGGGCGTGGTATCGTAGAAACTGGCTTGTTCCGGCTGCACCGGCATGCCGACCAAGAATGGATTGAGCGAGCGCGGCGAGAAAAAGCCCGGCACGCCGCGGGTGGTGACATCGGTGGTGGTCCACCAGGTGTTGAACTGGCGCATGGCGTCCGGCACCTTGCTCAGATCGGTCAGGTCGCCATGGCCTACCTGCTCCCAGAATTCCTTCAGGCGCGACAGCCGCATATCGCGCTCGTTGCCGGCAATGATCGCGGCATTGATGGCGCCGATCGAGGTGCCCACCACCCAGTCCGGCGTCAGGCCATTCTCGTGCATCGCATGATAGACACCGGCCTGATATGCCCCCAGCGCACCGCCTCCCTGCAACACCAGCGCCACGCGCGGCGTGGTCGAATCGGCTTTGCTGCTGGTGCGTATTTGTGACTTGGAGGTGGTTTTATTGCTCATCGGAAGCCGATCATTACGTATGAAAGAGTAAACATATTACCCCATCGCGGCGCGCGGCAACGGCGAGCGCCCATATGTCATGAAACGATCATAAATAGTAACGATTCTCATTTGTGATATAGTGTTTTCTGCTCAAATGTAACCATTTGTTACAGGCAACGAAATTATTACTTCCATCATCAAAAGAGGAGTTTTCATGCTTTTGCGTTCCATCATCGCCAGCGCCGTCCTGGCCAGCAGCAGCGTTGCCGCCTTCGCCCAGGAACAGGTGCTGAACCTGTATTCGGCGCGCCACTATCAGACTGACGAAGCGCTGTACGGCAACTTCACCAAAGCCACCGGCATCAAGATCAACCGTGTCGACGGCGACGATGCCGGCACCATCGCCCGCCTGAAAAGCGAAGGCGCGGCCAGTCCCGCCGATGTGATCTTGCTGGTCGACGCGGCGCGTCTGTGGCGGGCGGAAAGCGACGGCCTGTTCCAGCCTGTGAAATCGGCGATTCTGGAACAGCGCATTCCCGCCAACCTGCGCGGCAAGGATGACGGCAAGGGTTCCGACTGGTTCGGCTTTTCGACACGCGCCCGCGTGATCGTCTACAACAAGCAGAATATCCAGCCGCAAGACGTCGAGACCTACGAAGCGCTGGCGGATCCGAAAAACAAGGGCAAGCTGTGCACCCGCTCCGGCTCGCATCCATACAACGTGTCGCTGTTCGGCTCGCTGCTGGAACACCATGGCGAAGCCAAGACTGAAGCGCTGCTCAAGGGTTATGTCGCCAACCAGGCGCGCTCGCCGGTGGGCGGCGATACCGACCAGATCAAGGCCGTGGCTTCGGGCGAATGCGGCGTGGCGATTTCGAATTCCTACTACGTCGCCCGCCTGATGAAATCGACCAAGCCGGAAGATATCGAAGTGATGAAAAATGTCGCGGTGATCTGGCCTAACCAGAAAACCACCGGCACCCATGTCAACATCGCCGGCGCCGGTGTCGCCAGGCATGCGCCGCATCGCGCCGCCGCGATCCAGTTCCTGGAGTACTTGTCTGGCGACGATGCGCAACGCTATTTCGCCGAAGGCAATAACGAAACGCCGGCAGTCAAAGGCGTCAAGACCGGCAATCCTGCCTTGGATGCACTCGGGCCGTTCAAGGCTGAAGTGATAGACGTCTCGGCGGTCGGCCGCAACCAGCAAAAAGTGCAGCAGTTGCTGGACCGCGCCGGCTACAAATAATCCTGTATAGCCGGACATAAAAAAGGCTGACGCACGATGCGCCAGCCTTTTTCCTATTCGGGACGATCAAAAAATTACTTCTTCCTGATCATGTAGATCGCCAGTCCGACCAGCAGCACCACTCCGAACTCCAAGCCAACCACGATGTACTTCGCCATGATGCCTTACCTGAAAAATAAACGGTTTATAAAGAAAACGTCACCACGTGGCTGACATCCAGGCGGATGCCGATCCACTCGTCAACGGCATGATCGTGATGGGACGGCACCAGCGCCAGCACCTCCTGGCCGCCCGCCAGTTGCAGCGTGTACAGGAACTCCGCACCGCGGAACGACTTGCGCACAATCCGCGCCTTGAACGGAGAAGCGTCATCATGCACGATATCATCAGAGCGCAACAATACATCGAAACCTTGCTGCCCGCGCCCGTGCAGCCGGATTTGCTGCAGGGCCGCGGCGCCGACCTCGCGCAGCTCGCCGAGCGCGGTCGCCACTACCGGCAACCCGTCGCGCTCAAGCAGTTGGCCCGGCAGCATGACGCCATGGCCGATAAAGTCGGCGACAAAGCGGGTTGCCGGGCGATGATACAGATCGTAAGGCGCGGCCCATTGCTGCAGACGGCCGGCCTGCATCACGCCCACCACATCGCCGATGGCAAATGCTTCCAGCTGATCGTGGGTCACCATCAGCGCCGTGATGTGCGCCTGCTTCAGGATCGCGCGCACATCATGCGCCAGCCGTTCGCGCAATTCGACGTCGAGGCTGGAGAAGGGCTCGTCCAGCAGCAACAGGCGCGGCTGCGGCGCCAGGGCCCGCGCCAGCGCCACTCGCTGCTGCTGGCCGCCAGACAACTGATGCGGATATTTTTCCTGCGAGCCTTCCAGGCCTACCAGCGTCAGCATTTCCTCCACCCGTTGCTGACGCTGCCGACGCGTGGCCTGGTGCAGGCCAAAGCCGATGTTGGCGCCGATGCTCAAATGCGGAAACAGCGCAAAGTCCTGGAACACCATGCCGATGCGGCGCTGCTCGGCGGCTACCCTGACGCCGGGGCCGTCCAGCAATGCGTGGTCCAGCGTGATCCGCCCGCCCTGAGCCTGCTCAAGACCGGCGACGGCGCGCAGCAAGGAAGTTTTGCCGCTGCCCGACGGCCCTATCAGCACACCGAGCTGGCCGGCCGCGAGCTGCAGCGAGACGCCGTTCACCGCAGGCGCCGGCGCGCCCGGATAGCTGACACAGATTTGATCAAGGGTAAGAAACATCGGAAGCTGGTTACAATTCGCTTGCTCGAGATGAACCTGTGGCGGCGGCTCAAGTCGAAGGGTGGTCATGAATCCGCTAGTTTAACCCACTCCATTTTGCTCCCCTCATTCTCATGAAACAGACATGCCGCTCATCGCCTTCATCGCGCTGCTGATCGCCCTTCCCATCCTCGGCATTGCCGGCGCCTGGCTGCAACTGGATGCCCGTGCGGTCGATACCCTGTCGCAGCAAATGCAGACGGTGCTGCCGAGCTACCTGGCCACCTCCGCCTGGCTGGCGGTCGCGGTCACCATCGGCGTCGTCATCGTCGGCGCCGCCACCGCGGTCACGGTCAGCCTGTTCGAATTTCGCGGCCGCCGCTTTTTCCAGTGGGCGCTATTGCTGCCGATGGCGATGCCGGCTTATGTGTCCGCCTATGCCTACACCGATTTCCTGCAATACAGCGGTCTGCTGCAGAGTGGTTTGCGGGAGCTTATCCCCGGCTTGCGCCTGTCGGAGATCCGCAGCCTGCCGGGTGCGATTTTCCTGTTCATTTTTACGCTCTATCCGTACACCTACCTGCTGGCGCGCAATGCCTTGAACCAGCGCGGCGTCCATCTGATGGAAGCCGCGCGTTTGCTGGGCACGCCGCTGGCCGCGTGCATCCGCCGCGTGGCGCTGCCGCTGGCGCGGCCGGCGCTGATGGCAGGCGCCGCGCTGGCCTTGATGGAAACCCTGGCCGACTATGGCGTCGGCGCCTACTTCGGCCTGACTACTTTCACCACCGGCATCTACAAAGCCTGGCTGGTGATGGATGACCGCATCGCCGCGGCGCAGCTGGCATCGGTGCTGCTGGCGATCGTGGCGCTGCTGCTGTGGGTGGAACGCAAGGGCCAGCAGCGGCTGCGCTTTGCCAGCGTGCGCGGGCAGCGCAGCGATGCATCAGAATCCCGCCTTGCGCCCTTGCGCGGCGGCCAGCGTCTGCTGGCATGGCTGGTTTGCAGCCTGCCGATATTGCTTGGTTTTGTCTTGCCTGTATTAATCCTGCTGCGCCTGATGTGGCGCGAATTCCAGCATCAGGAAAGTGATCCTTATCTGGCGACGAGCTTCGATTTGTTGCGCTACGCCGGCTGGGCCTGGAACAGTTTCCGCTTCGGCTGCATCGCTGCACTGCTGGCGGTAGCGCTGGCGCTCGCGCTCAGCTACGTGCAGCGGACCCGCAACCTGCCGCCGTTCCGGCTGTGGCTGTTGCGCCTGGTGGCGCGCATGGCGGGCATGGGCTACGCCGTACCCGGTTCCGTGATCGCCATCGGCATCCTGCTGCCGCTTGCGTGGCTGCAAATTCTCGCTCCGCAAAGCAAGCTTGGAATCTTGTTGACCGCGACTTCATTCGGCGTCCTGTATGCCTACCTGGTGCGCTTTGGCGCCGTCGCCGTGCAATCGATAGAGGCCGGCTATGCCCGTATCCCGCCGACGCTGGATGAAGCCGCACGCACACTCGGCGGCAGCGGCTGGCGCATTGCCCGCATCTTGCACGCGCCTTTGCTGTGGCGTTCGATGGCGACCGCCTTCCTGATGGTGTTTGTCGATGTGGTGAAGGAATTGCCGGCGACGCTGTTACTGCGGCCGTTCAATACCGATACGCTGGCGGTGATCGCCCACAACCTGGCGCGCGATGAGCGGCTGGGAGAGGCAGCGTTGCCGGCTTTGACAATTGTTGCGGTGGGCTTGATTCCGGTGCTGCTGGTGAGCCGCGCCTTGGGCAAGCGCTGAGGAAGAGGCGCGAGCGCCTGGTCTTATCCGCCGCGATGCGGCTTGACGACTACCGGGCGCAGGTGGCTGCGCTGCCGGTCTGGGCCGGGGCCTTTTCTCCCATCCGAAACGCCTTTGCTGACGCAGTCTTTGACGAAATCGTTCAAGGATTGCCCTTTCCTCGCTGCCGCCACGCTGGCATGCCGATGCAGCTCCGGCGTAAGGCGCACATTGAAGGTGCCGCTGCAAGGCTTGTCCGGTTCCAGTCCTTCGCGCCGGCACTTGTCCAGATAATTATCCACAGCCTCCTCAAATGCGGCCTGCAGGCCGCCGACGGTCTCGGATTCATAGCTGACCAGATCGCTGATGAACAGGATCTCGCCGTGCAGGCAGCCATCTTCCAGGCTGACCTCGATCGATCCCGAATAATTTTTATGACTCAGTATTTTATCGCTCATGTCATTCCTCGTTGGCGCTCATCAAGCCGCACTCTCTCAGGTGGCCGATGACCTTTCGCAGCAGATATTTCTTCACGATATTTCCGGGGTGCGGCTTGTGCACAAAAATCTTCAGGCCGGCTGCAGTTTTAAAACTGCGGTATGACCCGCCTTTATCGGAGAACTCGCTAAATCCATAGGCGTTGAGCAAAGTGACCAGCTCTTGCCACGTAAAATCGGCAGGAATCGATTCGGCCCGGCTACGTAGTTTTTCTGCTTTGGTCATTGGATTATCCTGCCTGATCTTTGAAAACGCAACTGAATATTAGTTGCATAATGCGTGGAAATTGCATGTAAAATCGATGCGCCCTGCAGTTATTTGTCGCAATACTCACAATCACAGGTGAGTGTGTCAATTTGGCAATCCTCCTAAAAGCTTCCGGGGTGGGCAGGCGCACAGGCGTAAAATGGCGCATTCCGCTGCTTTCCGCCGTCCATCTTTCCGCTAGCCACACATGACCATCCTGCTGTCCACGCTCAACGCCCGCTATTCCCACGCCTCTCTCGGCCTGCGCTACCTGCAGGCGAACATGGGCGACCTGCGCGATGCCACGCAGCTGCATGAGTTCGTGATCGGCGCCAAGACCACCGACATCGTCGAGAAGCTGCTGGCGCACAAGGCTAGCGAAGGTACGACCATCGTCGGCTTCGGCGTGTATATCTGGAATATCGAGGAGACCACCAAGGTGGTGGCGATGCTGAAGCGGGTCGCGCCGGAGATGGTGATCGTGCTGGGCGGTCCGGAAGTGTCCTACGAATCGGCCGAACAGCAGATCGTGCAGCTGGCCGATTACCTGGTGACCGGCTGGGGCGACGTCACCTTGCCGCAGCTGTGCCGGCAGATCCTGCACGGTCCCAAGCCGCTGATGAAAGTCCATGTCGGCGTGCAGCCGCCGATGGCCGACATCACCCTGCCCTACAGCCTGTACAGCGACCATGACATCGCTCATCGCACGCTGTACGTGGAAGCCTCGCGCGGCTGTCCATTCAAGTGCGAATTCTGCCTGTCGGCGCTGGACAAGACGGCATGGCCGTTTGCGCTGGAAGATTTCCTGACGGAGATGGAAGCGCTGCACGCGCGCGGCGCGCGGCTGTTCAAGTTCGTCGACCGCACCTTCAACCTGAACGTCAAGACCAGTCTCAAGATCCTGCAGTTCTTCCTCGACAAGCTGGCCGCCAACCCGGACGATCCGGTGTTTGCCCATTTCGAGCTGGTGCCGGATCATCTGCCGGACGCCTTGAAGGAATCGATCGCGAAATTCCCGCCGGGCGCGCTGCAATTCGAAATCGGCATCCAGAGTTTCAATCCGGAAGTGCAGGCGCTGGTCAGCCGCAAGCAAAACAATGAGAAGGCTGCGGAAAACATCCGCTGGCTGATACAGGAATCGCAAGCCCATCTGCACGTCGACCTGATCGCCGGCTTGCCCGGGGAAGACGTGGAAAGCTTCGCCCGCGGCTTCGACCGCCTGGTGGCGCTGCAGCCGCATGAAATCCAGTTCGGGATCCTCAAGCGCCTGCGCGGCACGCCGATCATTCGCCATACCGAACCGTTCGGCCTGGTCTTCGATCCGCACCCGCCCTACACCATCCTTGCCACCAACAAGATCGACTTCCCGACCATGCAGCGCCTGCAGCGTTTTTCTCGCTACTGGGATCTGGTCGCCAACTCGGGCCGCTTCGCCCATACCTTGCCGCTGCTGCTGGGCGAGACGCCGTTCGCCAGTTTCATGGCGTTTTCCGACTGGCTATACGGCAAGACCGACGCCACCCACCGCATCGCGCTGGACCGGCTGGCAGGACTGGTCGGGCAATGGCTGCGCTTGCAGGGGATGGCGGAAAGAGAAGTGAATGCCGTGCTCAGCACGGACTACGCGGGCAAGCCGGCCAAGCAGGCGGATGTGCAGCAGTTAGCGGCAAAGAAAGAAATCGAAAGCCTGGCTGCGCCCAAGCGGCAGGCGCGCCATTTAGTTCACACTTAGCCCACTGATCTGGCAGCGCTGCTGAGATCAAGCATATGCTGGCGCCACGCTGCGATCAGCTGCTGCGCGACGCTGTCCATGGAGGCCAGCGCGACGCTGCTGCTGTGATTGATGATCATCAAGGCGTAGACATTGGCGAGGGCGTTGACCTCCGGCGATAAAGCGCATTCTTCCCCTATCGCAGGCCGTTGCAGGCGCCAGTAATTGATGGCTTGTTCCAGTTCGGGCAATGAGATATTCATGCCTTTATTGTACCTGCCGCCGGCATCTTGTCAGCTTCGCCATAAAAAATTATCAAAAAACCACACCGGCTACCAGGATGATGTTGGCGTACGGCGTGAACTCGCCGGTGCGGATCACTGCCTTCGCGCTGTGCGTCATGCGCTTGAAATCGGCATGCGACAACGTCCGCTTGTCGGCGATGCCGAGGGCGTCGATCTGCTGCGCCAGCTGCGGGCTGTGCAAGGGCAGTTCGTCGGCCAGCACATGGTGCTCGACCTGCATTTCCGTCAGCACCGTTTGCAAGGTCGTCATGAAGCCGGGCACGCCGCGTGTCAGCGCCAGGTCGATCAGCGGCACGCCGGGCGGCACCGGCAGGCCGGCATCGCCGATGACGATGCTGTCGCCATGGCCGAGCGAGGCAATCAGTTGCGACAGGGCGATATTGAGCAACGGGCTCTTTTTCATCTCAAGCCTCCAGTTCGTGACGGTAAGGAATCGAAGTCTGGGCGCCGATGCGGGCCACGCTCAAGGCGGCCGCGCGCTGGCCGAAGGCGATCGCATCGGCTTCGCTGCGGCCTTCCGCCAGCGCTGCGACAAAACCGCCGATGAAGGTATCGCCGGCGGCAGTAGTGTCGACTGCCTTGACCGGCTGCGCAGCGAAATGCTCGGAGCCGGACGACAGCGCCGCATAGACGCCTTTTGATCCCAGCGTCACCAGCACGTTGGCGCTGCCGTTGGCGCGCAGTGTGGCGACTGCGGCATCGATGGCTGCGTCATTATCGAGGCTGGCTTCCGGCAGGCCTGCCAGCATGGCGGCCTCAATTTCATTCGGGATCAGATACTCGACCTGCGCCAGCAGATCGGCCGGCAAGACCTGCGCCGGCGCAGGATTGAGCACCACGGTCTTGCCCAGCTGATGGGCCAGCTTGATCGCATGGCGGATGGTCGCCAGCGGCGTCTCCAGCTGCAAGACGACGATGCGCGCCTGTTCGATCAAGGCGCGGGCGGCGTCGATATGCGCCGGGCTGAGGGCGTCATTGGCGCCGGCGGCCAGCACGATGCTGTTCTGGCCGCCGGCATCGACCAGGATCGATGCCACGCCGGATGCCGTGCCGCTGACCGTGCTGACATGGCTGTCGTCAATGCCGTCGCTGCGCAAGGCCGCGCGCAGCTCCGCGCCGAAGGCGTCGTCGCCCAGGCAGGCGATCATCGCCACCTTGACGCCGTCGGCGCTCAGGCGCGCGCAAGCCACCGCCTGATTCGCGCCCTTGCCGCCGGGGATGGTGCGGAACTGCCCCCCGGACAAGGTCTCGCCAGGGTGCGGCATGCGCGGCACGCGCAACACCAGGTCCATATTGATACTGCCGATGATGACGATCATGTGTGTCTTCGAATTAAGGTTGTCAAAAATTACCGCAGCATCTTGATCAATTCAAGCCGGCACGGTCGAACCGCGCACGTGCAGTTCCGGCGCGATGGTCTGCCGCTGCAACGGCCGGTCCGGGGTGGCGATCCGGTCCAGCAGGCATTGCGCGGTGAGCTGGCCGAGCCGGCGCGTGTTCTGGGCGACGCTGGTCAGGGTCGGATGGACAAATTGCGCCAGGTCGATATCGTCGAAGCCCACCACCGCCAGCGCCTGCGGCACCGCAATGCCGCGCTCCGCCGCGGCACGCAGGGCGCCGATCGCCATCAGGTCGTTACAGCAGAAAATCGCGTCCGGTGTCTGCGCCGCCAGCAGGCTGCGCGCCGCCAGATAGCCGCCGGCGCTGGTGAAGTCGGCATACACCAGCATATCGTCCGGCAGCGCGACGCCGGCGCCGAGCAGGGTCTGGCGCAAGCCGGCAATCCGCTCGCGCGAAATGTCGATGTCGGCCGGGCCGCCGATGCAGGCGATGCGGCGCCGTCCCAGGCTCAGCAGATGCTCTGCCGCCAAGGCGCCGCCGGCGGCATTGTCGACCGCCACCAGGTCAATGCCCATGTTCTTGGGCGCCCGGTCCAGCAGCACGGTCGGCACCTTCATCTTGCGCAGCAGCTCGCCATCGGTCTGCGCCAGGGTTGCCACGATCAGGCCGTCGCAGCGCTTGGTCAGCAGCACGTTGAGGTAATCGCGCTGTTTCGCCGGGTCGTCGTCCGAATTGCACAGGATGACGCTGTAGCCGGCGGCGTAGCAACTGTCTTCGATCCCGCGTGCCACTTCCGAAAAATACGGATTGGTGTTGTTGGGGATGATCAGGCCGATACTGCCGGTGGTCTTGCTGCGCAGCGAACGCGCCAGCGCGCTCGGCACGTAAGCCAGCGCTTCTGCGGCCGCCAGCACGCGCGCGCTGGCGTCGTGACTGACCGGCCGCGTCTGGTTGAGGACGTGCGACACCGTGGTGTACGACACTCCTGCCTTGCGCGCTACATCCTTGATGGTTGCCATAAATAACTCTCGATGCTAGAAACGGTGCCGTAACTTGGTTGCAAAGTTAGTGTGTAGAACGCTCGCCACGGCGGCGATAGGTATCCAGCACCACGGCAGCGACGATGACCAGGCCGGTGATGATGCGCTTCATCGGCTCACTCACGCCGACTTGCGCCAAGCCGGCTTCCAGCACCGAGATGATGAGGACGCCGATGAAAGTGCTGATCACCGAACCGCGGCCGCCCATCAGGCTGGTGCCGCCGATCACCACGGCCGCGATCACCTGCAGTTCCATGCCGACGCCGCCATTCGGATCTGCGGCCTCCAGGCGCGACACCTGGAACAGCGCGCCGACGCCGGCCAGCAAGCCCATCAAGGCGAATACCAGCACCTTGGGCGGACGCGGGTTGATGCCGGCCAGGCGCACCGCTTCTTCGTTGGTGCCGATGCCGATCCAATGGCGTCCCAGCACGGTCTTGGTCAGCACCAGATGGCCGACGATGACGATCACGATGGCCGAGATGAAGGCCGGCGACATGCCGAACAGGATAGGCGAGCTGATGCCATCGACTGCGCTGCCGATGTATTCAGTGCGCGAGTTGGTGACCTGGTAAGCCAGGCCGCGCGCCATTTCCAGCACGCCCAGCGAGACGATGAACGAGGGAATCCGCCAGCCGACCGAAATCAGCCCGGTCACCATGCCGCACAGGCTGGCCACCAGCATCGCCAGTATCCCGGCGGTGAACAAAGGCCAGCCCCAGCGCACCATCGCCATCGACAGCACCGAGGCCGCCAGCGCCATCACCGAGCCGACCGAGAGGTCGATGCCGCCGATGATCAGCACGAAGGTCATGCCGACCGCCATCACGACCAGCGTCGGGATGTCGTTGGACAGCGTGGTGAAAGTGGCGGCGGTCAGGAAGTTCTCGCTTAACACCGAGAACAGCGCGCACATGGCCAGCAGGGCGCCGATCAGCCCCAGATAATTCTTCAGGCCGGAAATGCTGCCGTTAAATGAAGACAAGCGAGAGGACAAGTCAGAAGACGGGCGGGAAGATGTTGTCATGATTTTCAGTATGTTGATTGCAGCGCAGCGGCGTGCTTCAGGCAGCTTGCGCGGTGGAGTGGTCTGCCGCGGCAGCGCCGTTGTCATCGCCATTGTTCATGTAGCCGCTGAAGGCCGATGCCAGGATCGTTTCCTGGCTCCAGGCGCCGCGCTCGAAGGTATCGACCAGCTTGCCGGCGCTCATCACGGCGATGCGGTCGCAGATCAGCATCAGTTCGCGCAGGTCGCTGGAAACGATCAGCAAGCCTTTGCCCTGCCGCGACAATTCTGCCAGCAGTTTGTAGATGTCGAACTTGGCGCCGATATCAATGCCGCGGGTAGGCTCGTCGAACAGCATGATCGGGCAATCGCGATACAGCCAGCGTGCAATCACCACCTTCTGCTGATTGCCGCCGGACAGCTCGCCGGCCGCCTGGTTGCCGTCACGCGAACGGATCCGCAGGCGCTTGATATAGTCGTCGGCAACCGCGCTTTCGGCCGGCTTGTCGAGCACCCCGAAGCGGCTCACGGACGCCAGTTTCGACAATGTGGTGTTCAAGCCTATCGATTGCGGCAGCAGCAGACCCTGGCTCTTGCGGTCTTCGGTGATCATCGCGATGCCGGCCGCGACCGCGTCTTTCGGCGACAAAATCCTGGCAGCTTCGGCTTGATCGCCGATGAATACCTGGCCATGATCGGCGCGGTCGGCGCCGAAAATCAGGCGCAGCAATTCGGTGCGGCCGGAGCCGATCAAGCCGGCGACGCCCAGGATTTCACCGGCGCGCAGGTCGAAGGAAGTCGGCGCCACCACGCTGCCGCGGCCCAGATCGCGCACGCGCAGCAAAGGCGCGCCTATGCTGCGATGGCCGAGATCAAGCTCGGCTTCGGCGGCGCGGCCGACCATCAGCTGCACCAGCGCGTCGGTGCTGTAGCCGGCGATCGGATCGTCGCATACCAGCTGACCGTCGCGCAGCACGGCGATGCGGTCGGCGACCCGTTTCAATTCTTCCAGCCGGTGCGAAATATAGATGATCGCCACGCCTTCCGATTGCAGCCGCGCGATCTGCTTGAACAGCAGCTCGACTTCACGGCTGGTCAGCATGGCGGTCGGTTCGTCCAGCACCAGCAAGCGGCAGCTGCCGATCAGGTTGCGCGCAATCTCGACCATTTGCTGATGGCCTACGCCCAGCTCGCCGACCGGGGTCCAGGGATCGAGATCGGTCAGGCCGACCGCCGCCATCTGCTGGCGGGTAGCCTCCGCCAGCCTGGCCTTGTCGATCCAGCCGAAGCGGTGCGGCAACTGGTTCAGGAACAGGTTCTCGGCGATGCTGAGGGTGGGAATCAGGTTCAATTCCTGCATCACCATGCGGATGCCGAGCTGCTCGGCTTCCTTGCGCGAAGCCGGCTGATAGCTCTTGCCGTCCAGCTGCATGCTGCCGGTAGTGGCTTGCACCAGGCCGCAGACGATTTTCGAGAGCGTGCTTTTGCCGGCGCCGTTCTCGCCAGTCAGGGCCAGGATCTGGCCGGGGCTGATGCTGATCGAGACGTCGCTCAATACCGGTTCGACATAGGTCTTGCCGATGCCGGTCAGGTGCAATAAAACTGGCACTGCGGGTCTTGCAGAAGTAGCGGGCACGCCAGACGGGTGCGCCGCGATGAATTCGTTGGACATGTAGTCCTCCACCAATGGCAAAGCTGGTTGCGGACAGGACATGCCGCCGCGCCAAAGGCGCGGCGGCTATTCAACCGTGTACCGCAATGAGGTTACTTGGTTACGGCGCGATTACTTGCTGTCTTTGGTCACCAGCGAGACTTTGGTTTCAACCGTGCCGCCCAAGGTGCTCTGGGCTTTCTTGTCGATGATCGCCTTCAAGACCGTTTCGATCCCGAACACTGCCTGCTGCGAAGCAAACTGGTCGGCTGTGGCCAGCACGCGGCCGTCTTTCAGCATCGGCTTGATGGCGTTGATGTTGTCGTAGCCGACCACCAGCACTTTACCGGTCTTGCCGGCGGCCTTGACAGCGGCGACAGCGCCAAGAGCCATGTTGTCATTGCCAGCCAGCAGCGCCTTGACGTCAGGATGCGCGTTCAGGATCGCTGCGGCAACCTTGTTGCCCGGATCCATTTCCCATTGACCGGATTGCACTGCAACCACGTTGGCGCCGGCAGTCTTCATGGCGTCCTGGAAGCCCAGGGTGCGCTGCTGCGCATTGAACGTAGTCGAAACGCCTTCGATGATGGCGACCTTGTCGCCGGACTTGATCTGCTTGGCCAGGAAGTCGCCGACCAGCTTGGCGCCCAGGCGATTATCCGGACCGACGAACGGCACGGTGATGCCTTTTTCCTTGAGCGCGGCGTCATCCAGCTTGTTGTCGATGTTGACCACGATGATGCCGGCGTCGATCGCCTTCTTGATGACTGGCACCAGGGCCTTGGAGTCGGCCGGCGCGATCACCAGGCCGTTGACCTTGGAGACGATCATCTGTTCGACGATCTTGATCTGGTTCGATGTATCGGTTTCGTCCTTGATGCCGTTGGCGATCAGGTCGTATTGCGCGGCATGCGCCTTCTGGTGTTCCTTGGCGCCGTTCTCCATGGTGAGGAAAAACTCATTGGCCAGCGACTTCATCACCAGCGCAACCTTCGGCTTGGCGGCAGTCTGCGCCATCGCGGGCAAGGAAGGCAGGGCACAAACGAGAATGGTGGCGGCAATCAGCTTGAGGCGGATACGGGTATTCATCAAAAGTCTCCTGAAGTCGTTATTAAATTTTTTACCAATGAGTCATGTCAAACGGCACATCCGTTCGGGCCGGCATGCCATCATTTGAAACGCGCAAACGTTTGCGCGTTTTTTGATGATAGCACCAGAATCGGCAAAAAAAAAGGTCAAGAAATGCTCGCCGAGTACTTCTTGCTTGAGTGGCAATGGAAAATGCCAGGACTGGCTTGCAAGAAGATTAACGCCCGCGCGCAACGCGGTGCGCCGCCGGAAGGCACGGGCGCCGCACCTTCATGCGCAGGGGCTGGTCAGGCAGACAGGAAGCGCTGCAAACGTTGCGCGCCGTCGTCGAGGCGTTCCAGCGAACTGGCGAAACACCAGCGTACGTAACCCTCGCCTTCGGCGCCAAAGGCATTGCCCGGCGCCAGCCCGAGGCCGGCATCGCGCACCAGCTGCTTGCACAACGCTAGGCTGTCGCTGACGCCGTCGACGCGGAAGAACAGATACATCGCGCCCTTTGGCCGCGGCGCGGTAATGCCCGGCAAGGCATTCAGGCGCTCATAGAGGAAGTCGCGCGCCTGCCGGTAGCGGGCCACGGTGTTGCCGATGATTTCATCGCCGCGGTCGATGGCGACGATGCCTGCGCGCTGCACAAAGCCTGGCGCGCAAGAGGTGTTGTACTCGATCAGCTTGCCGAGATCCGTCATCAGCGTCGGCGGCGCCACCAGCCAGCCTAGCCGCCAGCCGGTCATCAGCCAGGACTTGGAAAAGCTGTTGGAGGAAATCACGCGATCGTCGGCGTCGGCGATATCCAGGAAAGAAGGCGCGCAGGGATGCGCTTCGGGCTGTTCGCTGTATACCAGCCGCTCGTACACATCGTCGGCCACGATCCAGATGCCATGCCGGCGGCAATGCGCCAGCACGATTTCCTGCTGCGCGCGCGGCATCACCCAGCCGGTCGGATTGTTGGGCGAATTCAGCAGTACGGCGCGCGTACCGGGCGTCAGCGCGTCCAGCAGTTGCTGCAGGTCGAGCTCCCAGGTCTGGCCGAACTGCAAGGCCACCCGCACCACTTCGGCGCCGAGGATTTTCGGAATTTCGCTGACGTTGGGCCACAGCGGCGTTACCGCCACCACGCGGTCGCCGGGACTGATGATCAGCTGCGCCAGCACCATCAAGGCAGAGACGCCGGAAGACGTGACCGCGATCCGGCCGGCGTCTATCGGCTGGTGCAGGCTGGAGAGGTACTTGGCGATCGCCTCGCGCAAGGGCGGGATGCCGTAGTTATGGGTATAGAAGGTATCGCCGTCGTCCAGCGCCGCCTTGGCGGCATCGCGGATGAAAGCCGGCGTCACCTGGTCCGGCTCGCCGAACCAGAACGGCAGCACATCGTCGCGGCCGATGCCGACATTGGCCACTTCGCGGATGCGCGAAGCGCCCATTTCACGCACCAGGGCACGGGCGACAGCAGGATGGTCCAGAGGCATGACGATTTCCGGTTAACGAAGGCGAGCGACCAGTGTAGCCGAAAGCCGGACATGCAGTGGCATGGCGCAAGCGCCGAGCCAGTCGGCGGATCACGCAGATCGGGGAAATAAAAAAGCCGCTCGGTGAGCGGCTTCTGGTGCTGGTCAGCGCTTAGGCTGCCTTGCGTTTGGCGACGACTTTTTTGGGAGCTGCCTTTTTAGCCGCCGGTTTCTTGGCTGCCGGCTTCTTCGCTGCCGCCTTGACTTCAGCCGCGTCGTCATCGGTTTCCACCGCTGCCGCTTTAGCCTTGCCTTTGGCCGGAGCCTTGGCTTTGCGCTCTTCAAACTCGAAGCTGACCTTGCCGTCCTTGCCCTTGACCAGGAAAGCCTTGAACGGACGGCGGGTGCGCTGCGAAATGAAACCCGGCAGCAGATCGGTCTTGCCGTCGTTGAGCAGCTTGACCATTTGCTCCGGCAGGATTTCCTGCTGGAGAATGATGCGGCCGCTGCGGAAATCGCAAGCCTTCGGCTTGGCTACGGCTTTCTCGCAAACATAGGCCAGGCCCATTTCGTACACGCCGCTGGCGCATTTCGGGCACGGGCCGAGGGCAGTCTGGCCGGTGAAATCGACGCCTTCGCCATCTTCGCCTTCGCCGTCATTCTGGCCGAAATCGAATTCCAGCTTGAAGTTCTTGATCTCTTCGTCGCGGCTGATTTTCAGGATGGCGGCAAACGGCCGGCCCATCTTGGAACGGAAACCCTGCAGCGGACCGATGGTGCGGTTAGTCAGCAATTCTTCCACTTCCGGAATCTCGAACTGGCGGCTGCCGGGCGTCTTGCTCATCGAAAATTCGCACTTGGTGCAGGCGAAACGGCGGTAGTTTTCCTTGACCACGCTGCCGCAGTTCGGGCATGGCGCCAGCAAGGTGGCGTAATCGCCCGGGATCGTATCGTTATCGTATTCCTTGGCGCGCTTGACGATGATCTGGGTCAGCTGCGCGATTTCACGCATGAACTCTTCACGGCTGATGGTGCCGCGTTCGATCTGCGACAGCTTGTGTTCCCATTCGCCGGTCAGTTCCGGCTCGGTGAGTTCATCCACGCCGAGGCCGTGCAGCAGGGTCATCAGCTGGAACGCCTTGGCGGTCGGCATCATCTCCCGGCCTTCGCGCAGCAGGTATTTCTCGTTCAGCAAACCTTCGATGATGGCAGCGCGCGTGGCTGGCGTGCCCAGCCCTTTGCCAGCCATCGCTTCGCGCAGGTCGCCGTCGTCCAGCAATTTTCCTGCGCCTTCCATCGCCGACAGCAAGGTCGCTTCCGTGTAGCGCGCAGGCGGCTTGGTGACCAGGCCGTTGGCGGTAATCTTGTCGGTCTTGACCTTCTCGTCCTTGGCCACCGCAACCAGCGTGCCGCTGTTTTCCGGATCCTTTTCATCCGCGGCTTCCTTGCCGTAGATCGCCAGCCAGCCCGGATTGGTCATGACCTTGCCTTCAGTCTTGAACTGATGGCCTGACACTTCCGTGTAGCGGGTGGTGACCTGGAACTCGGCGGCCGGGAAAAATACCGCCATGAAACGGCGTGTCACCAGATCGTACAGTTTCTGTTCCGGCTCCGACAGGTTCTTCGGCGCTTGCGTGGTCGGGATGATCGCAAAGTGATCGCTGATCTTGGTGTTGTCGAAGATCCGCTTGTTCGGCTTGACCCAGCCCTTGTTCAGGATCTGCGCGGCGAACTGCTGGTAGTTATTGTTCTCGGACACCGTTTCCAGCGTTTGCTTGACGGTGCTCAGGTAATCTTCCGGCAAGTGGCGCGAATCGGTACGCGGATAGGTCAGCACTTTGTGCTTTTCGTACAGCGCCTGCGCCAGGCCAAGCGTATTCTTGGCGGAGAAACCGAAGCGCGAGTTGGCTTCGCGTTGCAGGCTGGTCAGGTCGAATAGCGCCGGCGCCATCGAGGTGGTCGGCTTCGACTCCTCGCGCACCGCGCCCAGCTTGCCGCGGCAGGCAGCCACGATGGATTCGGCGGCAGCCTTGCTCCACAGGCGTTCGGCGCGCTTTTCCGGATCGTTCTCGTCCTTCTTGTGCGCGGTATCGAGCCAGCGGCCTTCGTAGATGCCCGCGGCGCAGACGAACTCTGCGCGCACTTCCCAGAAATCGCGCGGCACGAATTTCTTGATCTTCTCTTCGCGATCGACCACGATCGACAAGGTCGGTGTCTGCACCCGGCCGACGGTGGTCAAATAGAAACCGCCTTCTTTCGAATTGAAGGCGGTCATTGCGCGCGTGCCGTTGATGCCGATCAGCCAGTCCGCTTCGCTGCGACAGCGGGCAGCGTCGGCCAGCGGCAGCATGTCCTTGTCTTCGCGCAGATGGGTGAAGCCGTCGCGTATCGCGCCTGGCGTCATCGATTGCAGCCAAAGACGTTTGACTGGCTGCTTGGCTTTCGTATATTGCGCGATCAGGCGGAAAATCAGTTCGCCTTCCCGCCCGGCGTCGCAGGCGTTGATCAGGGAGGTGACATCCTTGCGCTTGATCAGCTTGTTGAGCACCTTGAGGCGCGACTCGGTCTTGGCGATCGGGTTCAGCGCGAAGTGCGGCGGAATCATCGGCAGATGGGTGAAAGTCCATTTGCCGCGCTTGACGTCGTATTCTTCAGGAACCGCGATTTCCAGCAGGTGGCCGACGGCCGATGACAGGACGTATTCGTCGGATTCAAAGTACTCATCGTGCTTGGTGAAGCCGCCGAGCGTCTTCGCGATATCGTTCGCGACAGAAGGTTTCTCGGCAATGATGAGGGTCTTGCTCATAGTGTTGTCTCGAAAGTAGCGCGCTGTATTTCAGCGCATTTTTTGCTTATGCACGCGATGGCTTGCTTTTTAGCCATCGCGGCAATTCGGAATTTGGTTGCCAGAGAGAAATTCTCTCATAATACACCAGACGATTTCGCTGCCAACTCCACGGCTAACATCAAATACGCACTGTGGCGGGCAAATATTGCGGCCAATGATAAGCGGGTTGCTGGAAAAGCTGCAAGTGCGCAAATCTGCCAGCATTGGGCAGATGGCGCTGAGAGCGGCTAATGCAAGAGGCGCGGCTCGGGATCGTCGTCTTCGTCGAGAAACAGCTCGTCGAACATCAGGCCGTCCGGCTCCTTGCCCTGACTCCATAGCACCATCAGCACGATCACCTTGAGTTTATCGAGCGGGACCGGTGTCTCGCTGACGGTCAATGCGCGCTCGATCACGATCTCGCGCTGCACCGGATTGAGCATCTTGGCCGATTCCAGGAACTGGATGAAGCCGATCGCGGCTATGCCCAGCACATCGATTTCCTGCTGAGCGTAGATGCGGATGCCAAAGGAAAAAGAGGTTTGCTGCGGATACTTGTCGGCGAATTCGTGGTTGGCTTCCGCCAGATCCGTCAGCCAGCCGAGGGCTTTGGCGATTTCGTCTTCTTCAAAGCCGATCGCCGACAGCTTCTTGACCAAGGCCTCCGGTTCAGGGCAGGCATCGGGCCGATAATAAGTTTCATACAGATAAACAAGGACTTCAAACATGGTTCTACTGTATCGCTAAGGTAAGAGTGTGACAAGTAAAGTGCAACGTAACAGTGAAATGCCCTACAACAATGTTGCAGCTTCGAGCGTCAGTATACGTATATCAGTATCGCAGGATTTGCGTAAAGCTGCCCGAAATCGCAAATTAGTCTTTAAATACGGTGCCGCGACATCAGTCGAGGCGGCGATAAAGGCCGCCGGGCAGAACTTCGATCAGGCCGGCCAGTTCCAGCTCAAGCAAGCGGCCGTTCAAGCTGGCCGCATCGCTATCGCAGCGCGCCGCCAGCACATCGAAACTGACCGGATCGTAGCCGAGTTGCCGCAACAGCTTGTCGTCGGTTGCCTCGACAGGATCTTCGCCGGCCGCCAGCGCCTCGCCGGCGGCAACACTGGCCGGCGCCTTCACAGGGCTGTGGAAACTGCGCAACTCTTCCAGGATATCCTGCGCCGATTCCACCAGCTTGGCGCCCTGCTTGATCAACTGATGGCAACCTTTCGACAACGGCGAGTGGATGGAGCCAGGAATGGCAAACACATCCCTCCCCTGCTCGCCGGCCATCCGCGCAGTGATCAGCGAACCCGATTGGGCCGCCGCCTCCACCACCAGCACGCCGCGCGCCAGACCCGAGACGATGCGGTTGCGGCGCGGGAAATTTGCCGCGATGCCAGGCATGCCCAGCGGGTACTCGCTGACAATGCAGCCCGCTTCGGCGATCTGATGCGCCAGCCCGCGATTGCGCGCCGGATAAACGATGTCGGCGCCGGTGCCGATCACGGCAATGGTGCTGCCCGCCTCCGCATTGCCCGCAGCGCCGCGCAATGCGCCCTGGTGGGCAGCGGCATCCACGCCCAGGGCCAGGCCGGAGATGACAGTGAGGCCGCGCTGGCTGAGGATTTCGGCAAAGCGGTCGGCGTTGGCGATGCCTTGCAGCGTCGCATTGCGGCTGCCGACCACCGCCAGCGCCGGCCGCGCCAGCAGTTCGGCGCGCCCCTTCACGTACAGCATCAGCGGCGGATCGGCAATATCCAGCAAGGCTTGCGGGTAGCCAGCATCCGCCAGGGTAAACAACTGATTGGCGGGCTGCTGCAACCACTCCAGGGTGCGCTCGATCAGCGCCAGGGTGGCGTCCGACGGCGCCGCCAGCAAGGCATGGGCGATGCGCTCAGGCACGATCTGGTGCAGTGCAGAGAAAGAAGTGGAAAAGATGTTGGCCGGCAGGCCGAAGGCCGCCAGCAGGCGGCGCGCAGTTTCGGCGCCGACTCCGGCAGTCTGTTCGAGACGCAGCCAGGATGCCAGTTCATCAGCATCGGCAGTGGCTTGATGGCGGCTCAGACCGAGGCCGCCATCGTCGTCGTGAAGATTTTCGTTATTGACAGCAAAGACCCTTATTGTGGCGATCTGGCGGTATCGCCGATATCGACCGTATTCTGGACTTCCATGATCAGGCCATACGAAATATGGTTGAACACGCGGAAGATGAACAGGGTACCGTATTGTTCGTCCGGCAGCTTGACCGTTTTGTTGTGATCGGCAGGATCCTTGATGGTCCGGCCCAGGCGCGACAACTGCAGCACCGTGCCGACATCGATATTGTCAGCCTTGCCCTGGTTGATGGTGGCGATCTGGTTCTGCGCTGCCGTGGCTACGCCGCCGTAGATGGAAACGATGCGGGCGTCGACATTGACGGCCGGCGCATGCGGCACATAATTCAGGATCGGTTCGACCGGGCGCGGGATGATGCGGTCGCCGACCTGCATTTCTTCCTTGGTGTCGACCACGCTGAAAGTAGCCGCCTCCTCCGGCGTGCTGCCGCGGCGCTCCAGTTTCAAGGTGCCCAGATACAGCGCTTCATTGGCGATGACCTTGCCGGTGACCGGATCCTTGAGCGGATTACCGGGGCGGAAAACCTGGAATGCAGCCGCGTCGGCCAGGTCGCCGCGCACATAGGCTTTATCGCCCTTGCCCAGGTTCAGATGGCCTTCCTGCACCGCCACGATATGCGGCGCGCTTCTCAGGTCGTCGCCTTCGATGATCAGCGGCTGCGACAGGAAAGGTCCGATTGCATCGGTGGAAATGGTCGTGATCGCATCGCGCCCGATGCCTTGCACCCGCGTCTGCGGCGACAGCTTGACCACACCAGAATCGCCACTGGCGCTATTGCCCAGGCGCAGCCGGCCGTTGACGCGGTCGAAATACACGATCTGGCCTGGATAGATCCAGTGCGGATTGCGGATCTGGTCCTGGTTCAGGCCCCACACCTGCGGCCAGCACCATGGATGTTGTAAAAAATGACCGGAAATTCCCCACAGCGTGTCGCCACGCACTACTACGTGCTGGTCCGGGGCATTCGGCAAGAACTCGCAACGCATGGTCTTGACTGCCTGGGCGTGGGCCATGCTGGAAATGCCAAATCCGGTGCATAAAGCAAGAAGGAGTGCAGCTGTGCTAAACTTTTTCATATTGTTTCCGGTGAATACTGCGTTAAATTGGCGCCTGTACCCTGGGAGCCTTTCAGGCTCCTGACTGGTTCGTCGCCACGGCATTTGATCTTGGTAAGGCAACACAAGCAAAAAACTTGCCATAGTGAATCAAATTTTGCCCATAATCGATTGAACTAGCAAGAGAAAACCCTTTTCAAACCGCCTAATTGTTACGCATTCAAGCATGTCCTTATTGAATATCCTGCGTTATCCCGACGCCCGCCTGCATAAAATTGCCAAGCCAGTGACAGTTTTTGACAGTCGGTTAAAAAAATTGATCGCCGACATGGCCGAAACCATGTACGAAGCGCCCGGCGTCGGCCTGGCCGCGTCGCAAGTCGACGTCCACGAGCAACTGGTGGTGATCGATACTTCCGATACCGGCACCGACCTGCGGGTTTTCATCAATCCGCAGATTCTCTGGGCCAGCGAAGAAAAACAGATTTACGACGAAGGCTGCCTGTCGGTGCCGGGCGTCTACGATGGCGTCGAACGCCCTGCGCGCGTGAAAGTACGCGCTCTGGACGCGGACGGCCAGCCGTTTGAAGTCGACGCCGACGGCTTGCTGGCGGTTTGCATCCAGCACGAGATGGATCACCTGCAAGGCAAGGTGTTCGTTGAATATCTGTCGCCGCTGAAGCGCAACCGCATCAAGGCCAAGATGCTCAAGGAAGAGCGCGAACAGAAGCGCGACAAGCAATACGGCACTAGATAAACATCTTTTCCATGTCGCGGGACAAACTGCAAGACACGCCCTGTCAGCGGCGCTTGCAGTTTGTCCCGTAGTCATTTTGGCCACCCTCTTGCGATATCTCTCATGAAAATCATCTTCGCCGGCACTCCCGAATTCGCCGCCGTGGCGCTCAAGGCCTTGCACGACGCCGGCCATCAGATCATCCTGGCGCTGACCCAGCCCGACCGCCCAGCCGGCCGCGGCATGCAGCTGCACGCTTCGCCGGTCAAGCAGTTCGCGCTCGATCACCAGATCCCGGTAGCGCAGCCGGTATCGCTGCGGCTCGATGGCAAGTACCCCGAGATCGCCAGCGAGGCGCATCAACTGTTGCTGGCAACCCCGCACGACGTCATGGTGGTCGCCGCCTATGGCCTGATCCTGCCGCTCAGCGTCCTCGATATCCCGCCGCGCGGCTGCCTCAACATCCACGGCTCGCTGTTGCCACGCTGGCGCGGCGCAGCGCCCATCCACCGCGCGATCGAAGCCGGCGACATCGAGACCGGCATCACCATCATGCAAATGGACCAAGGCCTGGATACCGGCGCCATGCTGCTGATCGAGAAACTGGCGATCAGCGCCGCCGACACCACCGGCAGCCTGCATGACAAGATGGCAAAGCTGGGCGGCGAAATGATCGTAGAAGCGCTGAGCCGCCTGGAACAGAATGCATTGCCGGCAACCCCGCAGCCAGAGGAAGGCGTGACCTACGCCGCCAAGATCAGCAAGGAAGAAGCGGCGCTGGACTTCACGCAGCCGGCAGAGGTGCTGGAACGCAAGATACGGGCATTCAATCCCTTCCCTGCCGCTTCCGCTTTATTCGCCGGCGTTACCTTGAAGGTGTGGCACGCACAGGTAATTGGCTCCGACAGCAAGGCTGCCCCCGGAACCATCATCAGCGCCGATCCGCAGGATGGCGTAGTGGTAGCTTGCGGCAGCGGCGCTTTGCGGATTACCGAACTGCAGAAGCCGGGCGGTAAGCGGCTGCCGGCGGCTGAATTCTTGAGAGCTTTTCCGATGAAGGACGGACGCTTCGAGTGAATGGATCGCTATTCAGGCAGTTCGGGGGAGTATTTGCGTTAGTCTTCTGATCTGGCCGCACCAGATAAATGGGCTAATGCTAAAACTCTCCCATCATGAAATTGAGGACGTAAATTAGCGCGATGCTTGCTACATTCAAGATACGAATCACAGAAACAAGCCGATCCGGAATTCCGCCTGCAACCCACTCGACAGATATTTTTCATTCATGATAAATTCCGCTGCCGGCGGCAGCCTCATTTTCAATATGGGCGCGCCGATGAATCCGATGGTGATGATTTTTTGTTTTCCGATGCGGGACTCGCGGCGGCATCTCACACCATATTGCAGGCGTGAGGAAACGGACGGTGCATGCTGCAGAAGCAGTTAATTGGCAGCGTTGGCATAACCGGCAACCGACGCCAACCTCCCGCATATGTACGCGCTAATTTATCGACGATCTCATCAGTGTCGTTACAGACTTCTGAAAACCTCAATCACTTTCGTCCTCAGTTTAGGACGACCGCTCATTTCAATAGTGCGAGCTGTCGATAAACTCGAGCATGTCTTGTCGCATCCCATATTGCATTAGCGTGCACTAGCAAGATCGACCTCAGACATCAGGTGTCGGATCAAATCGATGGCGGCAAAGAGGCAGCCTTTTTCCTTTTGCAAATTTGTCGGCGCAATGTCGATGATCTGACAAACATCCTCGTTTTTCACGCCGAGCCAGTCGGCATTTTCGATTTCCTGATGCCAGGAAATTGCTGATTCCTCACGCGCGAATTTTCTCTTGATGGGATAGGAAAATGAAAAAAATCAACATGGCGAAATCTGTACAACGCGGCTTCACGCTGATCGAATTGATGATTGTGGTGGCGATTATTGGAATTTTGGCGGCTGTTTCGCTGCCACTTTATCAAAACTATGTGGCCAAATCACAAATAGCCACTGGCTTAGCTGAGATTACTCCAGGAAAGGTGAATGCCGAAAGCGCACTCGCAGCAGGTATTACTAAAGCCATTACAGATGTGACTGAACTCGGCCTAAAAGAAAAAACACCACGTTGTACTATTACTGCGAGTATTGGCACAGATGGGGCAGGCATCATCCGCTGCACGTTAATTGGGAACGCAAAGGTTGCAACTAAAACTATCACATGGACACGTATAGCAGATAACGAAGATCCTTCTAAAGGCGATCCAGGCAGTTGGAACTGTACTTCGTCGGCACCTCTGGCATTGACTCCTACAGAATGCCCGGGCGTGTAATATAACCTCTCTCGATTCAAATTTTGAATGCGACAAAACACCTCTGCGGAGGTGTTTTTATTTTAAATGTGCAGCGCGAAACATTTCCTGACTACGGGGATGGATCGGAAGCGAGAACACATTTCGTTCGTAGTCGACGCGAACGTAATCTGAGACTAAACAACTGCCACACATTCCAGATTCTGGCATCCACTCCAGCTTGCATGCGGCGCCAGCGTAACTGAATGCTCAATGGCAGCGGCTTCCACGCAGACAAAATGCTGGTAGGAATCGAGCTTCAGGTCGGCCATTTTTTCGCAGCCGTTTTCCCATGGATTCCAGACGACCGCGTCGGTAAATCCGGATTGCGTCGCGATGATGCTGTGCTTGCGGCCGCTTACGGTAATCGGCTTGTCGACTGAAAAATACACGCGATCGACTTCCCTTGTGATGTGCAAAACCTCTTCTTCCGCCTGCTTGATGCGGCGGCCGTCGACTGAATCGCGATAACGATAGCCGCTCAGGCCGTACAGCGCCGTGTCGGCAATTTGCGCATTCAGGTAAGTATGCAGAGCGCTGGTGAAATCGAAAGATTGGTCGCCGGTGTTGGTAACGATCAGCTCGGTATTCAGTGTCTGCCCGGAAAATTTGACGCGCAGCTCCAACGTGAAGGCGTGAGGAAAAATTTTCCGGGTTTCTTCAGAATCGCGCAGGCCGAGCCGCAGCAATCCGCTGCCGTCGATCTGCCGCGACGACTCCAGCAAAGTCCATGGGCTGACACGGGCAAAGCCGTGCTTGGGCAAGGGCCCTTCGCTGGAAAATTGCGGAAAAACCACCGGGATGCCGCCGCGGATTGGGCTATCGCTGCGCCACTTATTCAATGGGCTCATGAACAAGCGTTCGACGCCGTCCGGCGTGCGCCAGGAACAGACGTGGCCGCCGTGCAAGGTGATCCCCACTTGCGCGCCGTCGGCTGCGGTGGCGACGATGAATTCGTTAGTCGGTTGATGGTTTTGCGGATTGGGCAAGGTCAGTCTCCTCGGGCTATCCTCCCATTATGCGCCCGAGCCCGGTATTTCCCAATACCTGGCCGGTCACCGGACGACTGCCGGCACGGTTGTTATGCCGGCTTGGGAACCGGCATCGCCAGGCTGATCCCATGCTGCTTGAAACCGAATTTTTCGTAGAAGCGATGGGCGTCCATGCGCTTCAGGTTGGAAGACAGCGCGATCTTGTAACAGCCGGCCTCGCCGGCAATCCGCACCGCGTGATCGAGCATCGCGCTACCGATGCCCTGCCCCCGGCAGGCGCGGCTGATGACGACGGCATCCAGCACGGCCTGCTGGGCGCCTTCGTGGGTCAGGCTGCAAAATGCCAGGATGCTGAAGGTGCCAACCGCAACGCCGTCGGCAAACACCAGATAGGCGCGGAAACAGGGATAGGCGGCCATCCTGTCCATGATCTGGCGCGCGCCGTCGGCATCCAGCATGGCGTCGCGTGGCGGCTCGTCATCCATGTCGGCCAGCAGGGCTGCCAGGGTTTCGGCATCGTCGAGGGTGGCCTGACGCACCGTCACATGCGGCGCCGGCTCGATGGCGGCTGAAGAAATCATGCGTCGTTACTCCGAGTCGGATTGATACGGGAAAATAATGATCGTGCCGAAAATCCGGCGCACAAAAAAATGGCGCCATCAGCGTGCGATACCTCGCAAGCGATGCGCCATCAACGGGGATGCCTGCAGAAACTTAATTATATAAACAGCTTGCGCATACGCGACGACACCAGGTCGATCAGGCTGACCGCAATCACGATCATGATCAGCACCGAGCATGTCTGTGCGTATTCGAAACTGCGGATGACTTCCCACAGGATCACGCCAATGCCGCCGGCGCCGACCATGCCAACCACAGTCGCCGAACGCACATTCGCTTCGAAACGGTACAGCACATAGGAAATCCAGAGCGGCATCACTTGCGGCAACACGCCGTAGACGATTTCTTCCAGCGCGTTGGCGCCGGTGGCACGGATACCTTCGACCGGTTGCGGATCGATGGCTTCGACTGCCTCCGAAAACAGTTTCGACAAGGTCCCGGTGGTAGCAACGAACAACGCCAGCACGCCGGCAAACGGCCCCAGTCCCACCGCGACCACGAACAGCATCGCGAACACCATTTCATTGATCGCACGTGCCGCATCCATCAAACGGCGTACCGGCTGGTTGACCCAGGCTGGCGCGATATTCGAGGATGCCAGCAAGCCGCACGGCACTGCGCAGACCACTGCCAACGCGGTGCCCCAGACCGCAATCTGTATCGTCACCAGCAGCTCTTGCAGATAAGTGCGCCACTCGTGAAAGTCAGGCGGGAAGAAGCTGGCGGCATAGGTGCCCATGTTGCCGCCGTCGCGCAGCAGTTCCAGCGGGCGCATGTCGGCGCCCTTCCACGACGCGATCAGGATGGCCAGCAGCACGCCCCAGAACAGCGTCCGGCCGATCGGCTGCCTGGGCGGGACAGGAAACGTGGTTTGCATTTTCAGGGGTACGGAACTAGTCATTACTCAGGATTTGGCCAGGTCGGACAATTTGCGGTTGATGTCGTCAAGCTTGCTTTTCTTTTCGTCTGCGCTCAGGTTCTCGTCGGCTTCCAGCTTGCCTTTTTGCTTGAACAGTTCCAGCTGGCGGATAGGATTCAGCTGCACGTTGCTCGATTCGGCAAAGCCGCTGTATTGCAGCTTGGCCAGCTGGGCTTTTTCCTGCGCGGCGTTAGGACCGGTCTTGCCGTAGCTGATGAAGAAATCCTTGATCTTGGCCTTGGTGTCGGCCGGCAGATCCTTGCGCCATACCAGCGGATCGGCAGCGATCAGCGGCGACTTCCAGACAACCCGCACTTCCTTGGCGACGGCAGGCTGACGCTCTTCAACGCGGTCCATGGTGTCGGATGCAAACACGGCGGAGTCAAGCTGCTTGTTGGCGACAGCCAGGATGTTGGCTTCGTGATTGGACGTACGGATGGCCTTGAACGCGGTCTTCGGATCGACATTGTTCTTGGCAAAGATATAGTAGTTCGGCAGCAGGAAACCGGAAGTCGAATTCGGATCGCCGATGCCGAAAGTGAGGCTCTTGGAATTCTTCAGGACGTCTTCGATGCTCTTGTACGGGCTGTCCTTCTGCACGCCGACCAGGCTGTAGTAGCCCGATGTGCCGTCCGGATTGACGACATGGGCGAACACCTCACCGCTGGCGCGGTCGACCGCTTCCATGGCCGACTTGTTGCCGAACCAGCCCATCTGCACTTTACCGAAACGCATGCCTTCGATGATGCCGGCGTAGTCGGAGGCAAAGAAGCCATTCACCTTGATGCCGATGCGCTTGCTCATTTCGTCCAGTACCGGCTGCCAGTCCTGCTTCAGGTTTTGCGACGATTCAGTGGAGATGATGCCGAAGTTCAGCACCTTGGCGTCGTCGGCGTGCGCAGCCGTCGCCGCCAGCATCGCCATGCTCATTGCGACGCCGGAAAATAATTTTGCAAACATGATGTGAAACTCCTGATTAGGATGAACGTGATTGGATAGGCTGGTACGTAAAAATTGCGCTTGAATTCAGGCCGCGACCGCCATTGCCGGAATGCTGTCGAACGGCGTCGGCGCTACGGCCGCAGGCCGGGTCAGGCTGTTGGAGCCGCCCAGGATGTCTTCCGCCTCGCTGCCGTACAGCTCGCGCAGCATGGCTTCAGTCAAGGCGCTGGACGGGCCGTCGTATACCACGCGGCCTTTGTGCAACGCCACTGTACGCGGACAAAAACGCAACGCCACGTCGACCTGGTGCAGGGAGACGATGACCGTGCTCTTGTCGCGCTGGTTAACGTCGGCCAATGTTTGCATCACCCGTCGCGCCGACTCCGGGTCCAGTGAAGCAATCGGCTCATCGGCCAGCACCACGCGCGCCTTCTGCACGATGGTGCGGGCAATCGCCGCCCGCTGCTGCTGGCCGCCAGAGAGCGCCGAAGCGCGCTTGTAGGCATGGTCGGAGATGCCGACGCGCGCCAGCGCTTCCAGGCCGAGCGCCTTTTCTTCCGCAGTAAACAATTTGAAGCAGCTGCGCCAGAGCGGCATGCGCGACAGGCCACCGGTCAGGACATTGGTCAGGACCGGCAAGCGGCCGACCAGATTGAATTGCTGGAAGACGAAGCCGACATTGGCGCGCACTGCGCGGATATTGCGGTCGACCAGGCCATCCTTCTGGACCGGCTGGCCATCGATGGAAATTGTGCCGCCGCTGCTATCTGCCGCCATCAGGCCGGAAATATGACGCAAAAGCGTTGATTTCCCCGAGCCCGACGCGCCGATCAAGGCCACCATTTCGCCTTGCGCAAAGCGCAGGCTGACATTGTCCAGAGCCCGGAAGCCGCCGCGGAACGTCTTTGACAAACCTTTGATTTCGACCATGATTGTTACCGCCATTACGCTTTTGAATGGCCGAAGTATTGCGGTCAAATATGTCAGGCGTATGAAACTTCTGTGACCATTCGATTACAACAGGCGAAAATGTAGACAATCTACAAGTCTGTTTTGACTTGCTGCCGGTAAGTTGGAAATGCGGTTTTTGCATGGAATGCAGGCCCGTTTGGCCGGCTCTCCATAAGAAGAATGATGCTGCGCTAACCGTGGAGCAAGCTAGCGCTGCACCACAATCGGATTGACGCTGGCGCGCTGGCGGATCTGCTGCAGGACGCTGTCGGCATCGGAACGGCTGGAGTATGGGCCGGCATACAGGCGGTACAGCCCGTTGACCGCAACGCTGTTGAGGGAGTCGACCAGGCCGGACAATTCCTGCATCAGGCGGCTGCGGGCGCTGTCGGCATTGGCTTGCTGCGCGTAAGCGCCAAACTGCAGGTAGAACCCGCTGGCCAGCGTATTGTTGCCGTCGCTTTGCGCCGCGCCCTGTACGGCTGTCGCCGCGGCCGAGGGCGGGTCAAGCAGCAATGGCTGCGCCGTCAACACCGGCATGTCCACCGATTCGGTAACCACGTTGGCCGATGCCGTGGCGTCCCTGCGCGGTTCAGGCTGAGCTTGCGGCGCCGGCGCGCCGTTCTGTCGCTGCTTGTTGAGCGCGATGATATCCGCCGGCAGCAAACGCTCCACTTCCAGCTGGCCGCTGCCGCTGCCGAGATAGCCCAGTTTCAGCGCCGCGGTGTAGGACAGATCGATAATGCGGCTGGAATGAAACGGTCCGCGATCGTTGACCCGCACGATCACCTGGGCGCCGGTTTTCAGATTGGTCACCCGGGCATAGGAAGGAATCGGCAGGGTCGGGTGCGCCGCCGTCATCTTGTACATGTCGTACAGTTCGCCCGAGGATGTCTTTTGATTATGGAATTTCTTGCCGTACCAGCTGCCGGTGCCGCGCTGCTTGAACGGCTGGTCGTCGGTCAGCGGCGTATAGGTCTTGCCAAATACGACATACGGCTTGTTGCCGGTGCGCGAATACGGCTCGATCGTGGGCACCGCATCCGGCACGTCCAGCAGCCCCTCAGGTGTGACGTCGCCGGGGCCGTCGTCCTTGTAATAGCCGCCGCGGCCGGAGCCTGCAGCAGGCAGCGCCGGCCCGCCACGAACGCCTGCGGTCGTCTTGGCAGGCGATGCCGAGGAGGAAGGCGCTTTCGGCGCGCTGCCGCAGCCGGCCAGGATCAGCGCCGCCAGCAGTACGCTGGAATAGGCGATTACGCGGTAGTTGGCGCTCACCCTGTGTTCTCTGCCCTGCTTGCCTAGCATGCACTCTCCCTGAGATTTCGATGGTCATTGCACAGCAGTAATGGAGCTGGCTCCAAGCATACAAGTTCAACCATGCTATGTCTGTATCAGTTTTCGATGACGCTGGATGCTCATCAGGATACCGGCCCCCAGTCCCAGGGTAACCAGCGCCGTGCCGCCATAGCTCATGAACGGCAAAGGTACGCCAACCACCGGCAAAATGCCGCTGACCATGCCCATGTTAACAAAAGCGTAAGTAAAGAAGATGAGCGTGATGGAGCCTGCCAGCAGGCGCGTGAACATGGTCGGCGCGTTGACCGCGATCATCATGCCGCGGCCGATCAGCAGCATGTACAGGAACAGCAGGACGCCGTTGCCGAGCAGGCCGAACTCTTCGGAAAATACCGCAAAGATGAAGTCGGTGGTGCGTTCGGGAATGAATTCCAGATGCGCCTGCGTGCCCTTCAGCCAGCCCTTGCCAAAGATGCCGCCGGAGCCGACCGCGATGGTCGACTGGATGATGTGGAAGCCTTTGCCGAGCGGATCGGAGGTGGGATCGATCAGCATCATCACGCGCTGCCGCTGGTAATCGTGCAATACCGACCACAGCACCGGCAAGCTGGCGCCGACCGCCACCGCCAGGCCGATCAGCACGCGCCAGGACAGGCCGGCCAGGAAGATCACGTAAAAGCCCGCCGCCAGCACCAGGGTGCCGGTGCCCAGGTCCGGCTGGCGGATGATCAGGCCGACCGGCAGCACCAGCAACAGCGCCGCCACCAGGTAATCGCGCCAGGTGATCATGCCTTCGCGCTTCTGGAAATACCAGGCCAGCATCAGCGGCATGGCGATCTTCATGATCTCTGAGGGCTGGATGACGACGCCGAAATTGATCCAGCGGCGCGAGCCCTTCTTGACGATGCCGAACAAGGCTACCGCGATCAGCAAGGCCACCCCTATCGTATAGATCGGCACCGCGAACCGCATCAGGGTCTGCGGCGGCACATTGGCGGCCACCCACATGATGACGAACGCCACCAGGATATTGCGCAGCTGGTCTTCCACCCGGCCGGGGAAATCGATGCCGGCCGAATACAGCGTAACGATGCCGACCGCCAGGATCAGGAAAATGATCAGCGACAGCACCGCATCGAACACCACGACATGGGATTTGATGCTGCGCAGCCACGCATGTTTGTCGCCAAGGCTCATGTTGCTGCTTTCAATTCGGTAACCATCTGCTGTTACTCCCGATTTCCCGAGGTTGCTTCGCCCGGCTTATAGCTGTCTTCAGAACCGTCATTCGGTTTCATGTCGGCCGGCGCCGGTCCGTCTTCTTCTTCCACCGCAGCCGGCGCCGCCACCGCCGCTGCTGTCTTGTCGTTATCGCCAGGCCGCTTGCGCAGCAAATAGAAATCCAGGGCCTTGCGCGCAATCGGCGCCGCCGCCGCCGCGCCGAAGCCGCCGTTTTCGACAATGACGGCCAGCGCGATGCGCGGCTTGTCGGCCGGGGCAAACGCCGTATACCAGGCATGGTCGAGCTGGCGCGAGGTCAGCTTCTTGGCGTCGAATTTCTCTCCCTGCTTGATGCTGACCACCTGCGCGGTTCCGGTCTTGCCGCCCGAATCATAACCGGCGCCGGCGAACACCTTGGCGCCCGTGCCTTCACGCGTCACGCCGACCATGGCCTTCTTGATGAAGTCGACGTTTTCCTGCTTCAGCGGAATCCGGTAGCTTTCCTTCGGCACCGTCTGGGTGTGCTGGCGCGTCACGCCGTCTTCGAGGATCTTGACCAGATGCGGCTTCATCACGATACCGTCGTTGACCAGGGTCGCTACCGCGTGCGCCATCTGCAAAGGCGTAAAGGAATTGAAGCCCTGGCCGATGCCGAGCGAAATGGTGTCGCCGCCTACCCACTTCTGCGCCGCCACACGTTTGTAATACTTCCGCTTCCAGTCGGTCGAAGGCAGCAGGCCGCGCTGCTCATGCTCCAGGTCGATGCCGGTCAGTTGGCCGAAACCGAACGGCTTCATGAAATCATGGATGGTGTCGGGTCCAAGATCGTTGGCCAGCATGTAGTAATAGGTATCGCACGACACCACGATCGATTTGTACATGTCGACCCGGCCATGGCCGCCGACCTTGTCGTCGCGGAACTGATGGCCGCCCAGCATGAAGTAGCCGACGTCGTTGATCGCAAATGCAGGCGTGCGTTTTCCCAGTTCCAGCGCCGCCAGCGCCATGAAGGGCTTGTAGGTGGAGCCGGGGGCGTAGCTGCCGCTCATCGGCCGGTTGATCAGCGGATGGTCGGGTGAATTGTTCAATTCGTCCCAGCTTTGCTGGTCGATGCCTTCCACGAACAGATTGGGATCGAATGAAGGCTGCGACACATACGCCAGCACGTCGCCGGTGGAAGGCTCGATCGCCACCAGCGCGCCGCGGCGGTTGCCGAAGGCTTCTTCCACCACCTTCTGCAATTCGATGTCGATCGACAGGATCAGGTTATCGCCCGGCGTCGCCGACACGTGCGACATGCTGCGCACCGCCCGGCCGCTGGCGGCGATTTCGATTTCTTCGTAGCCGGTGGTGCCGTGCAATTGTTTTTCGTAGCTCTTTTCCAGGCCATCCTTGCCGATGTAGCTGGTGCCCTTGTAGTTGGCGGCGTCATCGCTGTCGTCGATGCGGTCGGCATCCTTCTGGTTGATGCGGCCGATATAGCCGATCACGTGCGCCGCCACTTCGCCCAGCGGGTACTGGCGGAACAGGCGCGCCTGCACATCGACGCCGGGAAAGCGATAACGCTGGGCAGTGAAGCGCGCCACTTCCTCATCGCTCAGACGGGTGCGGATCGGCAAGCTGGCGAAGCTCTTGGAGTCTTCCAGCAATTTCTTGAAGCGGCGCCGGTCTTTCGGCGTGATGCTGACCACTTGCGCCAGCTCATCAATCACGGGATCGAGGTCGCCCCTGATTTTCGAACGGGTGATTTCCAGCGTGTAGGCGGAATAATTGCGGGCCAGGATGACGCCGTTGCGGTCCATGATCAGGCCGCGGTTAGGCACCACCGGCACCAGCGAAATGCGGTTGTCCTCAGCCTGGGCGGCGTAGGCGTCGTGACGCACCACCTGCAGCCAGACAAAACGCGCGCACAGCAAGCCAAAGCAGAGCAGCACAAACGCGATGGCTGCAGAAATCCGCAAGCGGAAATTCCGCAGTTCGCGTTCGGTGTTTTTAAATTCAGTCATTGATATGTCGGCGCCGGGTCAGCAACAAATCCGCATCGGCCGCACTGGCCGCAGCAGCAAAAATTAGATTGGGCGATTATCATCGCGATCGACCGCGCGCCGCTGCGGGGCCAGCAACAGCCACACCACGATCGGCCACAAGGCCATGCTGACAAAGCTCTCGGAAAAATATAGCCAGCCGGGAAACTTGCCGCTGACCAGCGTGCGGATCACCAGCTGTATCACCTGCGTCAACAGCATCAGGGGCAGTACATGCAAGGCCTGGACGCCGACCGAGAACCACAGCACCCGGCGATGGATCATGATCGCAAAATAGGACAGCAGGGTATACGCCAGCGCGTTCTGGCCGAGCAGCGTGGCCTCATGCACGTCCATCAGCAAGCCCATGCAAAAGGCGATGCCGATGCCGATCTTGCGCGGCTGGTGAATGCTCCAGAACACCAGCGCCAGCGCGACGAAATCCGGCACGCCAGGCCATTGGCCCCAGGGCAGCAAGTTGAGCAGGAACGCCAGCAACAAGGTCATCGCAATGAACAGCGGATTGGCCGGCAACAGAATGTAATGTGGACGCATCATCGGACGCCAGCTCCCTGCGGATTTTTACGGGCCGCTTCCGGATTGCTTTCTTTGCCGGCATCTTTCGCGGCTTCCCTGGTCTTGTCGCGGGTGCTCTCGGTCAGGCGGCGCTTGCTGAGGATATCGGCTTTACCGTTGGGAGCGGCGGCTTCATCATCCGGACGCGCGATCGGATTGGGATCGACCAGCAAGATCAGCAATTGCGTATGACGGTCGATGCCCGCCACCGGTTCGCATACGATATGCGCGAAGGCGTCGGCCGACTTGGTTTCAACCTGTATCACCTTGGCGACCGACAGGCCGGCCGGATAGACGCCGTCGATGCCGGAGGTCACCAGCAGATCGCCCTTCTGGATATCGGCGTTGGACGACATGAAGCGCAGGTCGAGATAACCGGACTGGCCGCGGCCATAGGCAACGCTGCGCAAGCCGTTGCGCAGCACCTGCACCGGAATCGCCTGGTCCTTGTCGGTCAGCAGCGTGACTTCGGAAGTGAACGGGAAGACGCGCGTGACCTGGCCGACGATGCCGGCATCGTCGATCACCGGCTGGCCGGTAGCGACGCCATGCTGCGAACCGCGGTCCATGATGACTTTGCGGGCGAACTGATCGCGGGCGTCGTACAGGATTTCACTCATGACCGACTTCACCGGCAAGCGCTGCTGGGCGCCCAGCAGTTTGCGCAGCTGGGCATTTTCCGCAGCCAGCTGCTGCGCCTGCTGCAGCTGCTGCGCGCGCTCGCCCTGTTTGCTGCGCAATGCCTGGTTTTCTTTTTCCACCGTCGACAGCGATGAAAAATAATCGATCACGCGATTGCTTGTATCACGCGGCACCAGGGCCACCATCTGCAAGGGATAGAGCGCGGTGCCTACCGCCTGCCGCAGCAGCTGCAGAGCGTGTACTTTTGAATCGGCAATCAGCAGCGCCAGCGCCATCAGCGTGCATATCACCGCCTTGGCGCGGGCGGACGCGCCTTGCTTGAATAGGGGTGGTGGACTGTATTCCATCAGTAATGGACAGATTCTGTTTTGTCGGTGACTGTCGGCAGCAGCTGGTTCATGCTGATACCGTAGATGTGACAACGGGTCGTATGAACTAGTGCGGTGCTTCGCAAATAGTGGGGCCCCATAAGCGGCGCCTTTTTGCGCCAGGCGTCGTTGCAAATCCTCGCGATAGACCCGCTATCGCTCCGGTTTGCGCCTAGCCTGACACAAAAATTCACCACTTCTGGGACACCACTATTCACGAAGTACCGCACTATGCACCGACCCGGTTGCCGTTACCCACCCTCATGATCAAGCTGGAGAGGTTGGGCAAGCGTCGCATCAGCCTTGATTACTCGTAAGAAAAGATCGAGCCCAGCTTGTCCATCCGCTCCAGCGCCATGCCGGAACCGCGCACCACGCAGGTCAGCGGGTCTTCGGCCACAATCACCGGCAAGCCGGTTTCTTCCATCAGCAGGCGATCCAGATCGCGCAGCAGCGCGCCGCCGCCAGTCAGCATCATGCCCTTTTCGGCGATATCGGCGCCCAGTTCCGGCGGCGTCTGTTCCAGCGCGTTCTTGACGGCGGAAACGATGTTGTTGAGCGGGTCGGTCAGGGCTTCCAGGATTTCATTGCTGGAGATGGTGAACGAGCGCGGAATGCCTTCCGACAGGTTGCGTCCCTTGACTTCCATTTCGCGCACTTCCGAACCCGGGAAGGCGGAACCGATTTCCTTCTTGATGGCTTCAGCGGTCTGCTCGCCGATCAGCATGCCGTAGTTGCGGCGGATGTAATTGACGATGGCTTCGTCGAACTTGTCGCCACCGACGCGTACCGAGCCTTTGTAGACCATGCCGCCCAGCGAGATGATGCCGACTTCAGTGGTGCCGCCGCCGATGTCGACCACCATCGAACCGGTGGCGTCCGAGACCGGCAGGCCGGCGCCGATCGCCGCAGCCATCGGCTCTTCGATCAGGAACACCTGGGAAGCGCCGGCGCCCAGGGCGGATTCGCGAATCGCGCGACGCTCCACCTGAGTCGAGCCGCAAGGCACGCAGATGATGATGCGCGGCGACGGTTTGAACAACTTGGTGTCGTGCACCATGCGGATGAACTGCTTGAGCATCTGCTCGGTGACGGTGAAGTCGGCAATCACGCCGTCTTTCATCGGGCGGATCGCTTCGATGTTGCCGGGAACCTTGCCCAGCATCTGCTTTGCTTCACGGCCGACGGCCTGAATTGTCTTCTTGCCGTTAGGACCGCCTTGCTGGCGAATCGCAACAACCGACGGCTCGTCCAGGACAATACCTTGATCGCGCACATAAATCAGCGTATTCGCGGTACCCAGGTCAATCGCCAGGTCGTTCGAAAAGTAACTGCGTAAAAATCCAAACATGAATTGTTCCAATGCGCAACAATGATGCGCTCAAACGTTTTTTAGGGGGGTGTCTAGTATCCGGCGCATGGTAAAGATCTATTACCTGCCGCATGGACGCAACATTCTACCTTATAATTTGACTCAACTTAGGGCGTATAGCGCTCAAAATGCTTGCTTTTTACAAAAATCCGAGAAGTTTTTCGCAAGCAAACCGTTTATTTTTTAACCACACTAGCAGCCGCGCCCCGAAGCGCGATCGAAAATCATGTCATTAGCCCTTTCCGACGTTAAGCGCATTGCCAATTTGGCACGCCTCGAACTCACCGAAGACCAGGCAGCCTCCACGCTGGACAAACTGAACGGTATTTTTTCGCTGGTGGAGCAGATGCGCGCGGTGGACACCACCGGCATCGAGCCGCTGAGCCATCCGATTGCGGCGATCCGCCAGGATCTGTCGCTGCGCCTGCGCGACGATGAGGTGACCGAGCCGAACCGGCGCGAGGAATATCAAAAGGTGGCCCCAGCCACCGAAGACGGCCTGTATCTGGTGCCCAAAGTCATCGAATAAGCCTCTACGCGCCTGCTTGCGGCAAGCTCGGCTTGCCGCCCTCGGCCTGACGGGCTGTCCCGCAAAGTTAACAGTTAAGTTAATGAAAAGTATTTATGCATACCAAAACACTCAAGCAATTGTCGGTGCTGCTGCACGAAAAGAAAATTTCCGCCGAAGAACTGGCAAAACTGTACCTGGCCAGGATCCAGCAAAGCGACCTGAATGCTTTCCTGCATGTCGACCAGGAACTGACGCTGCAACAGGCGCGCGCCGCCGACCTGCGCCTGGCGCAAAACGACAGCACGCCGCTGACCGGCGTGCCGATCGCGCACAAGGATATTTTCGTGACGCGCGGCTGGCGCGCGACGGCCGGTTCGAAGATGCTGGAAAACTACACCAGCCCGTTCGACGCTACCGTAGTGGAGCATTTCAACAACGCCGGCATGGTCAACCTCGGCAAGCTGAACTGCGATGAATTCGCCATGGGTTCCTCCAACGAAAACTCGTATTTCGGCGCGGTCAAGAATCCCTGGGACAAGACGGCGATTCCGGGCGGCTCCTCCGGCGGTTCCGCCGCCGCGGTAGCGGCGCGCCTGACGCCGGCCGCCACCGCTACAGACACCGGCGGCTCGATCCGTCAGCCGGCTTCGCTGTGCGGCGTGACCGGCATCAAGCCGACCTACGGCAGCGTGTCGCGCTTCGGCATGATCGCCTTCGCCTCGTCGCTGGACCAGGCCGGCCCGATCGCCCAGACCGCGGAAGACTGCGCCCTGCTGCTGAACGCCATGACCGGCTTCGATCCGCGCGATTCGACCAGCCTGGAGCGGCCCAAGGAAGACTTCAGCCGCGATCTTGAGAAAGACCTGAAAGGCTTGCGCATCGGCATCCCGCGCGAATATTTCAGCAGCGGCCTGGCGCCGGATGTCGAACAGGCGGTGCGCGCGGCGCTGGCCGAATACGAAAAGCTGGGCGCCACGCTGGTTGACATTTCGCTGCCGAAAACGGAACTCTCGATCCCGGTCTATTACGTGATCGCACCGGCCGAAGCATCCTCCAACCTGAGCCGCTTCGACGGCGTCCGCTACGGCCATCGCGCTGCCGATTACAAGGACCTGGCCGACATGTACAAGAAGTCGCGCGCGGAAGGTTTCGGCGAAGAAGTGAAGCGCCGCATCCTGGTCGGCGCCTATGTGCTGTCGCACGGCTACTACGACGCTTATTACCTGCAGGCGCAAAAGATCCGCCGCCTGATCGCCGAAGATTTCCAGAATGCGCTGAGCGGCCCGAACCGTCAGTGCGACATCATCATGGGACCGGTATCGCCGACCGTGGCCTGGGATCTGGGCGCCAAGGCCAACGATCCGGTCGCCAACTATCTGGCCGACATCTACACGCTGTCGACCAGCCTGGCCGGCTTGCCTGGCATGTCGATACCGTGCGGCTTCGGCCAGGGCGAGAAAAATGCGCGGCGCCCGGTCGGCCTGCAGATCATCGGCAATTACTACGACGAAGCCAAGCTGCTCAACGTCGCGCACCAGTTCCAGTGCGTCACCGACTGGCACCAGCGTACGCCTGGCTGAAAAAGCGAGCCGCGCCATGTCATCGACCTTGCTGAAAAACGTCAGCCGCCGGGGCAGCCTGCTGCTGTTTGTTCTGGCTGCGGCGCTGCTGGCGCCGCACAGCCAGGCGCAGCAATTGCAGACCAAGTTCGGCTGCAACCTGACGCGCGATGAAGATGGTGAAAAAGTGATTTACGGCGACACCGGCGAGTTCAGGCTGGATGGCGATCGCATCGAAGCATTGCGCTGGGAATCGGCGCTGTACCGGCCGACCCACGGCTTTGAATGCAGCGTCGACACCAGTGACGATCCGCAAGCGGAAGTCGAACACGACGGCAACAAGGAAAACTGGCGCATCACCTTGAAAGATCCGGTCGCCGCCCGTCATCAGCGCGGCTACGATTTTTATAATCACGGCATGAATTGCAGCATCCGCCTGCAGCGCGACGGCGACAAATTGCACGTGATACCGAGCTGTCCGGCGCTGTGCGGCTCACGCGGAAATTTTACCGAACTGTCGGTGGATTTGAAGACCGGCGAGTGCAGTTATAAATAATACTTGGGGACAGAGCTGCCCCCAACCAATCAGATAGGAAATAATTATGCAGTGGGAAGTCGTGATCGGTCTGGAAACGCATACGCAACTCTCGACCAAGTCAAAAATATTCAGCGGCGCCTCGACCCAGTTCGGCGCTGAAGCCAACACCCAGGCCAGCCCGGTCGACCTGGCGCTGCCGGGCGTGCTGCCGGTGCTGAACCGCGGCGCGGTGGAACGCGCGATCCAGTTCGGCCTGGCGGTGAATGCGAAGATCGCTCCGCAGTCGATCTTCGCCCGCAAGAACTACTTCTACCCCGACCTGCCCAAAGGCTATCAGATCAGCCAGTTTGAAATCCCGGTGGTCCAGGGCGGCAAGGTTTCCTTCATGCTGGAAAAAGACGGCAAGAGCGCGCTGCGCACCGTGCAGCTGACACGCGCCCATCTGGAAGAAGACGCCGGCAAATCGCTGCACGAAGATTATCAAGGCATGAGCGGCATCGACCTCAACCGCGCCGGCACGCCGCTGCTGGAAATCGTCACCGAACCGGACATGCGCAGCGCCGCCGAAGCGGTGGCCTATGCCAAGGCCTTGCATTCGCTGGTGATGTGGCTGGGGATTTGCGACGGCAACATGCAGGAAGGCTCGTTCCGCTGCGACGCCAACGTCTCGGTGCGCCCGGTCGGCCAGGCGGCCTACGGCACCCGCAGCGAAATCAAGAATCTCAACTCCTTCCGCTTCCTGGAAGAAGCCATCAACTACGAAGTGCGGCGCCAGATCGAAGTGATCGAAGATGGCGGCAAAGTGGTGCAGGAAACCCGCCTGTATGACCCGGACAAGAAAGAAACGCGCTCGATGCGCAGCAAGGAAGATTCACAGGATTACCGCTACTTCCCGGATCCGGACCTGCCGCCGCTGGTGATCGCCGCGGAATGGGTGGAGCGCGTGCGCGCCGCCATGCCGGAACTGCCGGACGCCATGCGCGAACGCTTCGTGCGCGAGTTCGGCCTGTCGGAATACGATGCCGCGGTGCTGACGCAGTCGAAAGCCATGGCCGGCTACTTTGAAGCAGTCACGGTCAAGGCCGGCAAGGAACAGGCGAAACCTGCCGCCAACTGGCTGATGGGCGACCTGTCGTCCGCGCTCAACCGGGAAAACGTCGACATCGCGCAAGCGCCTGTCAGCGCGGCCCAGCTGGCTGTACTGCTGCAGCGCATCGCCGACGGCACCATCTCCAACAAGATTGCCAAGGAAGTATTTACGGCAATGTGGGATGCCAGATCGGCACAGGAAAACCTGGCCGACGAGATTATCGAAAGCAAGGGCCTGAAGCAGATTTCCGACAGCGGCGCGCTGGAAAAAATCATCGATGAAGTGCTGGCCGCCAACGCCAAATCCGTCGAAGAATTCCGTGCCGGCAAGGAAAAGGCCTTTAACGCCCTGATCGGCCAGGCCATGAAAGCCACCAAGGGCAAAGCCAATCCGGCGCAGCTGACCGAGCTGCTGAAACAGAAACTGACAGCGTAAACGCTGCAGGCAAAAAAAAACGGCTGGCGCTCTGCCAGCCGTTTTGCTTTCCATTTCCGCCGATCCTAGCGCGCCGCAGGCGCCTCTGCCGCCACGCTGGCCAGTTCCCGGTAGTGCTTCAGAGTTTCGTCGAACTTGCCATTGATGCGGCCCAGTTCGGCTTGATGATCCGCCATGTTTTTCTGGTTATAAGCGATGTCGCGGTTGGCTTCGTCTATCTTGTTGCGCAAGCTCATCGGCAAGCTTTTCTTGTGCTTGTAGAACTCGGCTTCGGTATTGGCCGCTTTCAGCTGGTTCTGGGCATCGTCGATGCCGATCTGGTCGCGCTTGATCAGATCCTGCGACAAGGACAGATAGTAGCGGCGCGAAGATTCGATATCGGCTTCGCTGCGATAGCGTGCCAGCAAAGCGCGGTCCTGCTGGCGCCGCTGCTCCTCCGCTGCGGCCTCGGCCCGGCGTTTTTCATCAAGGATCTCCTGCTGACGCCTTTGTTCGGCCGTCAGCGGCGCCGGGATTTCACGCTTGAGCACTCCGGCCTTGGATAATTCGACGATCTTGCGGTCGGCGCATTCCGGCATCGGATGGTCGCCGCTGACGGTGCGCCCGGTGCCATCCTTGCAGGTATAAATCTGGCCGTGCGCCAGCAATGGCAGCAAGCCTGCTGCGCCGAAAAAAAAGGCCCGTTTAAGAGTTAGTGCAATCCGCTTCATTCCCATCATCCACGACATATGTCGACACACGCCACGCTATCGAGCGCAAAACGCAAAGCAACGGCTGTGTCGCACAAGCCGCGCGATCATGCTACGCCGTAGCGCTCCCGGTAGGCTGCCACCGCAGCCTGGTAGCGGTTCAGTTCAGCATCGGCGCCAGCGCCGGAAATATATTCCAGCAAGTCGTTCAGATTGCCGATTGAAATCACCGGCATACCGTACGCTTGCGTCACTTCTTCTACCGCCGATTTGGCGGACAAGGCATCGTCCTTGCCGGAACGCTCCATCCGGTCCAGCGCGATCACCACCGCGCAAGGCGTGGCGCCGGCAGCACGAATCATCTCCACCGACTCGCGCACCGACGTTCCGGCTGAAATCACGTCGTCAATGATCAGCACCCGGCCTTTTAAGGGGCCGCCGACGATGTTGCCGCCCTCGCCGTGATCCTTGGCTTCCTTGCGGTTGTAGGCAAACTGCACATTGCGCCCCTGCGCCGCCAGCGCAACCGCGGTCGCCGATGCCAGCGTGATGCCCTTGTAGGCCGGCCCGAACAGCATGTCAAACTGCAAACCCGAATCGATCAGGGTGCGCGCATAAAATTGCGCCAGCTGGCCCAGGGCAGCGCCTTCGTTAAACATGCCCGCATTGAAAAAATACGGGGAGGTGCGTCCTGCCTTGGTGACAAACTCGCCGAACTTCAGCACACCGGCCTTGACCGCAAATTCTATAAATTGTTGACGTAAATTGTTCAAAATGCACTCCAGACGGTTGATGCTGACAAATTTTGTCGCTGTTTACAAACCAAAAGCGACACCAGACCGTCATTTTAAATGGAGTTCATCCGCTCCACAGCGGTAACTGCAAACAACGTGCCTGCAAAGGCGGTATTTTTCGCATGGGGCCGTCTGCACACCCGGGCTTCGCTTCGGTTATGCTTAGAGCCCAAGCCGGCATCATTCCACCTTACTTTTTTACCAACAACAAACATGCCAAGAATTATTTCCGCCAATCTCAACGGTATCCGCTCCGCAGCCAGAAAAGGCTTCTTCGAGTGGCTGACCAAGCAATCCGCCGATTTCATCTGTGTCCAGGAATTGAAGGCCCAGGCCGCCGACATGACGCCGGAATTCCTGGCGCCGGAGGGTTACGTCGGGCATTTCCATTACGCCGAGAAGAAGGGCTATTCGGGCGTCGGCCTGTACAGCAAGCGCAAGCCGAACGCGGTCCGGATCGGCTTCGGCAATGAAGAATTCGATGCCGAAGGGCGCTACGTGGAATGCGATTTCGGCGACCTGACGGTGATTTCACTGTACTGCCCGTCCGGTTCGTCCAGCGAAGAACGGCAGATCGCCAAGTTCCGCTTCATGGAAGCGTTCCTGCCGCATCTGCAGGAGCTCAAGGCCAGCGGCCGCGAGGTGGTGATCTGCGGCGACTGGAATATCGCGCACCAGGAGCGCGACCTGAAAAACTGGAAGGGCAACAAGAAGAATTCCGGTTTCCTGCCGGAAGAACGCGCCTGGCTTACCCATCTGTTCGACGAAGTCGGCCTGGTCGACGTCTTCCGCAAGGTCGACCAGCGCGAAGAGCAATACACCTGGTGGAGCAACCGCGGCCAGGCCTGGGCCAAGAACGTGGGATGGCGCATCGATTACCACATCTCCACCCCGGGCATCGCGGCTAACGCGCATGCCGTGGCGATCTACAAGGATGAGCGCTTTTCGGATCACGCGCCGCTGACCATCGACTACGCCTGAAGCAGCTCCCGGCGGCAGCCGGTCCTAGGATCCTAGACCGGCTGGCCGTCGACGAACACGATCAGCTCACCCTCGCCAAACTTGGTCCACACTTCGTTGGTGGTGAGCGGCTCGGTGACGATCACCGCCACCCGGTCCTGCGGCGTCGTCACCTGCGAGAAATCGACGCTGACATCCTCGTCCGACAGATGCGCCTCGGCAAACGGAAACTGCCGCACGATGTAATACAGATTGGTCGAGCAGTGGGTGAACAAGGCTGAGCCGTCCGACAGCATCATGTTGAAGGTGCCGTGGGCGGCGATTTCGCCGGTCAGTTCGCGCAGCGCCAGGATCAGCTCGGCCTGCAACGGCGGCGCATCGCCGAAGCGCTGGCGCAATTGCTGCAGCATGTAGCAGAACGCCAGTTCGCTGTCGGTATTGCCGACCGGCCGGTACGGTCCGCTGAGGCGCGGCGCGAATTCCTTCAGGTCGCCGTTATGGGCGAATACCCAGTAACGGCCCCACAGTTCCCGTACAAACGGATGACAGTTTTCCAACACCACCTGGCCCTGGGTGGCCTTGCGGATATGGGCGATGACATTCTTCGACTTGATCGGGCAACGCCGGATCAGCTCGGCTACCGGCGAGGCGATCGCCGCCTGGTAGTCGACGAAATGGCGCACGCCGCTGCCCTCAAAAAAGGCAATGCCCCAGCCGTCGCTATGATGGCCGGTCTGGCCGCCGCGCGTGGCGAAGCCGGTAAAGCTGAACACAATGTCGGTCGGCACATTGCAATTCATTCCAAGTAACTGACACATATTTCCGAACCAGGTGAGATAGACGTAACTGACTGCAGCGTGCAACGCGAGGCATGCACTATTCAATTTGATAACGGTATCACGCTGCCGCCTGAATAAAAAGTTAAATATGGTGGAGATGCCTGCCGCCGCCGCGCTCAGCCGGCCTGGCGCCACGCTGCCGCACATCAGTTGGCGGCAATACCTTGTATATCCTGCGCCAAATGGAGCGCGCCTGCTTTGCCAGCAATATGTGGGAACAAATGCGCGCCGGCATCAGATCCGGCGCCTTATAAAGAGGAAGAGACAATGATGACACTGGCCCCCCGTAAGCCGTCTGCAGGCTCACGCCCCGATATATCCGACACGATGCGGCGCCTGCTGCTGCCGCTAACGCTGCTGCTCGGACTGACAGGCATGGCCGGCGCCGCCGACCTGCCCAAGATCATCTACGTGCGGCCGGTGCCCAACAATGACGACGTGCTGCTGCAGCAAGGCACCAGCGGCGTCAACAACGCCGCCAAGCTGTACAAGATGCAAGCCAGCACCCTGGAAAGCCAGGCCACCCGCGCCGGCCGCCTGCAGCAGCTGGACAACGCGGTCAAGCAAGGCGCCAGGATCGTGGTGGTGATGGGAGTCGAATTCAAGGACTTGCTGGACAGCGTGGCGCGCCAGGCGCCGCAAACCCGTTTTGTGATCCTCGAACATTGCATCGACAATGCCGCCAGCAATGTCACCTGCATCACTTTCCGCGAATCCGAAGCCAGCTACCTGGCCGGCATGCAGGCGGCGCTGGCCTCCACCAGCGGCAAGATCGGCCTGATCGGCGCCAGCAACACTGCCTTGCGCCAGAAGAACAGCGAAGCCTTCAGCAATGGCGCACACGCCGCCAAAGCGGCGATTTCCGTACATGAGCCGCTGTGGGTGGAAGGCGCGCAACCCTTCAACGATCCGGCGCGCGCCGAAGCGCTGACCAAGACCATGCTGGGCGACGGCGTGGATGTGATCTGGGCCGCCGCCGCGGGCAGCAATCCAGGCGTATTCAAGGCGCTGACGCCGCAAAACCACGGCAAGGCCATCGGCAGCGGCGTCAACCAGTGCATACAGGCGCCGGGCAAGGTGCTCGACAACGTCGAAGTACATGCCGATAGCGCCATTATCCTGGCGGTCGGCTTGCTGGCCAACGGTTCGACGGCGCCGCGTTTCGATTTCGGCCTGAAGGAAGGCGCGGTGGCGCTGACCGCGCTTGGCCTGGACGCCGCCTACTCGGAATGCGATATCCTGCACCAGCGTCCGCTGTTGCAAAAGCTGCGCGAAGCCAGCAGCGCGATCATCAGCGGCAAGCTGAAAATAGATTGAATGCGGATTACATAGCGGCCATTGATCGATTCTGATAGCGTTGTGCTTTTATTTATCCTGGAGCATGGCGCATGGATCAACTGGCAGCGATGCGCGCTTTCCGGCGCGTGGTGGAAAACGGCAGCTTCACCGCTGCCGCCGCCGAACTCAACCAGTCGCACACCATCGTTTCGCGCCAGGTGCGGCAGCTGGAACTGGAGTTGGGCGCGCAGCTGCTGAACCGCACCACACGCCGCTTCGCGCTGACGGAAGCCGGCCAGGAATACTATGAGCGCAGCCGCCTGATACTCGATCAGATCGACGACGCCAGCCAGGCAGTGTCAGCGCACCAGACGAAGCCGTCCGGCACTTTGCGCATCAACGCCCCAATGGCCTTCGGCACGCTGGAACTGGCGCAGTGGCTGCCGCAATTCATCAGCGCCAACCCGCAGCTGAAAATCGACCTGGTCTGCAACGACCGCCTGGTCGATATCATCGAAGAAGGCTTCGACGTCGCCTTGCGCCTGACCCGCGGCCTGCAAGATTCGACCCTGATCGCCAAGCGGCTGGCGACCTGCGAAATATTCCTGGTCGCTGCACCGGCGTATCTGCAACGGCACGGCACGCCGCAACAGCCGGCCGATCTAACGCGGCATAACTGCCTCACTTACACGCTGGCGCAGAAACCCAGCGAATACGAGTTCTACGCCGCCGACGGCAGCGAACATCCGGTGACCGTGCGCGGCAACCTGCAAGCCAACACCGGCATTGCCTTGCGCTCGGCGGCGCTGGCCGGACTGGGCATCGCCACCACCAGTTCGTTCATCGTGCATGAAGATCTGCGGCGCGGCGATCTGCTGCGGGTGCTGCCGGATTTCGAATTGAAGCCGCGCGACCTGTACGCGATCTATCCGCAAAACCGGCATCTGTCGCCAAAGGTAAGGGCTTTTGTCGACTTTGCCGTAGCCTGGTACGGTACGGCGCGCTGGGATTAAACCGGCGTTGTCTTAGTGAATACGGAAATGACCGGCGCCGAACAAACCGATCAGGCCGATAGCGATCAGATAAAAAGCCACGATATAGTTCAAGAGTTTAGGCGTAACCAGGATCAGGATGCCGGCGATCAGGGAAACGATAGGTACAAGCGAAAAATGTATGTTCATGGACAGTCTTTTTTTATGATGGAGAATGCAAGCCATCGCGCGCCTGCAACTGGCCGGAGATTCTACAAGATCGGCGCCGTCATGCGCGGATTTTCCAGAGGGAATTGTGGGGAAGGAAAACATGGCGGCTGACGACGGCACATTCAGCGTCCGGATCGAACCGAAGGGATGGCTGTTCACTGCAGCTGACGGTCTGTCGCTGCGCGAGGCGGCACGCCAGTCGGGCATCGATTTGCCGAGTTCCTGCAGGAACGGCACATGCAGGACTTGCATGTGCCGCCTGCTCAGCGGACAGATACGCTACCAGATCGAATGGCCGGGCCTGAGCAGCGATGAAAAGAAAGACGGCTATATCTTGCCCTGCGTCGCCCGGCCGCAGTCGGACCTGGTGATCGAAGAACCGCGCGCCACGCGCCTGCCTGCATAAAGCACGCGTCAAGCCAGGGCCGGGCTTTGCAAGCGCGCCGCCACCGCCCGGTGCTGTTGCGTCAAGCCGCCGAAACCGTAGGCCGCCGCTCGCACATCGTGCACATGGACATAGCTTTCATGATGCAGCTCGCCCAGCAATACGCCTATCTCCTTGAAGACTGCATCGATATAACGCGCCTTTTCATTGGCGGTATTGGTTTCATCGGTAATGCGGATATCCAGGAAGAAGCTGGCTTTTCTTTGCGCCGCCAGTGACGGGCCGCCGACAAACCAGTGCGCCGGATCGACATGCGAAATGGCGATCGAGGTCAGCCCCGGATCCTTGTGCAGGATTTCCGCGGTCAGGCGCGACAGGGTGGTGGCGACCTTGGCGGAAACCGCGGTGTCGGGCGTGGTGGACAACAGTACGGTAAGTATGGGCATGATGCGCTTTCAATGTCTGCGGGATTGAGAAAAAACAATGCTTGCTGCAACAAAGAACTGGCAATCCTTGTTCAGCCGACCAGTTCCAGGATTTCACTGGTGCTGCGAATCTCGGCAATGGCATCCGACATGCCGGTCAATACGGCGCGGTGCAGGTCCTTGTGATTGACCGTGCCGCCGTCCCAGGCGTCGATATCGCGGGTAGCGCTGGCATCGCTGCTGATGATGACCTGATAGCCGTTGGCGACACCGTCGAAGGCCGTCGCGGAGACGCAGTTATTGGTCATCAGGCCGCTCACGATCAGCGTCTTGACGCCGCGCGCCTGCAACTGCTGATGCAGATCGGTGCTGGCAAACGAACTGGCATAGGTTTTGCGGATGGTCACGTGGCGGGCAGCACGCTGCACCTCGGGATGGAATTCCGCCATCTCCGTGTTTTGCGTAAACAGAGGCCGCGCCGGCGAACTCCATTGCTGGATATGAAACACCGGCATGCCATGCTTGTCAGCCAGCGCGATCAGGCGGTTGGCATTGCGCACCACGGCCAGGCCGTCGGGAATCGGCAGCTTGCCGGTGAAATATTCATTCTGGATATCGATCACCACCAGCGCCGTCGTGGTCGGCTCAAGACGTGTGCTGGCACTGGCGCCGGCGATGCTGCGGATGGTCGGGTTACGGCTCAGGTTGTTGGTCGAGGCAATCATGTGAGCTCCTGGTGGTGAAGTGGTGAGTTGGAGTACACAGCTTAAGGCCGCGAACAATGACTGGACAGCAGGCGGGCGACACATGATTTGTGCTGTTTCAGCACAAATCAACGCCAAACACGTTGCCAGTATGATGTCAAATGCTTACGGTTTTTCCTTCCTCAATCCGCCAGCGGCAATGGACTGGACGGCTTGATCTCTTCCAGGCACACCATGGAACGCACCCCCGCCACCCCCGGCACCTGCATCAGCCTGTCCGTCAGGAATGCCGAGAGCGATTTCAGATCGCTGGCCGCCACCTTCAGCAGATAGTCGAAATCCCCCGAAATCGTGTAGCACTCCAGGATTTCCGGAAACAGGCGGATCGCCTTCTCCAGCTTGCGCACCTGCTTGAACTGCTCGCGCGCGATGTTCAGGTTGACGAAAGCCACCACGCCCAGGCCGATCGCCGCCGGCTCCACCTGCGCCGCATAGCCGCGGATGATGCCGTCCTTCTCCAGCCGCTGGACCCGCCGGTAGCACTGCGGCGGCGACAGGTTCACCTGTTCGGACAGTTCCACATTGGAGGCGCGGCCGTTGGCCTGCAGGGTGCGCAGGAGAATACGGTCGTAGCGATCCAGTTTTTCCATCTCAATCTCCCTTTATGAATGATTCTTGCGCATTTCACGCAATCCATGAGCAATTATGCACAAATATTTCTAGTGTTTGTGATTATCATGTAACCAGATGCGAGGCACCGCATTAAACCTATAAATGCAGCATTTTGCAGCCACCTCTAAGCGCGTTAGCCAGCGTCCGAAAACCCGGTCGGTTGCCATTGGCTTTGTTACCGATGCATTACCAGGATGTCGCGTTTGTTCAAAATCTGTAGCGAGCGGGGCAAGGTCGTTCTGAGAAGCGCAGCCGTACGGAGGTACGGTGAGCATCGCAAGGACGAGATTGCTCCGCGCAGTAAGATTTTGAGCAAACCTATTAGATGTGGCCTCACCAGGAGCAGACCATGAAGAACCATGCAATTACTCTCGAAGACCGATACTGCGCGCACAACTATGAACCGCTGCCGGTAGTGCTCAGCAGCGGCAAGGGCATCTGGCTGTGGGATCAGGACGGCAAGCGTTACATGGACATGATGTCGGCCTATTCCGCCGTCAGCTTCGGCCACAGCCACCCGACCCTGGTCGGTGCGCTGACCAAGCAGGCGGCGCAGTTGGCGATCGTCTCGCGCGCTTTCTATAGCGACCAGTTGGGACCTTTCCTGCAATTGCTGTGCGAAATGACCGGCATGCCCAAGGCCTTGCCGATGAACAGCGGCGCCGAAGCCGTCGAGACCGCGATCAAGGCCGCCCGCAAATGGGGTCACAAGGTTAAAGGCATTGCCGAAAACAGCGCTGAAATCATCGTTTGCCACGGCAATTTTTCCGGCCGCACCACAACCATCGTCGGCTTCTCTTCGGAAGCGCAATATCGCGACGGCTTCGGGCCGTTTTCCGGCGGCTTCCCCAGTGTGCCGTTCGGCGACGCCGCCGCCATGGAAGCCGCGATTACGCCGCGCACCGCAGCCTTCCTGCTGGAACCGATCCAGGGCGAAGCCGGCATCATCGTGCCGCCCGACGGCTACCTGGCGAAATGCCGCGAAATCTGCGACCGCCACAACGTGCTGCTGATCTGCGACGAAGTCCAGACCGGCCTCGGCCGCACCGGCCGCCTGCTGGCCAGCGACCATGAGGGCGTCAAGCCGGACGGCCTGATCCTGGGCAAGGCGCTCGGCGGCGGCTTGCTGCCGGTGTCGGCCTTCCTGGCCCGTGAAGACCTGATGGCGGTATTTACCCCGGGCGATCACGGCAGCACCTTCGGCGGCAACCCGCTGTCGGCAGCGGTGGGCCACGCTGCGCTGCGCCTGCTGCGCGAAGAAAAGCTGGCGGAAAATGCCCAGCGTATGGGCGAGCGCCTGCTGAGCGGCCTGCGGGCGATCCAGCATCCGGCGATCCGCCAGATCCGCGGCAAAGGTTTGCTGATCGGCATGGATCTCGATCCTAGATTCATTTCCGCCCGCGAATTCTGCGAGCGCCTGATGCAGCAAGGCATCCTATCGAAAGACACGCACGACACCGTGGTGCGCTTTGCGCCGCCGCTGATCATTACGGCCAACGACATCGACGCTGCGCTGGAAGCGATCCGCTACACATTTACCACCCTTGATACACCCGCAACTCACCTGACCGAAAGGAGCTACGCATGACCAACCACCTGCTGGACCATACCGCGGAAGACACATTCTTGATGTGCGCTCCGGATCATTTTGAAGTGTCTTATGTCATTAATCCGTGGATGGCTGGCAATATTGCGCATGGCAACCGTAGCGTCGCCATGGAGCAGTGGACGGCATTGGTGGAAGCCATCGGCCAGGTCGCCAAGATCAAGATGATGCCCGCCATGCCAGGCGTGCCTGACCTGGTGTTCACGGCCAACGCCGGCGTCGTGCTGGGCAATAAAGTGGTGTTGTCGCGTTTCCGCCACGTTGAACGGCAGGCCGAAGAAGTCTATTTCGACGCCGCCTTCGCCGCCCATGGCTTTGAAGTGTTGACCCTGCCGCCGGAACTGCCTTTCGAAGGCGCCGGCGATGCATTGATGGACCGTAGCGAAAACCTGCTCTGGTTCGGTCATGGCCACCGTTCGGATATCGCCTGCGCCACCCGCCTGTCGGAATTGCTGGATATCGAAGTGCAGCCGCTGAAGCTGGTGGACGCCCGCTTCTATCATCTGGATACCTGCTTCTGCCCGCTGGCCGGCGGCTACGTGATGTATTTCCCGGAAGCATTCGACGCCGCTTCGCAAGCGGAAATCACCGCCCGCGTTCCTGCCGACAAGCGCATCGTGGTCGGCAGCGAAGACGCCCTGCACTTTGCTTGCAATACCGTCAACTCCGGTCGCCACATCTTCCTGAACCAGGCTTCGGACGCCTTGGTAGCGCAGCTGCAGGCGCACGGCTTTGTTGTCCATCAGACAGCACTGACCGAGTTCCTCAAGGCCGGCGGCGCAGCGAAATGCCTGACCCTGAAGCTCAATGAACCACATCAAGGCGCCGCGCAGGTGGCTCGTCAGGAAGCTGCATAATCGGCTACAGGATATACGCAAGCCATTGATTTAACGTATAATTTCTGGCATTGCCATTGCAAACAACCCGGCGCTTCGGCGACCGGGTTTTTTGCGTCCCTACTGACCAGAGTACGCTAATGACGCCTCCAGCAACACGCCCCGCCGTATCCACCGAAACCCGTCTGCGCGAGTTGCTGGCGCAACGCATCCTGATCCTGGATGGCGCCATGGGCACCATGATCCAGCAATACAAGCTGACGGAAGAAGATTACCGCGGCGGCCCCAACGGCCGCTTCATCGATTTCACCGGTCCGGGCCGCGAGCTGTTCGTGAAAGGCAATAACGAGCTGCTGTCGCTGACCCAGCCGCACATCATCAGCGCCATCCACGAGGAATACCTGGCGGCCGGCGCCGATCTGATCGAGAGCAATACCTTCGGCGCCACCACCGTGGCGCAGGACGATTACCATATGGCGCACCTGGCCTACGAAATGAACGTGGCCTCGGCGCGGCTGGCGCGTGCCGCCTGCGACAAATATTCCACACCGGACAAGCCGCGCTTCGTCGCCGGCGCGCTCGGCCCGACGCCGAAAACCGCGTCGATCTCGCCTGACGTCAACGATCCGGCGGCGCGCAACGTCACCTTCGACCAGCTGGTCGCCTCCTACCTGGAACAGACCCGCGGCCTGGTGGAAGGCGGCGCCGACGTGCTGCTGGTGGAAACCATTTTCGACACCCTGAACTGCAAGGCGGCGCTGTTCGCCATCGATACCTTCTTTGAGGAGTCGGGCCTGCGTCTGCCGATCATGATTTCCGGCACCGTCACCGATGCTTCCGGCCGTATCCTGTCGGGCCAGACCGTGCCGGCATTCTGGAACTCGATCCGCCACGCCAAGCCGCTCACGGTCGGCCTCAACTGCGCACTGGGCGCAGCGCTGATGCGCCCCTATGCGGAAGAACTGTCGAAGATCGCCGATACCTTCGTCTGCATCTACCCGAACGCCGGCCTGCCCAATCCGATGAGCGATACCGGTTTCGATGAAACGCCAGACGTGACCTCCTCGCTGCTGAAGGATTTCGCCGAAAGCGGTTTCGTCAATATCGCCGGCGGCTGCTGCGGCACCACGCCGCCGCACATCAAGGCGATTGCCGACACCGTGGCCAAGATCCCGCCGCGCGCGGTACCCGAAACCACCTATGAAATGCGGCTGTCGGGACTGGAACCGTTCACCATTGACGACAGCTCGCTGTTCGTCAACGTCGGCGAGCGCACCAACGTCACCGGCTCCAAGGCGTTTGCCCGACTGATCCTCAACGAGCAGTACGACGAAGCGTTGGCGGTGGCGCGCCAGCAGGTCGAAAACGGCGCCCAGGTGATCGACATCAACATGGATGAAGCGATGCTGGATTCGATCGCCGCCATGCAGCGCTTCCTCAACCTGATCGCGTCCGAACCGGATATCGCGCGCGTGCCGATCATGATCGATTCGTCCAAATGGACGGTGATCGAAGCCGGCCTCAAATGCGTGCAGGGCAAGGCAGTGGTCAACTCGATCTCGATGAAAGAAGGCGAACCGGAATTCCTGCGCCAGGCCAAGCTGTGCCGGCGCTACGGCGCCGCGGTGATCGTGATGGCCTTCGATGAAAAGGGCCAGGCCGACACCTTCGAACGCAAGATCGAGATCTGCGAGCGCGCCTACAAGCTGCTGGTGGACCAGATCGGCTTCCCGCCGGAAGACATCATTTTCGATCCGAACATTTTCGCGATTGCGACCGGCATCGAAGAGCACAACAACTACGCCGTCGATTTCATCAACGCCACGCGCTGGATCCGCGAGAACCTGCCGCACGCCAAGATCAGCGGCGGCGTCTCCAACGTCAGCTTCAGCTTCCGCGGCAACGATCCGGCGCGCGAGGCGATCCACACCGTGTTCCTGTACCACGCCATCAAGGCCGGCATGACCATGGGCATCGTCAACGCCGGCATGATGGGCGTCTACGACAACCTGCCGGCGGAACTGCGCGAGCGAGTCGAAGACGTGGTGCTGAACCGCCGTGAAGATGCGACCGAGCGCATGATCGAAATCGCCTCGACCCTGAAGGCCGGCGACAAGAAAGAAGAAGCGACGCTGGAATGGCGCAGCGGCACCGTGCAGCAGCGGCTGGCGCACGCGCTGGTGCAAGGCATCACGCAGTGGATCGTGGAAGACACGGAAGAAGCGCGCCAGGAGTTGCTAGGCAATGGCGGCCGCCCTATCCACGTGATCGAAGGCCCGCTGATGGATGGCATGAACATCGTCGGCGACCTGTTCGGCCAGGGCAAAATGTTCCTGCCGCAGGTGGTGAAATCGGCGCGCGTGATGAAGCAGGCGGTCGCTCACCTGATTCCCTACATCGAAGAAGAAAAGCGCCTGCACGAAGAACTGACCGGCATCGCCGCCAAGCCCAAGGGCAAGATCGTGATCGCCACGGTCAAGGGCGACGTCCATGACATCGGCAAGAACATCGTCTCGGTGGTCCTGCAATGCAATAACTTTGAAGTAGTGAACATGGGCGTGATGGTGCCTTGCTCGGAAATCCTGGCCATGGCCAAGGCCGAGAATGCCGATATCATTGGCCTGAGCGGCCTGATCACGCCGTCGTTGGAAGAAATGGCGCACGTCGCCAAGGAAATGCAGCGCGATCCTTACTTCCGCAGTGTCAAGATGCCCTTGCTGATCGGCGGCGCCACCACCAGCCGCGCCCATACCGCGGTGAAGATTGCGCCCAACTACGAAGGTCCGGTGGTGTACGTGCCGGATGCGTCGCGTTCGGTCTCGGTGGCGCAATCGCTGCTGACGCCGGAACAGCGCGACCAGTACATCGATGAAATCGCAGTCGATTACGAACGCATTCGCGAGCAGCACGCCAACAAGAAGGCGGTGCCGCTATTGTCGCTGGCGGCAGCGCGCGAGAATCGCACCAAGCTCGAATTTGCGCCGGTCAAACCCAAGTTCATCGGCCGCCGCGTCTTCAAGAATGTCGACCTCGGCACGCTGGCGCGCTATATCGACTGGGGTCCTTTCTTCCAGACCTGGGACCTGGCCGGCCCCTATCCCGCCATCCTCAGCGACGAAGTAGTCGGCGAAGCGGCCAGCAAGGTGTTTGAAGAAGGCCAGGCGCTGCTGCAAAAGCTGATCACCGGCCGCTGGCTGACCGCCAACGGCGTCATCGCCCTGATGCCGGCCAATACCGTCAACGACGACGACATCGAAATCTATACCGACGACACCCGCAGCAAGGTGGCGTTCACCTACTACGGCATGCGCCAGCAGACCGTCAAGCCGGTGATCGACGGCGTCGCCCGGCCGAACCAGTGCCTGTCCGACTTCATCGCGCCGAAGTCCTCCGGCATCGCCGACTATATCGGCTTGTTCGCCGTTACCAGCGGCATCGGCATCGAGAAGCACGAAAAACGCTTTGAAGATGCGCATGACGATTACTCGTCGATCATGCTGAAATCTCTGGCCGACCGCCTGGCGGAAGCCTTTGCCGAATACATGCATGAGCGGGTGCGCAAGGACTTGTGGGGTTATGCGCCGGATGAGGAATTATCGAACGAAGCCCTGATCAAGGAAAAATACAGCGGCATCCGCCCTGCTCCCGGCTATCCGGCCTGTCCGGAACATACGGTCAAGGCCGACATGTTCCAGCTGCTGCAATGCGATGAAATCGGCATGCAGGTGACCGAATCGTTCGCCATGTTCCCGGGTGCGGCGGTGTCCGGTTTCTACTTCGCCCATCCCGATTCCAAGTATTTCGTCGTCGGCAAGATCGGCGACGACCAGGTCAACGACATGGCGTCCCGGCGCGACGTCAGCAAGGAAGACATCGAGCGCTGGCTGGCGCCGAATCTGTAAAAGCAAAAGACAAAAGGGAGCGTCGGAGTGTCGTATGGCCGACGCTCCCTTTTTTTATCTGCTAAGCTGAAATTGTGTTGCAATGGAAGAACTCAACGCGCCGGGCAATGTCCAATGGTTGCCTATTCTAATTGCAGATGAGGAGCTTGGCATGCGTCAAAGCCTGGTGTTGAAGCAGCAATTGCAGGAATCCATCAAGTCTGAAATCGCCCAGCGCACGCAGCAGCATCGCGCGAAAATGGCCATCCTGCGCAACCGCGATGTGCATCTCAGGGCCAATGGCGGCGCCGTGCCGCCCAAGCCGCTGCTATTGCTGGCCCATGGCGATTCGTGGTTCGACTATCCCCTCAACGGCAATGCGCTGGCATTGCATAGCACCGACATCATCGCTCAGCTGGAGAACATGGGCGCGGTCCATCCGGTCATCATGAATCTTTCGCACTACGGCGATTCCAGCTCGGATGAAATGGCCTTGCCAAAACAGCAGCGCCTGATCGCCTGCCTGCAGGATGCCACCAACTGGGTCAACGGCAAGCCCGACGCCATCCTGTTTTCCGGCGGCGGCAACGACATTGCCGGCGACAAATTCTGCATTTTCCTGGATGACGCCAGCGCCGGCGGCAGCGGCCTTGACCGGCAGCGTTTCCCCAGGCTGCTGGCCATGATCGAAGCATCCTATCTCGATCTGTTTGCATTGCGCGACAAGTACGCGCCGGGAGTACCGATTTTCGGCCATTGCTATGACTTCGCCATCCCCAACGGCAGCCATCCGGCGTGCGCCGGTCCATGGCTGCTGCCATCGCTGACCTTCGGCGGCTGGACTGCCGACCAGGGCGGCGCGATTGTACAGCAGGCGCTGATCGCCTTCGCCGCCACCTTGCGCGCACTGGCGGCGGCGCCCGCCAACAATTTCATCCTGGTCGAGACCCAGGGCACGCTGGCCAGCACTGACTGGGCCAACGAGCTGCACCCCTATCCGGCCGGTTTCAAGAAACTCGCGGCCCGCTTTGTCGGCGCGCTGGGGCAACGGTTTTCCGGGCACATCTAAGCAGCTGGCGGACTGTCGCAACTCCGCCAATCATCCCAACCGTCGGCTAGCGCAGGCAAGCCCGATCTTATCCTTGAGGAATCCGCTCCATGTCTTCACTCCGCTTTGGTAAACACCCGCCGAAACATGACTACCGCACGCTGCGCCTGAAGAACTACCTGGGCGCCGAACTGGCGCCGCCGCCAGCCTCTTACGACGTGCTGGCGCGTGTCTATCAGAAATTGAGCGCAAGCGACCCGACGCAATTGTTTCCCATGGACGGCAACGATACGCTGGGCGACTGCACTATCGCCGCCCTGGCCCATGCAATCACGACCTACAACGGCCTGGTCGGCACCCAGAAAATCCCCGCCAAACAAGCGGTAGTGAAGCTTTACATGCACCTGACCGGCGGCGTCGACTCCGGACTGAGCGAGCTCGAGGTGCTGAATTACTGGCGCAAGACTGCTTTTGCCGGTGAGAAGATCTACGCCTACACCAGCATCGACGTCAAGAACCGCACCCACATTCAGCAGGCGATTCAATTGTTCGGCGGCGTCTACCTGGGTTTCCAGGTGCAGGAAAACTGCCTGCAGGAATTCGAGGCACGCCAGCCGTGGATACCGGGCAAGCTGACCAACGATGGCCACGCAGTATATGCGGTGGCGTATGACGCTGCCGGCGTCACGGTCCTGACCTGGGGCAATGTGCAGAAGGCGACCTGGGAGTGGTGGGATGCCTGCGTCGACGAGGCCTACGCCATCCTGCCGGCCGAAGCCAGCATTGCCGATTTTGCGCCAGGCTTCGATTTTGCCCAGCTGCAGGCTGATCTGGCGAATGTAGCGAATTAGCGCTTGCCGCGCCGGCACAAATCCGCCGGCGTAAAAAAGCCCCGTCGGCGACGGGGCTTGCAGGCTTCGAATGCGGCCAGCATCAGCGGTCAGTTATGTGCCCTGACTTGCGGGCATTGCTCCCCCTTGGTGAAGCACGGCGTGATCCAGGCGCATCCTTGCAGCAGGCAAAACATGATGCATGCGACGCTTGCCTTGCCGATTGCAGCGCTTTTCCAGCCTTCTGATTTCATCCGATATTCTCTCTTCACGAACAAGCGATCAATCGCCACCGAGATGGATGAACTTGTACAGGAAAATCGCCGCGATGATCCAGACCATGACAGGCACCTGTTTGGCACGGCCGGTGAACAGCTTCAGCGCCGCATAGGCGATGAAGCCGAAGGCGATGCCGTTGGCGATGGAATAGGTGAACGGGATCATCAGCACAGTAATGACGGCCGGCACGCTTTCGGTGGAATCTTCCCAGTTCAGGTGCACCAGTTCGCGCAGCATCAGTCCGGCCACGTAGAACAAGGCCGGCGCGGTGGCGTAGGCCGGCACGGCGCCGGCCAGCGGCGAGATGAACAAGGCGGCCAGGAACAGCACGCCGACCGCCAGCGAAGTCAGCCCGGTACGGCCGCCCGCCTGTACCCCCGCAGCGCTTTCGACATAGGCCGTGGTGCTGGAGGTTCCCAGGAAAGTGCCGGCCACGATTGCCGTGCTGTCTGCCAGCAAGGCCTTGTTAAGCCGCGCCATCTTGCCGTTGACCAGCAGGCCGGCGCGGTTGGCCACACCCATCATGGTGCCGGTGGCGTCGAACATCTCCACCAGGAAGAACACCAGCACGATGTTCAGGATCCCCATCGACAAGGCGCCCATGATGTTGAGCTTGAACAAGGTCGGCTCTATCGATGGCGGCATGGACACCACGCCGTTGAAGGTATTGCCGCCCACCACGAAGCTCAGCACGGTGACGGTCAGGATGCCGATCAGGATTGCACCCTTGACCTTGAGATGGTCCAGCACCACGATCAGCAGGAAACCGAGGATGGACAGGATCACCGGGATCTGGTGCAGATCGCCGATCTGCACGAAGGTGGCCGGATTGGCGACCACCAGGCCGGAACTCTTGAGCGCGATAAAGCCCAGGAACATGCCGATGCCGGCGGTGATCGCAATCCGTATGGTCGGCGGTATGCCGTTGACGATCAGGCCGCGGATGCCGACCAGGCTGACGATGATGAACAGGCAACCGGAAATGAAGACCGCCCCCAGCGCCACTTCCCAGGATACGCCCATGCCCTTCACCACCGCATAGGCAAAGTAGGCATTGAGGCCCATGCCGGGCGCCAGCGCGATCGGATAGTTGGCGTACAGCGCCATGATCAGGGTGCCGATCGCGGCCGCCACGCAGGTGGCGACAAACACTGAGCCCTTCGGCATGCCGGCGTCGCCCAGGATCGCCGGATTGACGAAGATGATGTAGGCCATCGTCAGGAAAGTGGTCAGGCCGGCGATCAGTTCGGTGCGGACGTCGGTGCCGTTTTCTTTCAGCTTGAAAAATTTCTCGAGAAACTGCATTCTGGTGTCTCCTTGATTAATGAGCAGAGACGGCAGCGGCGGACTGTGTCTGTATATATAGTTGGTTTCCTTGCTGCCATTCTGCGCGGCGGCTGGCAGAATTCCGGCAAACTGGTGGGGTACTGAATGGGGTCACAAATATGCTCCAGGGTAAATATCGATTATTCCAGCGTGATGATAACCGCTCTCAGCGCCCGTTAGAACCCTGCCGCAGCGCTAAATAAATCCCCTCCTGGTCCGGATTGCATGCCGTTTTCAGGAATGGCAGCCATGCTGCAACCCGCATGCATTATCAAAGAAACCACAAAATCAGGGAGCCGCCCCGCAAACGCCCCCTTTATTTGCCAACTGGAATTAGATATGCGATCTCTATTCCATTCTGAAGATAATTGATATGAGCCCTTTCGCTATATGGAGCACCGGCGCAAATGCTAATCTGAGCTCATAATTAATAGGCCGTTGCAAAGTCAGCCTAGCCCTACGTAGTCCCTGCACCGCAGCCAGGCAATACGATCAGATAGGCAGCGTTTTGCAACAGTCGCCAAACCAGAATGGAGATCGTCTTGTCTACGTCCGCATCTAATTCCTCGGCCGATAGCGTCATCCGCTTCTACTATCGTGGCGAAGTCCATACGGTAGATCAGGCTGCGCCTACCCGCACCATCCTGCAACACCTGCGCGAAGACCTGCATTGCACCGGCAGCAAGGAAGGCTGCGCCGAGGGCGACTGCGGCGCCTGCACCGTCGTCATCGGCGAGCAGACTGCGGACGGCGTCACGCTGAAATCGGTCAATTCCTGCATCCAGTTCCTGCCGACGCTGGACGGTAAAGCTTTGTATACCGTCGAAGACTTGAAACAGAATGACGGCGCCCTGCATCCGGTGCAGCAGGCAATGGTGGAATGCCACGGCTCGCAATGCGGCTTCTGCACGCCGGGCTTCGTGATGTCGCTATGGGACCTGTACCTGAAGAACGACGGCAGCCAGGCGCCGGCCTGCGGCTCGGCCAAGGGCGCATGCCAACCGCAACAACAGCAGCAACAAGCGCAACCCCTGCTGCGCAAAGACATCGACATCGCCTTGTCAGGCAACCTGTGCCGCTGCACCGGCTACCGTCCTATCATCGACGCTGCCCACCGCATGGGCGAACTGCCGGCGGTCGGCTTCGATCGCCAGGCGCTGCAACATGCGCTGCAACCCTTGCAGCGCGACGACATGTTCGTCTATCGTCACGGCAGCCAGACTTTCTACGCGCCGCGCACCCTGGCGCAACTGGTCGAGGTGCGCGCCGCACTGCCGGCCGCGCGCATCCTGGCCGGCTCGACCGACGTCGGCCTGTGGGTCACCAAGCAGATGCGCGACCTGGGCGACATCATTTATCTCGGCCAGGTGGCCGAACTGAACAGCCTCAGCGTCAACCAGCAGCAGATCGAGATCGGCGCCGGCGTCACCCTGAACGATGCCTACGCCGAAATCTGCAAGCACTATCCTGAACTGTCCGAGATGTGGCAACGCTTCGCCTCGCTGCCGATCCGCAATGCCGGCACCCTCGGCGGCAACGTCGCCAACGGCTCGCCGATCGGCGATTCGCCGCCATGGCTGATCGCACTGGGCGCCCAAGTGGTGCTGCGCGGACCGAACGGGCAACGCGTGATGCCGCTGGAAGCGCTGTACCTGGATTACATGAAGAAAGACATGCAGGCCGACGAATTCGTCGAAGCCGTGCGGATCCCGTTGCCGCACGCCGGCCAGCGCTTCCGCACCTACAAGCTGGCGAAACGCTTCGACCAGGATATTTCCGCCGTCTGCGCCGCATTTTCCGTGACGCTGGATGGCGACAAGATCAGCGATATCCGGATTGCCTTCGGCGGCATGGCGGCCACGCCGAAACGCGCGGCGCTCACTGAAGCCGCCCTGCGCGGCCAGGTCTGGAGCGAAGCGGTGATGGAAGCCGCGGTGGCGTTGATGTCGGATGACTACAAGCCGCTGTCGGACATGCGCGCTTCCAGCGAGTACCGCATGAAGACCTCGCAAAACCTGCTGCGCCGGTTCTGGCTGGAAACCCGTATCGAAGCCCCCTTGCGTACCGACCAGGTCAATCCTTTCGTGTGCGCCTGAAGCGCCTCCGACGAAGATAAAGAGTAGACGTCATGAACAAGCAAACTGAAGTTTTTATGCAAGCCAAGCCGCAAGAGAAAGCGACTGCCTGGGCCGAAGTCGGCCAGTCGCATCCGCACGAATCGGCGATCTTGCACGTGCTGGGCGAAGCCACCTACACCGACGACATCCCGGAAGCGCAAGGCACGCTGCACGCCGCGCTCGGCATGTCGCAAAAGGCGCATGCCCGTATCCGTTCGATCAATCTTGACGCCGTGCGCAGCGCGCCGGGCGTGGTCACGGTGCTCACCGCCGCCGACATTCCCGGCACCAACGATTGCGGCCCGATCATCCACGACGATCCGATCCTGTCGGAAGGCCTGGTCGAATATGTCGGCCAGCCGATCTTCGTCGTCATCGCCGACAGCCACGACAATGCACGGCGCGCGGTGCGCAAGGTCGTCATCGACTACGAAGAATTGCCGGCCATTCTGACGCCGCAGGCTGCGCACGCGGCGAAATCGTATGTGCTGCCACCGATGCGGCTGACGCGCGGCGATGCGCAACAGGCGTTTGAAACAGCGCCGAACCGCGTCAGCGGCCAGCTGTATGTCGGCGGCCAGGAGCAGTTTTACCTGGAAGGCCAGATTTCCTACGCCATCCCGAAAGAACAGAACGGCATGCTGGTGCTGTGCTCGACCCAGCACCCGACCGAAATGCAGCACGTGGTGGCGCATGCGCTGGGCGTCCACTCGCACAATATCGTGGTCGAATGCCGTCGCATGGGCGGCGGCTTCGGCGGCAAGGAATCGCAATCGGCCTTGTGGGCCGCGGTAGCCGCCATCGGCGCCGCCAAGCTGAAGCGTCCGGTCAAGCTGCGCGCCGACCGCGACGACGACATGATGGTGACCGGCAAGCGCCACTGCTTCCACTATGACTACGAAGTCGGCTATGACGACGCCGGCCGCATCGTCGCCGCCCGGGTCGAAATGGTCAGCCGCGCCGGCTTCTCGGCCGACTTGTCGGCGCCGGTGGCTACCCGCGCCGTCTGCCACTTCGACAACACCTATTACCTGTCCGACGTCGACATCAAGGCGATGTGCGGCAAGACCAATACCCAGTCGAATACCGCCTTCCGCGGCTTCGGCGGCCCGCAGGGCGCGATTGCGATCGAATACATCGTCGATGAAATCGCCCGCAACCTGGGACGCGACGCGCTGGATATCCGCAAGCTGAACTTCTACGGCCGCAACGACGAAGAGGGCCGCAATGTCACGCAGTACGGCCAGAAGGTGGTCGACAATGTAATCCATGAGCTGGTGGCCGAACTGGAAGCGAGCAGCGAATACCGCCAGCGGCGCGCCGCAGTCGATGCGTTCAACGCTTCCAGCCCGGTGCTGAAAAAAGGCTTGGCGCTGACGCCGGTCAAGTTCGGCATCGCCTTCAACGTCACCCACTTCAACCAGGCCGGCGCGCTGGTCCATGTGTACACCGACGGTTCGGTGCTGGTGAACCACGGCGGCACCGAAATGGGCCAGGGCATCAACACCAAGGTGGCGCAGGTGGTGGCGCATGAACTCGGGATTCCGCTGGAACTGGTGCGCGTCACCGCCACCGACACCAGCAAGGTGGCCAATACCTCGGCCACTGCGGCTTCCACCGGCGCCGACCTGAACGGCAAGGCGGCGCAGAATGCGGCGCATACGATTCGCCAGCGCCTGGCGGAATTCTTCGCCAAATTGCACAACGGCGATGCCAAGGAAGTGACTTTCTCCGCCGGCGCGGTGCATCTGGGCGAACACAGCCTGGCCTTCGGCGAACTGACGCAAAAGGCATACCTGTCACGGGTGCAACTGTGGTCCGACGGCTTCTACGCCACGCCCGGCTTGCACTGGGATCCGAAAACCATGACCGGCCGGCCGTTCTCTTATTACGCTTACGGCGCTTCGGTGTCGGAAGTGGTGGTCGACACCTTTACCGGCGAATGGAGGCTGCTGCGCGCCGATGCGCTCTACGATGCCGGCCAGTCGCTCAATCCCGCGATTGACATCGGCCAGGTCGAAGGCGCCTTCATCCAGGGCATGGGCTGGCTCACCACCGAAGAACTGTGGTGGAACAAGGACGGCAGGCTGATGACGCATGCACCGTCGACTTACAAGATTCCGGCCATCTCGGATTGCCCGCAGGACTTCCGCGTCAAGCTGTTCAAGAACCGCAACGTCGAAGACAGCATCCACCGCTCCAAGGCGGTTGGCGAACCGCCGCTGCTGCTGCCGTTCTCGGTCTTTTTCGCGATACGCGATGCCGTCGCCAGCGTCGGCGGCAACCGTTTCAATCCGCCGTTGAATGCGCCGGCCACCAGCGAAGCGATTCTTAAATCGGTCGATGCTGTCCGTGCCATGGCGCGCGCGGCCTGATCCGGAGCCACATCATGAGCAACTGGCTGGAAGCGCTCACCACGCTGATCACCCAAACCTCGCAAAACACCACAGCGGTCCTGGTCACCGTGGCGCAGGTCGAGGGCTCCGGGCCGCGCGAGCCGGGCGCAAAAATGGTGGTCACCGCGGTTGGCCAGTTCGACACCATCGGCGGCGGCCACCTCGAACTGCAAGCCATCAGGATCGCCCGCGAAATGCTGGAAGAAGGCTTGTCGCTGAGCCGTGAACGGCGCCTGCAGCGTTTTTCTCTCGGTCCATCGCTGGGCCAGTGCTGCGGCGGCGTGGTGCATCTGGCGTTCGAGCGCGTGACTGCCGCCTCGGCCGATTATTTCAGTTTCCTGGAGCGCCGCCTGCGCGACGCCGAAGACAGCTGGCGCCTGGTGGCGCTGGATGACGCCGCGCCGCCAGCCATGTGCGACGCCGACGGCGCCCGCCTGCACGGGCCGGGGCGCCTGCCTACCTTGCCGTCCTTGCTGACGCCTTCCGCCAAAGCACTCGGCGCCTGCACCATCCTGCGCGACGACAATGGCCGCCGCTGGCTGCTGGATGCCTGCCTGGCGACGCGGCCGCAGCTGTTCCTGTTCGGCGCCGGCCATGTCGGCGCGGCAATCGTCAAGGCGCTTGGCGATTTGCCTTGCCGGGTGGTGTGGATCGACGAACGGGAAGAAATGTTTCCAGACGTGCTGCCGGCCAATGTCCGCATCGAAGCAACCGATACGCCGGAAGCCGTGGTGGATAACGCGCCGGACGGTTCCTGTTTCCTCGTGATGACCCACAATCACGCGCTCGACCAGCGCTTGTCGGCGCAGATCCTGCAGCGCGCTGGAGTCGCCTGGTTCGGCCTGATCGGTTCCAAGAGCAAACGCATGCAGTTCGAGCATCGCCTGCATGAACGCGGCATTTCGCATGAACGGCTGGCCGAGATGGTATGCCCGATCGGGATTGCCGGCATTGTCGGCAAGGAACCGGCTGTCATCGCCGCTTCGGTGACGGCGCAGCTGCTGCAGGTGTGGGAGCGCATCGCCAGGCAACAGCAAGCTGCGGCAAGCGCCCCGCAATTGCGTCTGCCGCTGCAACTGGTCAGCACCATTTAAATCAAATCTGGATCGGGCCCGGTTTGCATCGGGTCCGCAATGCATCGCCCATAGCGGCCCTAGTCCGCTTTTTATTCAAGGATAGCTTTCATGTCAGCCCTCAGCTTCAGCCATATCGACCAGTCCGCATTGCACGCTTACCGCGCCAGCGTTCTGCATTTCAGCATGGATCCGGCCCATCATTCGGACGCCTATCATTGGCATGAAGACGGCTTGCTGCTGATCGCCGACGGCAGGGTAGTAGCCGCCGGAGACTATCAGCAACTGTCGCTGCAATTGAAGGCTGAGCTGAAAGGCGAACTGAAGATCCAGGATTATCGCGGCAAGATCATCATGCCGGGCTTTATCGACACTCACCTGCACTACCCGCAGACCGACATGATCGCCTCGCCGGCGCCAGGCCTGCTGCCGTGGCTGGAAAAATATACTTTCCCGACCGAGCGCAAGTTCAGCGACCCGGCCCACGCCGGCGAAGTCGCCAAGTTCTTCATCGACGAACTGCTACGCTGCGGCACCACTACCGCGATGGTGTATTGCACCGTCAATCCGGTTTCGGTGGATGCCTTCTTCATCGCCAGCGAAGCGCGCAATCTGCGCATGATCACCGGCAAGGTGCTGATGGACCGCAACTGCCCCGAATTCCTGCAAGACACCGCGGAAGGCGGCATCCGCGACAGCGAGGAGCTGCTGAAGAAGTGGCACAAGCGCGGCCGCCAGCTGTATGCGATCACCCCGCGTTTCGCGCCGACTTCCAGCAATGCCCAGCTGCAGCTGGCAGGCGAACTGGCGCAGGCCTACCCTGACACCTACCTGCAAACGCATGCTGCCGAAAATACCGACGAAGTGGCCTGGGTCAAGTCATTGTTCCCGGAATCGCGCAGCTATATGGACGTCTACGACAAGTACGGCATGCTGCGTCCGCGATCAATGTACGGACATTGCGTCTGGCTCGACGATGAAGACCGCCGTCGCATGGCGGAGACGCAATCGGCAGTGGCGATCTGCCCTACTTCCAATCTGTTCCTCGGCAGCGGGCTGTTCGATTTTGCAGGTGCAGACACCGCAGGCGTACCCCTGTCGCTGGCCACCGACGTCGGCGGCGGCACCAGCTTCTCGATGCTGCAAACCATGAACGAAGCGTACAAGGTAGCGCGCATGGCGAACACCTATCTGCCGGCCATGCGCATGTTCTACCTGGCGACCTTGGGCGGCGCGCGCAGCATGCAGCTGGAAGGTACGATCGGCAATTTCGTTCCGGGCGCCGAGGCCGATTTCATCGTGCTCGACCCCAAAGCTACGCCACTGCTGGCGCGCCGCAGCGAACGTACGGAAAGTCTGGAAGAGTTGTTGTTTGCGCTGGCCTTGCTAGGGGATGACCGGGCGATTGCGGCGACCTATGCCGCCGGCAAGCTGGTGCATAGCCGCGTGTGATGTAGGGTGGGCACAGCGTACCCCACGCATGTTCGAAGTCCTGTCTTCTGATTACAGTCACGCGTGGGCACGCTGTGCCCACCCTACGGCCGCAATACGTATTTGTTCTCGCTGACGCATTCATAGCGCTGCAAGACATTGCCGCTGTCGTCCACGCTTTCGAGATACACATCGAACTGCCACAGGCGCGCCATATGGCGCAGCATTTCATCGGTGCCTTCGGCCAGCGGACGAGCGTCGCTGCGGAAGTGGCGCAGGGTCAGGCTACGGTCGCCGCGGGTATTGACTGACCAGACCTGGATGTTGGGTTCGCGGTGGTTGATATCGTACTGGCGCGACAGCGCTTGCCGCACATACTGGTAACCGGCGTCGTTGTGGATCGCCGAGACTTCCAGCTCGCTGCGGTTTTCATCGTCCAGCACCGAAAACAGGCGCATGTCGCGTATCAGCTTCGGCGACAAATACTGCGCGACGAAGCTTTCATCCTTGAAATTGCGCATCGCATAATGCAAGGTTTCCAGCCAGGGCGTGCCGGCCAGTTCCGGAAACCAGCGGTAATCTTCTTCGGTGGGCTTTTCGCAGATGCGACGGATATCGCTCATCATGCCAAATCCCAGCGCATAGGGATTGATGCCGCTGTAATAGGACTTGGTCACCGGCGGCTGGTAGACGACGTTGCTGTGCGAATGCAGGAACTCCATCATGAAACCGTCGGTCAGCTTGCCTTCATCGTACAGCGTGTTGAGAATCGTATAGTGCCAGAAGGTGGCCCAGCCTTCGTTCATGACCTGGGTCTGGCGCTGCGGATAGAAATACTGGGCGATTTTGCGCACGATGCGAATCACTTCCCGTTCCCATGGCTCCAGCAGCGGCGAATTTTTCTCGGCAAAATACAGCAGGTTTTCCTGCGTCTCCGGCGGAAAGCGCCCTTCGACACGTTCGGCGGCCTCTTCTTTTTTCTCCGGCAGGGTGCGCCACAATTCGTTGACCTGCGACTGCATGTACTCGGCCCGTTCGCGCCGTTGCGCCTGCTCCTTTTCCAGCGACAGCTTCTGCGGCCGCTTGTAGCGGTCAACGCCGTAATGCATCAGCGCATGGCAGGAATCGAGCAGTTCCTCGACCTTGGAAAAACCGTGGCGCTCTTCGCATTCGGCGATGTAAGCCTTGGCGTAGACCAGGTAATCGACGATGGCGTGGGCATCGGTCCACAGCTGGAACAGGTAATTGCCCTTGAAAAAGGAATTATGCCCATACGCTGCATGCGCCACCACCAGCGCCTGCATCGTCATGGTGTTTTCTTCCATCAGGTAAGCGATGCAGGGATTCGAATTGATGACGATCTCGTAGGCCAGGCCCATCTGCCCGCGCTTGTAATCGCGCTCGGTCATCAGGAAGTGCTTGCCGAACGACCAGTGCCGGTAATTCACCGGCATGCCGGCCGAAGCGTAGGCATCCATCATCTGCTCGGCAGTGATGATCTCCAGCTGGATCGGATAGATATCCAGCTTATAGTTGGCGGCGACGCGGGCAATTTCGTCGTTGTACAGTTCGATCAGGTCGAAGCTCCAGTCGGACGGACAGGGCAGCGCCTGGTTGACGCCCTTGGCTAGACGGTCGTTCATGAATGGACCTGCTTTTCAAACAGTTCACGGAATACCGGATAGATTTCGCTGGCGGTCTGTACCTTTTTCATCGCAAACTGCGGATTGACGGCCGCAATCTGCTGGTACTCGGTCCACAGGTTCTGTTCTTCCACCGTCACCTGGATATAGGCGAAATAGCGCGAACGCGGCAGGATTTCCAGTTCCAGCAGTTCGCGGCATTTGGGTGAATCGTCATTCCAGTTGTCGCCGTCGGAAGCCTGGGCGCCGTAGATGTTCCAGTCGCCCGGCGGATAGCGCTCGTCGATGATCTTCTTCATCAGTTCCAGGGCGCTGGAAACCACCGTGCCGCCGCTTTCCTGCGAGTGAAAGAAGGTATCTTCATCCACTTCGTCGGCACGCGTGTGATGGCGGATGAACACCACTTCGATGTGTTCGTAATTGCGGGTCAGGAACAGGTACAGCAGGATGAAGAAACGCTTCGACAGATCCTTGCGCTGTTCATCCATCGAACCCGAGACGTCCATGACGCAGAACATCACGGCACGGCTGGACGGCTGCGGCACCTTGACCCGATTGACGTAGCGCAGGTCGAAGGGATCGATGAACGGGATGCGCCAGATGCGGCCTTTCAGGTGATGGATATCATCTTCCAGGCGAACGATTTCATCGCGCCGGTCGTCCGGATCGGCCTTCAGCGTTTCCATCAGCGCTTCCAGTTCGCGCAGCTTGACCACCAGCGGCGAACCGAGCGCAATGCGGCGCCCGAGCGAGCTGCGCAGGGAGCGGACGATATCGATATTGTTGGGAGTGCCGTCGGTGGAATAACCGGCGCGCATGTTTTTCCAGCTGGGCACCGCCAGCAGGTTAGTCTTGATCAGGCGCGGCAGTTCCAGGTCTTCGAAGAAGTACTGCATGAATTCTTCGCGCGACAACTGGAATACGAATTCATCCTCGCCCTCGCCCGAATTGCTGGCGGAACTGCCGCCACCGCCGCCGGAACCGCCGTCCGGGCGGGCAATGCGGTCGCCTTGCAGATAATCCTGGTTGCCGGGATGGACCATCTCGCGCTTGCCGCCGGGTCCGTGGCCGAACACCGGCTCGCTGATGCCCTTGCGCGGAATGCTGATGCTCTTGGCGTTTTCGATTTCCTTGATGCCGCGGTCGCGCACGGCCTCGGTCACCGAGCGATGGATAGCCGCCCGGAAGCGCCGTAGAAAGCGCTCCCGGTTGGCAATGCTTTTGTTCTTGCCAGACAGTCTACGGTCGATTATCTGATGCAACACGATCGGCTCTCCTAGTCGGACGGCATCCGGTGAGTCGCTGCTACTATCGGTTCACCTTACGAAGACTTGCGCACGCGCAGATACCATTCGCACAGCAAGCGCACCTGCTTCGGCGTATAACCTTTGCTGACCATGCGATTGACGAAATCCTCGTGCTTGCGCAATTCCTCGTTAGAACCTTTGGCGTTGAATGAAATAACCGGCAGCAGGTCTTCGGTATTCGAGAACATTTTCTTCTCGATCACCACCCGCAATTTTTCATAGCTGGTCCAGAGCGGATTCTTGCCGGCGTTGGAAACCCGCGCCCGCAACACAAAATTCACGATTTCGTTGCGGAAGTCCTTCGGATTGCTGATGCCCGCCGGTTTTTCAATCTTCTCCAGTTCGGCGTTCAGCGCCGCCCGGTCAAAGCTCTCGCCGGTATCGTGGTCGCGGAATTCCTGGTCCTGGATCCAGAAGTCGGCATAGGTTACGTAGCGGTCGAAGACGTTCTGGCCGTATTCCGAATACGACTCCAGGTAGGCGGTCTGGATTTCCTTGCCGATAAATTCAGCATAGCGCGTCGCCAGCGTATCCTTGACGTAGGACAGGTACTTTTGCTCCAGCTCTTGCGGGAACTGCTCGCGTTCGATCTGCTGCTCCAGCACATACATCAGGTGCACCGGATTGGCCGCCACTTCGGTCGAATCGAAGTTGAATACGCGCGACAGTATCTTGAAGGCAAAGCGGGTCGAGACCCCGGTCATGCCCTCGTCCACCCCCGCATAGTCGCGATACTCCTGGAACGACTTGGCCTTGGGATCGCTATCTTTCAGGTTCTCGCCATCGTATACCTGCATTTTCGAGAAGATGCTGGAATTCTCCGGCTCGCCCAAACGCGTCAGTATCGAGAACTGCGCCATCATCTTCAGCGTACCCGGGGCGCAGACTGCCTTGCCCAGCGAAGAAGTGCGGATCAGCTTTTCGTAAATCTTGATTTCTTCCGACACCCGCAGGCAATAAGGCACTTTGACTATATAAATACGGTCCAGCAAAGCTTCATTGTTCTTATTGTTGCGGAAAGCCTTCCATTCCGACTCGTTGGAGTGGGCCAGGATGATGCCGTCGAACGGAATTGCGCCGAAGCCCTCGGTGCCTTTGAAATTGCCTTCCTGGGTCGCGGTCAGCAAAGGATGCAGCACCTTGATCGGCGCCTTGAACATTTCGACGAATTCCAGCAAGCCCTGGTTGGACAGGCACAGGCCGCCGGAATAGCTGTAGGCGTCTGCATCGTCCTGCGAATACTGCTCCAGCTTGCGGATATCGACCTTGCCGACCAGGGTGGAAATATCCTGGTTGTTTTCGTCGCCAGGCTCGGTCTTGGAAATCCCGATTTGCCGCAAGATCGAAGGATAGCGCTTAACTACGCGGAATTTCCGTATATCGCCGTTGAATTCGTGCAACCGCTTGACCGCCCACGGGCTCAATATGGATTTCAGATAACGGCGCGGAATGCCGTATTGCTCTTCCAGGATGGCGCCGTCTTCTTCGTAATCGAACAGGCCCAGCGGCGACTCGTTCACCGGCGAGCCCTTGAGGGAATAGAAAGGAACATGTTCCATCAGCTGTTTGAGGCGTTCGGCAATAGATGATTTGCCGCCGCCGACCGGACCCAGCAGATAGAGAATTTGCTTGCGTTCTTCCAGGCCTTGCGCGGCGTGCCGGAAATAGGCGACCACTTGTTCGATCACCTCTTCCGCGCCGTAGAATTCCTTGAACGCGGGATAAACCTTAAGCACCTTGTTGGCAAAGATACGCGACAAGGAAGGATCGTGCCTTGTATCGACCTGTTGCGGCTCGCCTATCGCCATCAGCATGCGTTCGCCGGCGGTTGCATAACCGCTGGGATCGGTCTTACAAAGTGCTAGATATTCTTCTAGGGAAAATTCTTCTTCTCTGGTTTTGTCGAACCGACTTGCAAAGCTGCTGTAGATATCCATATCACCCCCGCATCAACGATGTTGCGAAAACAAATTGAAGATTACACTATTGAAAATTTGACCTCTTCGGATACTCGCAGTTCCTTGATCGGCTACCGTCCTTTTCAACCCAGCCCAGAAGAGGATTATTCGATTTGATTCTAATCCTTTTTCTAACTTACAACAGGATTTTCTCTTTTTGCCACATCCTGCTTCTGATTCCACGGTGCGACTTTGAACAAAATTAACATTCCCGGCAGCGCCAACACGAAGCACAGAATAAAGAAATGGAACCAGCCGGTTTCCGCCACGATATAGCCGACCGAGGAATTGACGAAGGTCCGCGGCACCGCAGCGAGGCTGGTGAACAAGGCGTATTGCGTAGCAGTGTAGCGGGGATCGGTAGCGCGTGCGATGAACGCCACGAAAGCGGCAGTGCCGACGCCGACGCCGAAAGCCTCGCCGCCGATCACGATGGCCAGCACCAGCGGATCGGGACCGACCTGCGCCAGCCAGGCAAATCCCAGGATAGTCACCGCCTGCACCACGCCAAAAATCCACAATGCCCGATTTATTCCTATCTGCACCATCCAGATGCCGCCGACCAGGCCGCCGACCAGGCTGGCCCACAAGCTGGTGGTCTTGGAAATCAGGCCGATCTGAGTCAGGGAAAACCCCAGGTCGATATAAAATTTTGTGGCAAGCGCGGTTGCCATGCTGTCGCCGAGCTTATAGAGAAAAATAAAGGCCAGTATCCACAGCGCGCTGCGCCAGCCATCCCTGGTGATAAATTCCTGAAACGGCAATACGACGGCTTCCCGCAGATTCCTTGGCGGCGATCCGTATACCGTCGGCTCCTTGATCAGCAAAGTGCAGATCAGCCCCGGCAGCATGAAACCGGCGGTGATCCAGAACACCGACTGCCAGCTCATGTGATCGGCCAGGAACAGCGACAAGGCGCCTGGCACCATGCCGGCGACCTTATAGGCATTGACGTTGATCGCGGCGCCCAGCCCCTGCTCGCTTTCGGGCAGGATTTCGCGCCGGTAGGCGTCGACCACGATATCCTGGCTGGCCGACAGGAACGCCACCAATGCCGCCATGCAGGCGATTGCCGTCACCTGCGAGTGCGGATCCAGCATGCCCATGGCGCCGATGGCGACGAACAGGGTCGCCTGGGTCAGCAGCATCCAGCTGCGCCTGCGGCCGAGTTTGCCGAAGTGGAAGCGATCCATCAGCGGCGACCAGACAAACTTCCAGGTGTAGGGAAACATCACCAGCGCAAACAACCCCAGCGACTTTACGTTCAGGCCGGATTTACTCAGCCAGGCTTGCAGCAAGCTGAGCAGGATGAACAGCGGCAGACCGGAACTGAAGCCGAGGAAAGCGCAGATCAGCATGCGCCGGTTGAGGTAGTGATGCCAGGGATTTGAAGCTGAAGTCATAGATGCGCCCGCGGCGGCGGGAGTTGTGGACAATCACGCCGCCCCAGGTTCAAACCTTGGGCGGCAGGAATATCCCTTTATTTTTACGGGTTTATTTCTTGCGAAAGCGGAATACCGCAAGACTACCACGCCAGTTGGGCAGCACCGAGATCGGCTGACCATCGTGCAGCGCTACGCATTCGAGCACTTCCAGGCCGACTTGGTTCGCCAGTTCTTCAAAATCCTTGATGGTGGCGCAGCGCAGGTTGGGGGTGTCATACCACTCGTACGGCAGCGATTTCGAGACCGGCATGCGGCCGCGCAGCAGCGCCACCCGGTGCGGCCAGTAGGCGAAATTGGGAAAGGAGACGATCGCTTCGCGGCCGACGCGGGCGATATCGCGCAATACGCCTTCCACATTTTTCATCATTTGCAAGGCCGACAGGCAGAGCACGGTGTCGAAGGCATTGTCGGCAAACAGATTGAGCCCGGCTTCCATGTCTTGCTGGATCACCGAGACGCCGCGCGCCACGCAGGCTGGAATCTTGGCATCGTCGATTTCGACGCCGTAGCCGGCGCACTGCTTGTCGGACTGCAGATAATCGAGCATGACGCCGTCGCCGCAACCGAGGTCGAGCACCTGCGACTGGCCACGCACCCAATGTGCAATAAACGCCAGGTCGGGACGCAAGCTGCTTAATTGATCAAAGTTCATGTACGGCTCCTACTGCTTCTGTCGCTGCTGCCGATACGCTGGCCGGCGCCTGGCTCAGCTCTTGCCAGATGCGGTTGTAATATTCGCCCACCACGCTCATGTAGCGCGGATCCTCCAGCAAAAAGGCATCGTGGCCGTGCGGCGCGTCGATCTCGGCGTAGCTGACGCGGCGCTTGTTGTTGACCAGCGCCTGGACGATTTCGCGGCTGCGTTCCGGCGAAAAACGCCAGTCGGTCATGAACGACACCAGCAGGAACTGCGCCTGGGTGCGGCTCAGCGCCTGGGTCAGGTCGCCGCCGAATTCCTTGGCCGGGTCGAAATAATCGAGCGCCTTGGTGATCAGCAGATAGGTGTTGGCGTCAAAATATTCAGAGAATTTGTCGCCCTGGTAGCGCAGGTAGGATTCGATTTCAAAATCGATGCCGAAGCCGAACTGGTAGGCGCCGGAGCGCAGGTCGCGGCCGAACTTCTCGGCCATGTCGTCGTCCGACAGATAGGTGATGTGGCCGACCATGCGCGCCACCCGCAAGCCGTTCTTGGGCACCACGCCGTGCGCGTAATAGTCGCCGCCGTGGAAGCCGGGATCGGTCAGGATCGCCTGCCGCGCCACATCGTTGAAGGCGATGTTTTGCGCCGACAGCTTCGGCGTCGAGGCGATCACCACACAGTGGCGCAGGCGGGTTGGGTACAGCAAACTCCAGGCCAGCGCCTGCATGCCGCCCAGCGAGCCGCCCATCACCGCGGCAAACTGCACGATCCCCAGCACATCCGCCAGGCGCGCCTGGGCTTGCACCCAGTCTTCCACTGTCACTACCGGGAAGCCGGCGCCGTAGGGTTTGCCTGTAGCGGCGTTGATATGCATCGGACCGGTGGAGCCGAAGCAGGAACCGAGGTTGTTGACGCCGATGACGAAGAATTTATTGGTATCGAGCGCCTTGCCGGGTCCCACCATGTTGTCCCACCAGCCGACGTTCTTTTCGTCGTCCTGATACACGCCGGCCACGTGGTGCGAGGCGTTCAGCGCATGGCAGACCAGCACGGCATTCGATTTGTCGGCATTCAGGGCGCCATAGGTTTCGTACACCAGCGTGTAATCCGCCAGCAGCGCGCCGCTTTGCAATTGCAGCGGCGTGGCGAAATGCATGGATTGCGGAGCAACTATTCCTTGGGACATGGTCAATTTGCTTGTGTTGTGTAGAAATAAAAAAAGCCCGAGAGCTTTCGCTAGTCGGGCTAAATTCTGGGCTTGTACTTCAAGCTCGCTTTAGCCGTATTTATTTGGCATCTACCGGTCCGAAAACCAGGTGATGCCGCGCGCCCGCAAGCTGAGGTGGTGAAACCATTCAAATCGGCGCGATAGGACAAGAATAACCAAGTCGGGGCTTGGCGTCAAACTATGATGGCATTGTCACTCCATCAAGCCATGATCCGCATCTGGCTCACCGCGGTGGCGATCGCGCTAGGCTCGGTATTGCGCAGGATTTTCTTGGTTTGCAGCGTCAAGCCGTCGAGGTCGCTGTTCAGCACCTCCTGCTTCACCGCCAGCAATTGCGCCGGATGCATGGAAAATTCAAGCAAACCCATGCCCAGCAGCAAGCGGGTGAATTTGACGTCGCCCGCCATTTCGCCGCATACCGAGACGGGAATGCCAGCCTTGCGGCCGAGCGCGATCACGGTCGACAGCAGGAACAGGACGGCCGGATGCAAGGGGTTGTACAGGTGCGCGACCTCATGGTCGACGCGGTCGATGGCGAGGGTGTACTGGATCAGGTCATTGGTCCCGATTGACAAAAAATCCATGCGCTTGATGAACATCGGCAAGGCCAGCGCCGCCGCCGGGATCTCGATCATGGCGCCGATCTTGATGGCTTCGTCAAACTTGACGCCTTCATCGCGCAGCTGCTGCTTGGCTTGCTCGATCATGGCCAGGGTCTGGTCGATTTCAAACGCGTGCGCCAGCATCGGGATCAGCAGCTTGACCTGGCCGAAGGCGGAAGCGCGCAAGATCGCCCGCAGCTGCGTCAGGAACAATTGCGGCTCTGCCAGGCAATAGCGGATGGCGCGCAAGCCCAGCGCCGGGTTAAGCGCGGTCTGCTCGTCGTTGTTGAGCGGCTTGTCGGCGCCAACGTCGAGCGTGCGGATAGTCACCGGCCGGCCTTTCATCGCCACCACCGCCTGCCGATAGGATTCGAACTGCTCGTCCTCTGTCGGCAAGGCGTGCTGGGTGCCGATGCGGCCCATGAACAGGAATTCCGAGCGGAACAGACCAACGCCGTTGGCGCCGGATTCCATCGCCGCCGCGCAGTCGCTCGGCAGCTCGATATTGGCCAGCAAGGTGATTTCAGTGCCGTCCAGCGTGATGGCGCGGGTTTTCTTGATCTTGCCGAGCTTTCTGCGCGAACGCAGCAGCTGCGCCTGGCGCTCGCGATACTGCTTGAGTATCACGGTGGCCGGATCGACGATCACCACGCCGGCGTCGCCGTCGATGATGATCCAGTCGTCCTGCTTGATCAGGCGCGAAGCATTGTTCATGCCGACCGCAGCCGGAATATCCAGGCTGCGGGCGACGATCGCGGTATGCGAATTCTGGCCGCCGAGATCGGTGACGAAACCGGCGAAGGCGCGGTCGCGGAACTGCAGCATGTCGGCCGGGGAAATATCGTAAGCCACCACCACGATGTTGGCGAAGGAAGCGCCGTCGCTGTCGACTTCGGGCAGGCGGGTGGAGGTGCCGGTCAACACTTTCAGCAGACGCTCGCCGACCTGCAGCACGTCCATCTTGCGCTCGCGCAGATAGGGGTCTTCGATTTCATCGAACTGGGTCGACAGCTCGTCGATCTGGGTCACCAGCGCCCATTCGGCGTTGTACTGGCGGTTGCGGACAATATCGAGCGACATCTCGGCCAGCATCGGATCTGACAGGATCAGCAGGTGGACGTCGACAAAAGCACCCAGCTCGGGCGGCGACTCTTTCGGCAAATCGTTGCGGATGGTTTGCAGTTCGGTACGCACGGTGGCGACCGCGTTCTGCAGCCGCCGGACTTCGGCTTCGACCTCGGTTTCGCCGATCAGGTAGTGCTTGACGTCCATGGCAGCTGGCGCCAGCAGGTGCGCGCGGCCGATCGCGATGCCGCGCGAAACCGGAATGCCGTGTAAGGTAAAGGATGCCATCTGGTCACCGCTGTATAAAGATAGATAGAGATAAATGCGGAACCGGGTTAGCTGACAGGCGGGTTTTACTCGCCTTCGCCAAACTTATCCTGAATTAACTGGTTTAAGGCATCAAAACAGGCTTTTTCATCCTCACCGTCGGCTTCCAGCAAGATCGTGCTGCCCTTGCCGGCCGCCAGCATCATCACGCCCATGATGGATTTGGCGTTGACGCGGCGTTTGTTGCGGGTCATCCAGACTTCACATTTGAACTTGCTGGCCAGTTGAGTAAATTTGGCTGAGGCACGTGCGTGCAAGCCAAGCTTGTTGATAATTTCGATTTCTTGTTGAATCATCTTGTCTTTTAATAATGTTAACTATCTTAGCTATCAACTCTAAGCCTAAGCCCGCGTAAATTCGTTCCTGCCATCTGTTGCCATGTTATCAATGCGATACGCGAACCCGGTTATCTACCCTTACCGCGCCGCCCTGGCCGCCGGCCAGCGCCATTTCGGTCACCACGTCGAGCGTATCGTTGCGGTATGTCAGGGCGCGCAGCAGCATCGGCAAGCTGATGCCAGCAATCACCTGGGTCTGGTTGCCGCTGCAAAACGGCAACGTGCAATTGGAAGGCGTGCCGCCCATGACGTCGGTGATCACCAACACGCCGGAGCCGTCGTCGAGACGGGCCGCAGCCTGCTTGGCGAGTTTTTGCACTTCCATCGGATTCTGGTCGGCGATCACGTCAATCGCTTCCAGCCGTTCGGGTGTATGACGAAACACGTGAGAGGCAGCTGCGATGAATGCCTGGCCCAGCGGAGCATGGGTTAAAAGAAGAATGCCAATCATAGTTTCACTCGAATCCGCAGCGCGGACTATCCCGGTTTACAACGGTTTTACTACAACACTTACAGCGCACCGGCAAAGCTGCCGGCGCTGACGAAAAATTAATCTGGCTGACTCAGGCCAGGGCTGCTTCCAGCGCATCAATGAACATCTCGGCAACATCAAAACCGGCTTGCTGCTTGATTTCTTGGAAGCAAGTCGGACTGGTGACGTTGACCTCGGTCAAATAGTCGCCGATCACATCTAATCCTACCAGTAACAAGCCGCGCTGTGCCAGCACCGGCCCAAGTGCTTCGCCGATTTCGCGGTCGCGCGCAGTCAGCGGCTGGGCTACGCCGATGCCGCCGGCCGCCAGGTTGCCGCGCACTTCGCTGCCTTGCGGAATCCGCGCCAGCGAAAACGGCACCACTTTACCGCCAATCACCAGCACCCGCTTGTCGCCGGCGGCAATTTCAGGGATGAAACGCTGGATCATGATGGTGCGCTGGCCGTTATCGGTCAGGGTTTCAATGATGGAGCCCAGGTTCAGGCCGTCCTGCCGTACCCGGAAAATCCCGGTGCCGCCCATGCCGTCGAGCGGCTTCAGGATTACATCATGATGTTCTTCATGGAAGGCGCGCAAGCGCGCCGCATCGCGCGTCACCAGGGTCGGCGAGGTGTATTTCGAGAACTGCGCGATGGCCAGTTTTTCATTATGGTCGCGGATTGCCTGTGGCTTGTTGAAAACGCGCGCGCCCTGGGTTTCCGCCAGTTCCAGCAGATAGGTGGTGTAAATGTATTCCATGTCGAAAGGCGGATCCTTGCGCAGCAGGATCGCATCGAACTCCGACAGGAACATGGCGGCCGGCGCACTGGCGCGGAACCAGTCCTTGGCGTCGCCTGTCAAGGTCACCTTGACCACATTGGCAGTCACGATCCCGCTTTCCAGCGCCATGTCTTTTTGCTCGAAGGCATAGATCGTATGGCCGCGTTTGACCGCTTCCACCATCATGGCGTAAGTCGAATCCTTATACGTCTTGAAGGTGCTGAGCGGATCGGCGAGGAAAGCGATTTTCATATTTTTGGCCCTATAGTTGCTGAGGTCAGGACAAGCTGACGATTAATATTCTTCAGGGTTCGGATCGGTCTTTTCCATTTCCAGCGAAGCCGCCAGCAAACCGAGGCGCGCCACCACGCCATACATGTAGAAGCGGTTCGGGGCGGTCGTGCCCGGCTTGGCCAGCATGTCCGGCAAGGCATGCTGCTGGGCAAACGCCAGCGGCACGAAATGGGCGCCCGGCGCATTCAGGTTTTCATTGATGCCGCGCTCCGCGTGTACGCGGTAAAAGCCGCCGACCACATAACGGTCGATCATGTATACCACCGGCTCCGCTACCGCGTCGTTGATGTGCTCAAACGTATGCACACCTTCCTGGATGATCAGGTCATGGATCTCGCCGCCGGTTTTGCCAAGCGACAGTTTCTCGCGCTGCTTGCGGCTCAACTCCTTGATCTGGCTGACATCGGTCACGCTCATCACGCCCATGTCGTCGGTGCCCGCATCGGCCTTGACGATCACGAACGGCTTTTCGGTGATGCCGTATTCCTTGTATTTCTTGCGGATCTTCGCCAGCAGCGAACTGACGCTGGCCGCCAGCTTGTCGTCGCCGTCGGTGGCCTGGAAATCGACCTGGTCGACCTTGGCGAAAAACGGGTTCAGCATCCACGGATCGACATCGATCAGCTTGGCGAATTTCTTCACCACTTCGTCGTAGGCCGTGAAATGGTTGCTTTTGCGGCGCACGGTCCAGCCGGCATGCAACGGCGGCAAAACATTTTGCTCGTTGAGGTTTTCCAGAATCGCAGGCGTACCGGACGACAGGTCGTTGTTCAGCAAGATGGTGCAGGGATCGAAGTTCTTCAGCCCCAGGCGGCGGCCGTTAGCGGAACGCTCCAGCGGCTCCAGCGTGATGGTGCTGCCGTCCGGCAATTCGATGGTTTGCGGCTCCTTGACATCTTCCGCCAGCGAACCGAGCCGCACATGCAGACCGGTCTGGCGGAACACCTGCATCAATCGCGCCACGTTTTGCAGATAGAAGGTATTGCGCGTGTTCAGCTCCGGCAGCAGCAACAGGTTCTTGGCGTCCGGACAATATTTTTCGATGGCCGCCATCGCTGCCTGTATCGCCAGCGGCAACATTTCCGGCGACAGATTGCTGAAGCCGCCCGGAAACAGATTGGTATCCACCGGGGCCAGCTTGTAACCGGAATTGCGCAGGTCAACCGAGCAATAGAACGGCGGCGTGTGCTCCTGCCATTCCATCCGGAACCAGCGCTCGATAGCCGGGGTAGCTGCGAGGATTTTCTTTTCTAGATCGAGCAACGGGCCATTCAGGGCCGTGACGAGGTGCGGAACCATATAAAACTTTCTTTTGGAAACGATGTAGCGTGTGCAAATGCGTTGCTGCCAGCCAAGGAAGCGTGTTTCAAGACTTCCGGGACAAGCCGACGATTCTAACGGGAAATGCATTATTTCGCCGGTCACCCGCCGCAATGTTGCGCAAATGGCGCGATGGCTGCCCTGTGAGGCCGATTAGCTCACTTTACATCGGGCCGCTAGCGGATTTTTAAAGCCCTCCGATTGACAAAAAGCGCAATGAAACACCCTGCCTTTGTGCAATATTCGCGCCAGACAAAATTGCCTTATATGCAACACTCAATCCCTAAGTCATTTTATATGCAGCTGGCTTTATTCAACAAAGCAGTATTTTTACGATAGCGGGCAACTCCAGCCGAAGTCATGGCAAAGCATCTATTCTGTCATTACTTTGCGAGAATTGGCCGTAACTAAAGAGGCCGTTTTCACCATGAAGAGCGAATCGGCATTGTGCAAGCCTAGATTTGCTTGTACATGAAACTGGTGTCCGTCAGCTTGCCCACGGTCGAGCGCGCATAGTCTGGAATGACGCCAACCAGTTCATATCCCATGGAGCTGTACAGGGATTCGGCGGCATCGCCGGTGCGGGTGTCGAGGATCAGCAAGGAGCGGCCGTCGGCACGGGCGATTGCTTCAGCTTGTCTCATCAACAGGCGCGCCACGCCCTTGCGTCTCGCCTCCGGATGCACCAGCAACTTGGAAATCTCGGCGCGATGATGACCGTTGGCAGGCGTCGCCAGCACGACCTGCACAGTGCCGACCACCTCGCCGACAACGCGCGCCACCAGCAGGCGGCGGCCGCCGCTCACCAGCGAGCCGCTGACGCCATACCAGAAGGAAAAGGCGTCTTCGGCAGCCGGCGTGTCGATGAAGCCGATGCTGGCGCCTTGCGCCACGCAAGCGATCAGAATATCGGTGAGCGGACCCACTACACCATCGAACTGGTCGGCCCTGACGTCTTCCACCGTACAGTCGCCCGGGCGTTGCGGGGTGATGGTAGGGTCCATGAAAATCTCCTGAATCTGCTGCTCTTGAACGGGAAACAAAAAATCCCAGGCGATGGCTATCGGCCCGGGATTGCGCAAGACGCCGATCAAGCCGCCGGACAGCGCTGCTTCCTGCTATCCGGCGAGATCAGGCATGGCTTGATCGAAGGTCTTAATCGCACATCTTAATCATGGTACGCGGATTCGCCATGGCTGGAGATATCCAGGCCTTCGCGCTCCTCTTCTTCGGTCACGCGCAAACCCATGACGATATCGACCAGCTTGAATGCGATCAGCGATACCACGCCGGACCAGACCAGCGTGGTCAGCACGCCTTCGAACTGGATCCACAGCTGGCCAGGGATCGAATAGTCTGGCAGGACCGCATTGGTGACGTAGTCATAGATGCCTGTGCCGCCGAGGCTAGGCGCCGCGAACACGCCCGTGAGCAGCGCGCCCATGATGCCGCCGACGCCATGCACGCCGAAGACGTCCAGCGCATCGTCAGCACCCAGCAAACGTTTCAGGCCAGTCACGCCCCACAGGCAAACGAAGCCAGCCAGCAAGCCCATGATCAATGCGCCCATCGGGCCGACGAAGCCGGCCGCAGGCGTAATCGCCACCAGGCCGGCTACCGCGCCGGATGCGCCGCCCAGCATGGAAGGCTTGCCCTTGCCGATCCATTCGCCGGCACTCCAGCTCAGCACCGCGGCAGCAGTCGCCAGCAGGGTATTGATGAAGGCCAGGGCCGCGCTGCCGTTGGCTTCCAGGGCCGAACCGGCGTTGAAGCCGAACCAGCCGAACCACAGCAGCGATGCACCGACCATGGTCAGGGTCAGGCTATGCGGCTTGAAGGCTTCCTTGCCGAAACCGACGCGCTTGCCAATCACGTACGAACCAACCAGACCGGCGATAGCGGCGTTGATATGCACCACGGTGCCGCCGGCAAAATCAAGCGCACCCTTCTGGAACAACCAGCCGCCGGTGGCGGTCAGCTTCTCTGCGGAAGCCGCATCGACAAAGCCATCCGGACCAGGCCAGAACCAGACCATGTGCGCCATCGGCAGGTAAGCGAAGGTGAACCACAATACGGTGAACACCAGGATCGCCGAGAATTTGGCGCGTTCGGCAAAGGCGCCGATGATCAGGGCGCAGGTAATCGCTGCAAACGCGCCCTGGAACACCACGTAGGCGAATTCAGGCACCACTACGCCCTTGCTGAAGGTAGCCGCCACGGAATCAGGCGTCATGCCGTGCAAGAACAGCCGGCTGAAGCCGCCGAAGAAGGAATTGCCTTCCGTGAACGCGAGGCTGTAACCGTACAGTATCCACAGCACGATGATCAGCGAGAACACCGTGAAGCACTGCATCAGCACCGACAGCATGTTCTTGCTGCGCACCAGGCCGCCGTAGAACAGGCCCAGGCCAGGCAAGGTCATCAGGATCACGAATGCGGTGCAGACCAGCAGCCAGGCGGTGTCGCCCTTGTTCGGCACCGGCGCCGCGGGAGCTGCCGCGGCAGGCGCTGCCGCAGCGGCGGCGGCCGGGGCCGGAGCAGCCGCTGCTGCCGGTGCGGGCGCAGGTGTGGAAGCATCCGCGCTGGCGGATGCCACGGCCGCTGCTGGCGCGCTGGCTGCCGGAGCGGACGCCTCGTCAGCCGCCGCAGCCGGCAGCATCGAAGTCGCCGCGATCAGCGCGCACGACGCTAAAATCGTTGCCAATATTCTGTTCATATTTTTATCCCCTTAGATTGCGTCTTTGCCGGTTTCACCGGTACGAATACGAATAACTTCCTGCAGATCAAATACAAAAATCTTGCCGTCGCCGATCTTGCCGGTACGGGCCGCGGTCTCGATCGCTTCTACCGCTTGTTCCAGAATGCTGTCGTCCACTGCCGCTTCGATTTTTGTCTTCGGCAGGAAGTCGACGACATATTCAGCGCCGCGATACAGCTCCGTGTGGCCCTTCTGGCGGCCGAAACCTTTTACCTCGGTCACGGTAATGCCTTGCACGCCTATCGCCGACAGTGCTTCACGCACCTCGTCGAGCTTAAATGGTTTGATGATCGCTGTAATCAGTTTCATATCGGCCTCGTTGGTTTTGTGAGACGGCGGGCGCGAAGCGCTTGCCGCTGCTGCTTTTTTGACGTCGTTTTTTAGAAGGTCTTCGCCAGAGAAAACACCACGCCGTTGCGCCCCAGGTTCTTGCCGCTCGGGCTGACATAAGCGCCATCCTTGGCGTCGGTGCCGACATAGGCCAGTCCCAAAGTGATGCCGGCGAGCTGGTCAAAGGTCTTGGTGGCGCCGATTTTCCAGTCGGTATAGCTGGCGAAGCTGGTGTGTTCCACGGTCTGATGGCCAAGGTGCAGGCCAAGCGTGACGCCCGCACCGACATCGATGTTGGCGCCGGCATCGTAGTAAGCGCTGTTCTTGCTGTCGATGGTGCCGAACAGGTTGGTCATCGCATGCGAATATTTGAAATAGGCCGGTCCGTAGCCGATCTGGCCGTACAGCTCAAACGTGTTGGCGTTGCGGCCGATCTGGCTGTAGTTGTTGGTCGGGTAGTAGTAGTACAGGCCGCCGACATCATAGGTAAAGCCGCCCGGCAGGTCGCCGCGCTTGCCGCCGTAGATATCCCACTCCACCGGTCCCTTGCCGCCGGTGCCGGTATTGGCGCTGTCGACCGCATCCTTGATCCACTTGATGTTGGAGAGCCAGGTGCCGGCATACAGGCCGGTTGGATTATTGGTGTAGTCGGCGCCGCCCTGCACGGCGGGATCGAAACGCGTTTGCGAAATGCCGCGGAAGCGGTAGTCGTTCACGAGGCCGATGTTGTAACTGATTTCATTGTCAGGCTTGGCGTCTTCTGCATGCGCAAAACCCGCGGTGAAGCTTGCTGCTATTGCTGCGGCTAAAATCAGCTTTTTCATGGAAGTCCCTGTTGGTATGTTGAATGAAAACCGCTAAATCAGTACTCTTCGTACTTTCCATAGCAGAACCCATGCCAACTGTTCCAGCCGCTTCTTTTGCCCGCTTAATACCACTTATGGGGTGATTTATTTGCGCTTTTTTAGTGACTGTTAATTTGGGGACGTTCTTGTGGAGAAATATTGTGCAGTGCAGCGCACCAAAATAAAGCATGTACCTGCCGGCGCATTATTCTGGTGCAGCGATTATCCGATCTGACTACATGACATCTTGTAGTCAGCTACAAATCAACGCCAGGCTTGTTGCAGCAATAACAATGCATTGCGGATCGCGGCCTCATCCACGCCAGCAAAACCCAGCGCCAGGCCGGCACGGTGCTGCGGATTCACCGCCAGGCCCGGGATGCAAAATCGGCTCAGCGGATTGATTTCAACTCCTGCGGCGAGAGCTTTCGCCACCAGCTCGGTTTCCTGCTGCGAACTGGCCAACGGCAGGCTCAAGTGCAGGCCGGCGGCAACCTTGGGCAAGGGCAGTTGCGCGCCGAACAGCGGCGCCCAGGCCGCCAGCAAGGCATCGCGGCGGGAACGGCTGGCGCGCCGCATGCGGCGGATGTGCCGCTGGAAATGGCCGGCGGCGATGAACTCGGCCATCACTGCCTGATCCGCCGCCGGCGGGTGACGATCACCCATGGCGCGCAGCGCGCCGAGCGCCGGCACCAGTTTGGGCGGCAATACCAGATAGCCGAGGCGCAGCCCGGGAAAGGCAATTTTCGAAAAAGTGCCGACATACAGCACGCGGGCGTTGTGATCCAGCGCCGCCAGCGGCGCCAGCGGCGTGCCGTCATAGCGATATTCGCCGTCGTAGTCGTCTTCGATGATCCAGCTGTCGTGGCGTTCGGCCCAGGCCAGCAGTTCCAGCCGCCGCGCCAGCGACAGCGTGACGCCGACCGGATACTGGTGCGACGGCGTCACATACGCCAGGCGGCAGTCGCCGTGCAGCGCCAGCTGGCTGGTGTCCATGCCATCCTGGTCCAGCCCGATTCCCACCAGCTGCGCGCCGGATAAGGCCAAGGCGGCAGCGGCTGCCGGGTAGCACGGATTTTCCACCACCACCTTATCGCCGGCGTCCAGCAACAGCTGCGCGCAGAGGGCAATGCCATGCTGGGCGCCGGCGGTGATCATGATTTGCGACGGCTCGCAGACCAGGCCGCGCGCCTGGCGCAGGTAGGCCGCGATCAATTCGCGCAAACGCACATCGCCGGCAGCCTCGCCATAGCCCATCTGCGCCAGCGGCGCGCGGCGCCAGAAATTGCCTTGCAGGCGCGCCCAGATGGCGCTGGGGAACAGGTCGTAAGCGGGAATGCCAAGCCGGAAGGCGCGCGCCGGGCCGTCAAAACGGCGCCGCCGTGCCTCGTAGCCGCTCAGGCGCTGCTGCATGGATGACAACTGCATCGCCGGCGCAGCGGCGGCCGGCGCTGCCGGACCAGCCGCAACCGCAGCCGCCAGGCCGTCGGCATAAGTGCCGTCGCCGACCCGGCTGCTGATATAGCCTTCGGCGTACAGCTGTTCATACGCGCGCACCACGGTGTTGCGCGATACCTTCAACGCCAGCGCCAGGTTGCGCGAAGTCGGCAGCTTGATGCGGTAAGTGTCAGGGGTCGCCAGGATGCGCTGGCGCAAGGCCAGGCACAGCTGCTTGGCCAGGCCTTTGCCGCCATCGAGCGCAATCCCGGCCGGGTCCAGATTCATCGACAGCGCCGGCGCCACAGGCTTCGCCATCAGTTGCGCTGGGGCGATGCCAGCAGTTCGCGCAGCCAGGGCTTCCAGACTGCCGCCACCGTGTGGGTGCCATGGCCGCGCGTCGCGCCGCTCAGCTTGACCATCACCATGCGCGCGCCCGGCACGCGTTTGACGTCGCGCTCGAGAATGCCGATTTCCGGCGGATTGATCAGGTCGTCAGCGGAGTTGACCGCGATCAGCGGCGCCCGGATTTTTTCCAGCAGCGGACCGGGATCGTAGTCGCGCGAAGCGTCCATGAAATACAGGGTATCGTTGGCGTCGGCGCTTTTCATGGCCGTCGCTACCGCGCTATCCAAGGCCTGGTCGGCTTGCGCCAGGTCCGGCATCTGCTGCTGCCGCAGCAAGGGATTGCTGGACATGAAAAACAGCATCTGCTCGGCGGTGCGCAAGCTCGGCGGCTGGCTGCTGTAATTGCCGCCTTGCCACGCCGGATCGTTGCGGATGGCGTCGATGATGATGCGGCGCCAGACCCGGTTGCGGCCTGAAATCTGGGTCGGCACGCTGGCCAGCGGCATCAGGGCATCCATGAAAGCCGGATGCTGCTCGCCCCACATCCAGGTCTGCATGCCGCCCATCGAAGTGCCCATCACCAGGCGCAAATGATTCACTCCCAGGGTTTCCGTCAGCAGCCGGTACTGGGCCTCGACCATGTCGCGGTAACCGTAGTGCGGAAACTTGCCGCGCAAGCCATCGCTCGGTTTGCTGGAATTGCCGTGGCCGATGCCGTCCGGCAGGACCAGGAAATAGCGCGAGGCGTCGAGCAGCTGGCCCGAGCCGAACAGCTCGCCGGAAAATTCCGGCCGGATGAACTGGGCGCCGGAGCCGCCGGTGCCGTGCAGGATCAGCACGGCATTATCGACTTTGCCGTCGGCGCCGCGCCGCGGCTCGCCGTAGGTACGGTAATGGATGCGCAGTTCCGGCAAGGTCTCCCCGGAAGCAAAGCGGAAGTCCTTGAAAACCGCGTCATGCTCCGTCGCTTGCGGTTCGTTCGCCTGGGCGGCTGCGGAAAAGCAGAACGCCGCGCACAGAAGCAATAATTTCGCTTTAACCATGTCTCTCCTCGATAATTGTCTTTTATGAAAGACTATCATTAGCTGCGCCAAATCGCAGAATTTAACTGGATTGGACCTATAAATATAATTAATCTTGGATCTTTGATGATACCAACTTCTGACGCTACGATGAACGCTGTTTTGTAACCGGCTCCGCTACCTACCGTTAGCGAGTTAATCCATTTCGACAGGAGATTATCTTGGCTTCAGCATCCGCATCCCTTTCAAATATTGTTATCCAGCCGCTCGGCGAGCAAGACTTCGCTGCCTGGGAGCCGCAATGGCTGGGCTATCTCGGCTTTTATCAGGCGGAGGTTCCCGCTGCCGTGCGCCTGGTCACCTGGCAGCGCCTGCTGGACCCGAAGGAGCCGATATTCGGCGCCCTCGCCACCGTGGATGGCAAGGCGGTCGGGGTGGTGCACTGGATATTCCATCGCTCTTGCTGGACGGTAGAGGATTCCTGCTATCTGCAAGATTTGTATGTCGCCCCTGAACAGCGCGGCACCGGCCTCGGCCGGCTGCTGATCGAACATGTCTGCGCAGCAGCCAAGGCGGCCGGCAGCACGCGGGTGCACTGGCTGACCCGCGAGACCAACAGCACGGCGATGCAGCTGTACGACCGTATCGCCGATCGCTCGGGCTTCGTGCAATATCGCAAGCAGCTTGCCTGACGGAGCCTGGGCAGCAAAGGCTTAAACTGCCGCCCCCAGGCAGAATTTCGATGTCGGGTTTGCTCGTATCGGTTATCATTTTTCTTATCTTATTTACCGCCAGAGGGCCACCATGAACAAACCCAATTTTTTCGACGACATCCAAGCCAAGATCAACCAGGCCATCGAAAACTCCCCCGCCAAGGATATCGAGAAAAACGTCAAGGCCATGCTGGGCCAGGGCTTCGCCAAGCTGGACCTGGTGACGCGCGAGGAATTTGACGTGCAAGCCCAGGTGCTGGCCAGCACCCGCGCCAAACTCGAGGCGCTTGAAGCCCGCGTGACGGAGCTTGAAGCACAGTTGAAGCAACCGTAATGCCGCGCCAGTGACGCTGGCCGTCTTGAAAAGCCGGGCGCTGGCAGGCATGCAAGCGCCGGCAGTCACGGTGGAAGTCCACCTGGCCAACGGCCTGCCCAGCTTCACCATCGTCGGCCTGCCCGAAACCGAGGTCAAGGAATCCAAGGACCGGGTCCGCGCAGCGCTGCAAAATGCCCGTTTCGAATTCCCTTCCCGCCGCATCACCGTCAATCTGGCGCCAGCCGATTTGCCCAAGGAATCGGGCCGTTTCGACTTGCCGATTGCACTCGGCATCCTGGCGGCGTCCGGACAAATTCCGGCCGACGAACTGGACGACTACGAATTCGCCGGCGAACTGTCGCTGTCCGGCCAGTTGAGGCCGATCCGCGGCGCGCTGGCGATGACCTTCGCCATGACGGCCTCCGGCGCCACTCCGTCCACAGCCAAAAGCCGCGCCTTCATCCTGCCGCAAGCCAATGCCGACGAAGCGGCCCTGGTCACCGACGCCCGCATTCTCCCCGCCGACAATTTGCTACAAGTGTGCGCCCACTTCGCCTCCAAGCAAGCAGAAACAAGATTATCGCGCCACGCAGCCGAACCGCAGCGGAGGCCGCCGAGCTATCTGGATTTCAGCGATGTCAAAGGCCAGCTGCAAGCCAAGCGCGCACTGGAGGTCGCCGCAGCCGGCGGCCACAGCGTGCTGCTGATGGGGCCGCCCGGCACCGGCAAGTCGATGCTGGCGGCGCGTTTCCCCGGCATTTTGCCGCCCTTGAGCGATTGCGACGCGCTGGAATCCGCGACGGTGCAGTCGCTCGCCAGCGGCTTTTCCAGCGCGAAGTGGAAAGTGCGGCCGTACCGGGCCCCGCATCACACGGCATCGGCCGTGGCGCTGGTGGGCGGCGGCAGCCCGCCGCGCCCCGGTGAAATTTCTCTGGCCCACCGCGGCGTCCTGTTCCTCGATGAATTGCCGCAGTTCGACCGTCGCGTGCTGGAAGTATTGCGGGAGCCGCTGGAATGCGGCCGCATCACGATTTCGCGGGCCGCCCGCCAGGCCGACTTCCCGGCGCAATTCCAGCTGATCGCCGCCATGAATCCCTGCCCTTGCGGCTACCTGGGACACCCGGTCAAGCAATGCCGCTGCACGCCTGACAATATCCTGCGCTATCAAAACAAGATTTCCGGCCCATTGCTGGATCGGATCGACATGCAGATACAGGTGCCGGCCTTGCCGCATGACGAGCTGCTGAAAGCCGCGGAAGGTGAATCGTCAGCGCTCATCGCATCGCGCGTCGAGCAAATGTGCGCTCGGCAGCTCGCTCGCCAAGGCAAGCAAAACAATGCTTTATCTGCCAATGAAATCGATGAATACTGCAAACCCGACAGCGCCGGCGAAAACATCCTGCGCACCGCCATGGCGCGCCTGGACTGGTCGGCGCGCGGCTATCACCGCGTGCTCAAGGTGGCGCGCACCATCGCCGATCTGGACGGGGCGGAAAACATTGCTGCCAGCCACGTCGCCGAGGCGATTCAATATCGCCGTGCGTTGAACCAGGCTTGAGGACTGAGCAAGCAACATTTATGTGGCGCAGCCAGCATTGACAAGCCCGCAGGCAGCCCCTGCATCCGCCGGCCGGCTAAGATGCAGAACGGGATTGTTTCTTACATTCACGTCAATTCCAGCAATAGCCCTAAAAATTCCAAGGTTTAAGTCAGCTTTAATTTTCAAGCCCTATGCTGGATTCCATGGGCACGCAAAGTCGGAGCCCAACGCGTTTTCAGGAGGAAGCATCATGAATAAGCGCACTCTTCTCGCACTCGGCGCATTGCTCGCCGCTACGCTAGCCGCCAATGCCGGCGCGGCTCCCACCGCCGTCACCAAAGGCGTGGCCACCTATATGTCCGGCGGCATCGGCGTGGACGAATCGACCCTGATACAGCAGGAGGCAAAGAACTATCCGCTGGAATTAGAGTTCGTCATCAAAGCAACGCCCAAGGATGAATATGCTGCCGACATCCACGTGAAAATCAGCGATGCGAGCAACAATGTTGTGCTGGATACCGTTTCCAATGGACCGTTTTTCCTGGCCAAGCTGCCTGCCGGCAGCTATCACCTCGCAGTCGCCAAGAAAGACCAGGTGAAAGAGCGCAAGATCGCCATTGCACCGGGATCTCACCAGCACATCATGTTCGAATGGCTTGAATGATTGCCTGGCCAGCAGCAAATTATGTGACGCTATCAGTTGGCGGCAGGTGATATATAAAAATTTTATGCGCTCTTAGAAGAAATGCATTGCCTTGATCAGTATTTAGCACGTGACAAAAATAGCCTGTGGCGTACTATGTAAATGCATCGAGCGCAAAAATTCTTTTAGTACTGAAATATGTCTGTCAGAACAGAAACATATGCCTCAGAAAAGGAGTTCACAAATAATATTTTCACTAGCTGGCTTGAAAACTGCTTATTCGATCATTACCTTCTGTTCTAACTACCGGGAGCGCATATGAACCTGATTTATAACAGTGACCAATACAGCGTCGTCGAATTTGGTGCCGATGAACAACGCGAAGCTTTACGTTTCGGCGGCTATGAAATCGTCGATAAATCGTTCAAGCGCGAGATTTTTATTGCTGGTGCCTTGGCTGAATTTTTTCGTAAAGGGGTCGAAGATCTGATCGCGACCGAACCGAGCATCGAGGATATCGATGCTTTCCTGGGCAACTATGACTCGATGATGAGCCAGCCCGTTACCTTGCAATAACCCTGCTACCGTCCAATTCCTTCCAGCCCGCCCGGCTTTGCCTATAACCACGGCAAACCGGGTGGAACGCTTGAGGTATATTGCCGTACCTTTCACATTGCATCCGGTACGTCGATATGTACGCCAATTCCAGCCCTATCCATAGCGCCCAGAGCGGCATCCACGAGCAGCTTGCGGCCAGCGTCGCCAAGCACGCCTCGCACACGTTTCAAAAACCCGTCAGTTCTTACAATCAAAGCGCATTCGACGACAGCATCGCCGCCTGGCGGGCGGCCGGCAGCCCGCCCTTGGTTCTCGATGCCGGTTGCGGCGTCGGCTTGTCGACCATGCATCTGGCGGCGCAATATCCTGATCATTTCGTCATCGGCGTCGACCAGTCCGCCGACCGGGTCGGCCGCAACACGCTATGGCCCGGCCCGGCAGCGCTGCCGCCCAACTTCATCCGCATTCGCGCCGACCTGGTGGATTACTGGCGGCTGCTGCTGGCGGCGCGGATTTTTCCGGCGCGCCACTATCTGCTGTATCCGAATCCCTGGCCGAAGATAGGCCAGCTCAGCCGGCGTTGGCACGGCCATCCGGTGTTCCCGACCATCGTTGCGCTGGGCGGCATTCTGGAATGCCGCAGCAACTGGCAGATCTATGTCGAGGAATGCGCCAGCGCGCTGCAACAGTTAAGCGGCCAGGCCGTCGCTTGCGAGCCCTATTTGCCGGCGCAGCCGATCACCCCTTTTGAAAGCAAATACCTGGCGTCAGGCCATCAATTGTGGCGCTGCCAGGTGCAGTTCGCCTCTGCCGACAATCCCTGAAAAGAAAATCCCCGCAAACCGTAGAGGTTTGCGGGGATTTTTGCGAAGCGCTTAGATTTCCACCTTGGTGCCCAGTTCGACCACCCGGTTGATCGGGATATGGAAAAAGTCGGACGGCTTGGCGGCATTCTGATACATCCAGGCGAACAGCTTTTCGCGCCACAGCTGCATGCCGGGAATCTTGCTCGGGATCACCGTATCGCGCGCCAGGAAGAAGGACGTATCCATCACGTCGAATTCCAGGCCGAACTGCGCCGTGGTCAGGGCCATCACGGTTTGCACGTCAGGCGCTTCCTTGAAACCGAAAGCGGCGCGCAGGACGTAGACATCGCTGCCCAGTTCCTTCAGGGTGAGGCGCTTGCTGTCTTCGACAAACGGCACGTCCCAGATGCTGATTTTCAGGAAGAACACGCGCTTGTGCAAAATGCGGTTGTGCTTCAGGTTATGCAGCAAGGCGACCGGCACGGTAGTCTTGTTGCCGGTCATGAATACCGCGGTGCCGTCGACCCGGTGCGGCGGGTGCGCCAGCAGGCCTTCGATGAAAGGCTCCAGCGGGATCCCTTCGTCCTTGCTGCGTTCACGCAGCAGCATGCGGCCGGCGTACCAGGTCATCAGCAGGAAGAAGGCGATGGCGCCGAGCAGCAGCGGGAACCAGCCGCCGTCGACAATCTTCAGCAGGTTGGCGGCAAAGAAGGCGAAATCGACAATGAAAAAAGCACTGATGACCAGCGCCACCAGGAAGGGATTCCATTTCCAGACGGTGCGCATGACCACCGCGGCCAGCACCGTGGTGATCAGCATGGTGGTGGTCACCGCCACGCCGTAGGCCGCGGCCAGGTTATCGGATTTCTTGAAGGCCAGCACCACGCCGACCACCAGCAGCAGCAGCATCCAGTTGATCACCGGCACATAGATCTGGCCACGCTCGTCTTCCGATGTGTGCAAGATGCGCATGCGCGGCACAAAGCCCAGCAGGATGGCCTGGCTGGTCAGCGAGAACGCGCCCGAGATCACTGCTTGGGATGCGATCACGGTGGCAGCGGTGGCCAGGATCACCATCGGCAACAGCAAGGCGTCCGGCACCATCAGGTAGAACGGATTCTGGATGGCGGCGGGATTGATCAGCAGGTTGGCGCCCTGGCCGAAGTAGTTCAGCATCAGGCAAGGCATGACAGTAAACAGCCAGGCAAAGCGGATCGGCCGGATGCCGAAGTGTCCCATGTCGGCATACAGGGCCTCGGCGCCGGTCAGCACCAGCACCACCGAACCCAGCACCACGAACGCCTGCAACGCATGTTGCTGCATGAAAGCATAAGCGTAGTAAGGATTGATCGCCACCAGGATTTCCGGCGCCTTGATGACGTTGTAAACACCCAGCAAACCCAGCGAGACAAACCACACGAACATCACCGGACCGAACAATTTACCCACCACCGTGGTGCCGTGCTTCTGGATCAGGAACAAGGCAATCAGGATCACCAGCGACAGCGGCAAGACATAGCGCGTCAGCCCCGGCGTGGCGATTTCCAGCCCTTCTACCGCCGACAGCACGGAGATCGCCGGCGTGATGACGACGTCGCCATAAAACATGCAGGCGCCGAAAACGCCCAGCATCATCAAGGTCTTGGCGCGTTTGGAACCGTTCTGGGCGGTGCGCAGCGACAAGGCCATCAGGGCCAGCACGCCGCCCTCGCCGTTGTTGTCGGCGCGCATCACAAACAGTACATATTTGAGCGAGACCACGATGGTGATCGCCCAGAACAGCATCGAGATGATTCCCAACACCGCATCAGGCGTGAATGGAATGCCGTGGTCGGTGCTGAAGCATTCTTTCAGCGCGTACAGCGGACTGGTGCCGATATCGCCGAACACGATTCCCAGCGCAGCCAGCGTGATGATATGTAGACGGGAAGATTTGAAGCCAGGGCTGCTGCTGGTTTGTGTTGTACTCATGTTTTCTCTCATCTTATTAGTAAGGGCAAGTCCGGCCGTACCCCAAGCCTGCTTACTTCAATTTGATTGCTTCTTTTAAAACTGTTTGTCGCGTTGCACAAGGTGGCGGATTTTACTATTGAACCCTATGCGGAAACTAATTTGTCGCGCTGCAGCCGTTGCTAAAATACATCCCCGCCCCGGCATTTTTGTGCCTATATTCCAGGCTCATATGACGCAATGCCTGCCCTCTGGACACAGGACAGATCTCACCCATAACAAAAAAACATTAGGCACATCTTATTCTTACCTAGGCATCTTTTAAAGCCAAAGCCCGCTCGTACAGAGCATTTTTCTTTTGCCCGGTGATTTGCGCCGCCAGGGCAGCGGCTTGCTTGATCGACAATTCCGCCAGCAGGATCTGCAAGACCCGCTCGCCTTCGGCGCTGTCATCGAGCGCCACCGGCGCCGCGTCCACCAGCAGCACGAATTCGCCCTTCTGCCGGTTGAGGTCGGCCGCCAGCCAGGCCGGCGCCTCCCCCAGGGGGCAGCGGTGGACGCTCTCGAACAGCTTGGTCAGTTCGCGCGCCAGCACGATACGGCGTTCCGGCCCGAATGCCTGCAACAGGGCATCGACGGTTTCAACGATGCGATGCGGGGCTTCGTACAGCACCAGCGTAGCGCTGGCGCCAGCCAGGCCTGCGAGTACGATCTCGCGCTGGCGTGCCTTGCTCGGCAGAAATCCGATGAACTGGAACTGGTCGTTGACCAGCCCGCTGACCGACAGCGCGGTCACGGCGGCCGACGGCCCCGGCAGCGGCAAGGCGCGCAAACCGGCATTCAGCACGGCGTCGACGATGCGGGCGCCAGGATCCGACACCGCCGGCGTGCCGGCATCGGACACCAGGGCGATCCGTTCGCCGGCCTGCAGGCGCGCCACGATCTTTTCCGCGACTTCCCGTTCATTGTGCTCATGCGCCGCCAGCAAGGTCTTGGACAAGCCGTAGCGCCCCAGCAAATGGGCGGTATTCCGGGTGTCCTCACAGGCCACGGCGTCGACCATCGACAATACATGCAGGGCGCGCAGGCTGATATCGCAGACATTCCCGATCGGCGTAGCCAGCACATATAATGTCGACGCGGGATACGCTTGCTGCGCCACCTCGTCCAGAATCACGGGGTTGATGAAGGCGCTGGCAGATTGATGAGTCATGGGGGAGTTATGAATGTTATATAAATGGGCCAAGCTGGCCAAACGGGTCAAGCTTGCGCTGGCGGCGGGTATCCTGTTGAACGGATTGTGCCCGCCTGCGCTGGCAAACACAACCTTGGTCGATGTCGCGGCTGCCGATGCCGACGCCAATGTCATCCCGCTGGCCAGCATCGCCCTGCTGCTGCCATTGCGCTCAGGCCCGCTGGGTGCGGCCGCCGATGCAGTCCGCAGCGGCTTCCTGAATGCCTACGAACGCGACAAGAGCGGCCTGGAAGTGAACGTGATCGAAGCCGCCGACACCGCCAGCGACATGCTCGCCGCGTACAGCGCCGCCAGCAAGAAGTACGACATCCTGGTGGGACCGCTGTCGCGTACCGGCCTGACCGCCATCATCCAGAACGGCCAGGTGGACAAGCCGACGATCGCCCTGACCCAGCCGGACTCCTCCAGCGCATTGCCGGCGCAGCTGCTGCCGGTGGGCCTGTCGATTGAAGCTGAAGCGCGCCAGGTGGCGAGCTGGGTCGGCGCCGACTACGCGCCAGGCAAAGTGCTGGTGCTGAGCACCAGCGCCGCCTGGCAAAAGCGCGTCGCCAACGCTTTCGCCCAGCAGATCCAGGGCAGCGGCCTGCACGCCGACATGGTGACGCTGAATTTGGAAAACGGCGTCTTCAACGCCGATGCCCTGACCCAGCTGCAGCAACGGGTGGAAGGCGATATGCCGCGCCTGCTGTTTGCCGCGCTGAATGCCGACCAGACCAGGCAGATACGCAACGCCATCGGCGACCAGACCCCGATCTTCGGCATTTCCCAACTGAATCCGCTGACCCTCAACGACAACCATCCCGAGCACCAGATCGCCGAACTGAACGGCGTGCGGCTGGTGGATATTCCGTGGCAGGTGCAGCCGGACCACCCGGCGGTGATGGTTTACCCGCGCCAGGAAGTGGCGGCCGACCAGCGCCGCAATGCCGACCTGGAGCGCCTGTATGCACTGGGCATCGACGCTTTCCGCATCGCCCGTGAAGTCGCCGCGCGCAACAACGTATTCCAGATCGACGGCGTCACCGGCAAGCTGAACGTCCGTTTTGGCGCCGGCGCCCCGAGTTTCGAGCGGGTCGAGCCGGCCGCGATCTATCAGAACGGCGTCGTCATGCCGCTGCAGGCTCAGTGAAGTCCAGGCCTGCCGCCTGATGAAGATGCCGATCTCGCGCAACCAGGCCAGCGGCAAATTGGCGGAAGACCAGGCGCTGCTCTATTTGCAGCGGCACGGCCTCCAGCTGGTCGCCAGGAATTTCCGCTGCAAAGGCGGCGAGATCGATTTGATCATGGCCGAACCGGCGCCGCATAAGGGCGCGCAAGAGCTGCTGGTGTTTGTCGAAGTCAGGCAGCGCCGCAGCCAGCGCTTTGGCGGCGCGGCAGCCAGCGTGACCTCTGCCAAGCAAGCCCGGCTCATCCTCGCCGCCCAGGTTTTCCTGCAGCGCTATCCGCAGCCGCCGGCCTGCCGCTTCGACGTGCTGGCCATGGACGGCGACAGCATCGACTGGATCAGACAGGCATTCGACGCCTAGACCCCGCTATAATCAGCGCCAGACTAATCAAAACCCGGCCGCCACGCGCTATACAACGGCAGCATTCCACTCTCAATACCGACATCATGATAAACCAACGTATCCTGGCGCATTTCAATGAAAGCGCCGAACTCAAGGCCCGCTCGGCGGAAATCCTGGCGGCGCCGATTGCCAGCGCAGTTGAACTTATGTTCTCCGCGCTGTCCAATGGCAACAAGATTCTTGCCTGCGGCAACGGCGGCTCGGCTGCCGACTGCCAGCATTTTGCGGCGGAACTGGTGGGACGCTTTGAACGGGAGCGCCTGCCGCTGCCGGCATTGGCGCTGACCACCGATACCTCGATCATCACCGCGGTCGGCAACGATTACAGCTACAACGAAATCTTTTCCAAGCAGGTGCAAGCGTTTGGGCAAGCCGGCGATGTGCTGTTAGCGTTTTCCACCTCCGGCAATTCGGCCAACATCCTGGCGGCCATCGATGTGGCGCTGGAGCGCGACATGCGGGTGGTGGCCATGACCGGCAAGGGCGGCGGCGCCATCGGCAAGAAACTGACTGAAGCAGATGTGCATATCTGCGTGCCGCACGACCGCACCGCGCGCATCCAGGAAGTGCATCTGCTGACGATTCACTGCTTATGCGACGGCATCGATGTCGCTTTATTTGGAGGAGATGCGAATGATTGACAGGCAAAATCCACGCTGGAGCAAATTGCAACGGCCGTTGGCGGCAGTAGCACTGTGCGGCGCCGTCGTGATGGGATTGCAAGGCTGCGTGGCGCTGGCGCTGGGCGGCGCCGTGGCCGGCGGCTTCGCGGCGACGGATCGCCGCACGCTGGGTGCGCAGACCGAGGACAAGGCCATCATGGTCAAGGCCGAAACCCGGGTTCCCGCCGTAGTCGGCCAGGATGGCCATGTCAACATCACCAGCTACAACCGCAAGGTGCTGCTGACCGGTGAAGTACGCGACGATGCCGCCAAGGCCGCTGCGGAAAAGGAAGTGCAGTCGATTGAAAACGTCCATGCGGTAGCGAATGAGCTGGCAATCGGCGCGCCCTCGAGTTTCTCCGCGCGTTCCAACGATACGTTCATCACCAGCAAGGTCATCGCTTCGCTGGTCGATGCCAAGGACGTGTTCGGCAATTCGATCAAGGTCGTCACCGAGCGCGGCAATGTCTACCTGATGGGCCGGGTCACCGAACGCGAAGGCAAGCGCGCCGGTGAAATCGCCGCCGGCGTCAGCGGTGTGCAAAAAGTCGTCAAGGTGTTCGAATACATCACCGAAGACGAATTGACACAAATGTCATCTGCGCCGCGGGAGTCGGCCAAGCCTGCCGCACAGCCTTCACAGCCTTAAAAGCAGGCGGCAGGCCGCAAGCGACTTGCATTTCCTCAGCTACTCAAGTAACGTTGCCGCTGGACAAATGTCCGGCGGCTTTTTTTTGGGGAAAAACATGTTCGGTTTCATCATCTTTCTGGCAATTGTGCTGGTCGTCGTATTCTGGGTTGTCGGCATCTATAACGGTCTGGTGAGCTTTCGCAATCGCTTCAAAAATGCCTTCGCGCAGATCGACGTGCAGCTGAAACGCCGCTACGACCTGATCCCGAACCTGGTGGAAACCGCCAAGGGCTACATGAAACACGAGCGCGAAACGCTGGAAGCGGTGATTTCGGCGCGCAACCAGGCGGTCACCGCCAACGCCAAGGTCGGCGGCAACGCTACCGATGCCGCCGCCGTGCAGCAGATGGCGGCCAGCGAAGGCGCGCTGAGCGCCAGCCTGGGCAAGCTGTTTGCCCTGTCGGAAGCCTATCCCGACCTGAAGGCCAATCAGAACATGATGCAGCTGACGGAAGAACTGACCGGCACCGAAAACAAGATCGGCTTCTCGCGCCAGGCTTATAACGACAGCGTGATGGAATACAACACGGCGATCGAGCAGTTCCCGGGATCGATCCTGGCCAATATGTTCGCCTTCAAGCAGGCGGAATTGCTGCAGGCGACCGAAGCGCCGGAAGAACGCAAGGCAGTCAAGGTAACGTTTTAAGATCCGCACGTGACCCTGATGGAACCGCCGCTGGCGGTATGAACCATGACGTTCTTTGAACAGCAACACCAGGCGCGCCAGGAAACCAGGAAACTGGTGTTCCTGTTTGCGCTGGCGGTAATCGCCATCGTACTGGCCGTCAACCTGGCCATGGCATTATTGTGGAATTTCAAGTTCGGCAGCCACCATGAGGTGCTGCACAGCTATCCCAAAGGCTTCTTCGCCATCAATACCCTGATCACGCTGGCGCTGATCGGCGGCGGCACCCTGATCCAGACCTTCAATTTGCGCGACGGCGGCGATGCCGTGGCGCTGATGGCCGGCGGCCGCCTGATCTCGCCCGCCAGCGGCGACCTGCAGGAACGGCGCTTGCTGAACGTGGTGGAGGAAATGGCGCTGGCTTCCGGCATCGCCTGTCCCAAGGTTTATCTGCTCGAACATGAAGATGCGATCAACGCCTTTGCCGCCGGCTACAACCAGAATGAAGCCGTGGTCGCGGTCACGCGCGGCACCCTCAACCGCCTCACGCGCGATGAACTGCAAGGCGTGGTCGGCCATGAATTCAGCCATATCCTGAATGGCGACATGCGCCTCAACGTGCACCTGATCGGGGTCTTGTTCGGCATCCAGATGATTGCCGGCTTCGGCCAGCAGCTGATGAATTTCGGCAGGTTCTCCGGCAGCCGCAGCGACGACAAGGGACCGCCATGGCAGCTGGTGATGCTGTTTGCCGGCGTGGCGCTGTTCGTGGTCGGCTACATCGGCATCTTCTTCGGCCGCCTGATCAAGTCGGCGGTATCGCGCCAGCGCGAATTCCTGGCCGACGCCAGCGCGGTCCAGTTCACCCGCAACCCGGAAGGCATAGGCGGCGCCCTGCGCAAGATCGGCGGCCTCACCGACGGCAAACGGATAGGCTCGCAAATCGATCACCAGAACGCGGAACAGCTGTCTCATCTGTTCCTCGGCAGCGTGCGCCCCAACCTGCTGGATGGCTGGTTCGCCACCCATCCGCCGCTGACGGACCGCCTGCAACGGATTTACGGCAGAAGCATGGGACCGCTGGAAGCGCCGGAACTGCCGCAGCCTTATACGGAAAACACGGCCCGTCTGGCAGACCTGCCGTTTGCCGCTGCCGGCTTTGCCTGCGCCGTAGCGCCAACCGGCCTGCCTGCTTCGATCTCTACCGCGACGGCCACGCCGACACTGGAATTCGGCAACAGCAGCAGCCGCTCGCCGCTGTCGCCGCAACTCGATGGCGCAGTACGCGATCCGGCCGGCGCTTGCGCCGTCGTGTACGCATTGCTGCTGGGCGAAGGCGCGGAGCGCGATGCGCAACTGGCGATCCTCAAGAAAGAAGCACCGCAGCAGGCCGCCTTGACCAGCTTCCTGGTGGAAACGATCGGCCAGCTGCCGCTCAGCGCCCGTTTGCCGCTGGTCGACCTGGCAGCGCCGGCGCTGCGCCAGTTGCCGCAAGCTGCGCGTGACCGCCTGCTGGTGATTGTCGAACAGCTGATCGCCGCCGACAGCCGCATCACGCTGGCCGAATTCGTGCTGCAGACCATCCTGGCGCGACGCCTGGCGCCGCGCGCCGGACGGCTGCTGCCGATCAGGTTCAATCGGGTGTCCGACCTGAGCGCCGACGCCGCCCTGCTCTTATCGCTGGTAGCCCATGTGGCGATACCGTCCGGTCGCGCCGATGTTGCTGCCGCGCGGCTGGCCGCATTCCAGCGCGGCGCCCAGGCCTGCCCTGAACTCAAGCTGGCGGCCCAGGATTATTGCGACGGTGCCAAGCTCAGTTTCCCGCGCGTCCGCCAAGCGCTCGACAACGCCAACCAGCTGGCGCCGCTCGCCAAACCGCAGCTGATCAAGGCGCTGCTGGCAACCGCCGACGACGGCAAACCCCTGGAAATCGCCAGCGCCGATATCCTGCGCGCGATTTGCGCCGGCATCGAAGCGCCGATCCCGCCGGCTGTCGCCGCTACCTACCAGGCCTATCCCTGGCAGTTCGACAACTAGCCAAGTGGCAAATCCAGACTTTCCGGCAAAACCCGCAACGGATGGCTATAATGATTGTTCCCGGGCCTTGCCCGTATTGGATTTCTGTCATGCAAGCTCAAACTGAAAACACGGCCGGCAAGCGGCTCTGGATCAAGCTGGCGGGCGCCGCCGCCGTGGCAGCGCTGGCTGTCGGCGGCTACATGTCGATGTCAAATACACATGCGGCGCCGGATGTCAGCTTCACCAATCTCAAAGGCGAACAGGTATCGCTGAAGAGCTTGCGCGGCAAGGTGGTGATGGTGAATTTCTGGGCCACCAGCTGCACCACCTGCGTCGCCGAGATGCCGAAAATGGTGCAGACCTATAATGCCTACAAGGACAAGGGCCTGGATTATGTCGCCGTGGCAATGAGCTACGACCAGCCCAACTATGTCGTCAATTTCGTGCAGACCCGCAGCCTGCCGTTCCAGGTCGCGCTGGATACGCAAAGCAAGCTGGCGGACGCCTTCGGCGACGTCAAGCTGACGCCGACCACCTTCGTGATCGACAAGCAAGGCAATATCATCAAGCGTTACGTAGGGGAACCCAAGTTCGCCGAACTGCATGCGCTATTGGACAAGGCGCTGGCCGCATCCACGTAACACACCCACATAAGCAAAAAGGCGCCTCGAGCGCCTTTTTTTGTGGCCGCGTTTCGGTCTAGCGAGAGGTCGCTCCGCGCGAAGCGGTGTCGTACAAGCCGGAAGCCGTGCGCAGCAGCTTGGCGGCGTCGCCCAGCGACTGGTTCGACAGGCCGGTATCGGAAAGTACGGTGATCAGGCACTCCTCGCGCATTTCACGGTATTTGAGGCAGAGCGCATAACCTTCGCCGGTGGCAGAAAAATACGCTTCCTTGCCGACTTTTTCACTCTTGATGTAACCCGCTTTCACCAGTTTTTTCAGTGCATAACTGGCAATGTGTGTATCCTCGATATTCAACACGAAGCAGATATCGGCCAGGCTTTTTTTACGCTCGCGGTGGCACACGTGATGCAACAAGGAGACTTCGACGGGCGTCATATCCTTGACCCCGGCAGCGGACATGCAGCGCGACATCCAGCGGTTGAACGCGTTGCCCGCAATAATCAAGGCATATTCCAGCTCGGACAATTCGACGCTGCTTTCCGACGCCAGATGGGCGGAAGACAGGATTTTAGGTGCGGTAACGTTCATATGTGTCTCGCTAAACGCCAGGAAAACCAAATCATACAACCAGTTGCATAGCTTCCAGATTGAATTTCGCGTGTCGGACGACCTGCATTTCAACAACAATATAGACTATTTACATACAATTTATTGACATTTTATTTTCGATGAACGATATTTCCCTTTGCTTAAACTCTGGTCTACAAAGAGTAAGCTGGTTGGGGCAGAGGATTCGGGATCATGGGAAGACGGCTGTTCGCAATCATTTTCTGGGCAATTTAATGTTGATCTGATCAGTTGACGGCAGGGCCGCTCGGACGGAGCGGCTTGGACTCGGTCCCGCCGTGCTGACATCGTGCACAAGGAATCCGGCCGCAATGACCCAACCCGTCATACAAGCTCTTGGCGAAAATGCTCTGATACTCAATACCGGAGCCAGCGCCACTCTCGAATGCCAGCAACGTTTGTGGGCGATCGCGGCGAAGGCGGCGCATTGGCCGCATGTGCGCGATGTCGTTCCCGGCATGAATAACCTGACCATCCTGTTCGACCCGCTGGCCAGCGACGGCCGGCAACTGGCGGAAAAACTCCAGGCCGCCTGGGACGCCGATTCGATCAGCCAGAAGGCCGGACGCAAAATCGACATCCCCGTGGCCTATGGCGGCGACAACGGTCCCGACCTGGAACAGGTGGCGCGCCACACCGGCCTGTCGCCGGCGGAAATCGTCAAGCGCCATACCGCGGCGGAATACATTGTTTACTTCATCGGCTTCCAACCCGGCTTCCCCTATCTGGGCGGACTCGATCCCAAGCTGGCGACGCCGCGCCGCAGCGAACCGCGCCTGCTGGTGCCGGCCGGTTCGGTCGGCATCGGCGGCAGCCAGACCGGCATCTATCCGGCTGCCTCCCCCGGGGGCTGGCAACTGATCGGCCGCAGCGAGCTGCAGCTGTTCGATCCCGGCGCCAATCCGCCCACCCTGCTGCAGCCGGGCGACCGCGTGCGCTTCGTCGCCAGCGAGGTGGCGGCATGATCAAGATCCTCCGCGCCGGCCGCATCAACTCGGTCCAGGACATGGGCCGCGACGGCTTCCGCCATCTCGGCATCTGCCAGTCGGGCGCGCTGGACCGCACCGCGCTGGCTATCGCCAATCTGCTGGTCGGCAATCCGCGCGACTGCGCCGCCATCGAATTCACGCTCGGTCCCTGCGAACTGGCATTCACCGTCGACACGCGCATCGCCCTCGGCGGCGCCGATTTCGGCGCTACTCTCGACGGCCAGCCGCTGCTGCCGTGGTGGAGCGTATGCGCGCGCGCCGGCCAGACCCTGAAGCTCAATGCCGCGCGGCATGGCATGCGCAGTTACCTGGCAGTGGCCGGCGGCATCAATTCCGCCGCCCAGCTGGGCTCGCGCGCCACCGATCTGCAGGCCGGCTTCGGCGGCCACGGCGGCCGCGCCTTGACCGAAGGCGACGGCCTCTCCGCCGGCGTGCCGGATAACCCTGCCGCCGCAGTCCACAAGGCCGCCGCATTCGGCGTGCGCGCGCCATCCTGGTACGACGCCGACGATACGGAAACACTGGAGATCCGCGTCATCCCCGGCCCCGAATACGACTTGTTCAGCGCCGCCGTGCAAAAGACTTTCTGGAACAGCAGCTGGACCCTGACGCCGCAAAGCAATCGCATGGGCTTCCGCCTCAGCGGCCCGGAGCTGAAGATCAAGAAAAGCGGCGACCTGCTGTCGCATGGCGTGCTGCCGGGCGTGATCCAGGTGCCGCCGGCCGGCCAGCCTATCGTGCTGATGGCCGACGCCCAGACCACCGGCGGCTATCCGAAGATCGGCGTGGTGATCGGCGCCGACCTGGCCCGGCTGGCGCAGCTGCGCTTCAACCGCACTTTGCAGTTTGTCGAAACCGACGCCGACGCCGCGCGCGCTGCGCTGCGCGAGGAGGCTTTGTATCTCCAACAGATAGCAACCGCGATGCACTGGCTGCGTCCGGCCAAATAGGAGCAGATGATGCCCAGGAAAGATAAACGACAGCAGGTCGACCTCAACGCCGATCTCGGCGAACAAAACGATGGCAACGATGAAGCGTTGCTGGCGCTGGTCAGCTCGGCCAACATCGCCTGCGGCTGGCACGCCGGCAGCGCCCTGATGATGCAGCAATGCGTGCAGTGGGCCGTGGCGCAGGGAGTCGCCATCGGCGCCCATCCGAGCTTTCCCGACCGCGACAATTTCGGCCGCACCGAAATGCAGCTGCCGGCCAACGAAATCTATAGCGGCGTGCAGTACCAGATCGGTGCATTGGCGGCGATCGCCGGCGCCCATGGCGCGCAGCTGGCGCACGTCAAGCCGCATGGCGCGCTGTACAACATGGCGGCGCGCGACGCCGCGCTGGCCGACACCATCGTCGCCGCGATCCGCGATGTCGATCCGTCGCTGGCGCTGTTCGGCCTGGCCGGCAGCGAACTGATCGCCGCCGCCCATCGCGCCGGCCTGCCAGCGGTAGAGGAAGTCTTCGCCGACCGCGGCTACATGGCCGACGGCAGCCTGGTCAAGCGCGGCACGCCGGGCGCCTTGATCGAAGATGAAGAACAGGCACTGGCACAAACCATGCATATGATCCGCGAGGGCAAGGTCCACGCCATCGACGGCAGCTGGCCGGCGGTGCGGGCCGATACGGTCTGCCTGCACGGCGATGGCGCGCATGCGCTGGAATTTGCGCGACGCATCCATGCCGAACTGACACAGCAGGGCATCGCCATCCGCGCGCCGCAGATGAGCAGCAGCGACGCCTTGTTTCCCTTGCTCGGATAATCAGTTCTTCGACAGACGCTTCAATCACGTAGTCAATAACATCGGCGGCGCAGCAACGACCGCCATCAACATGAGGAGATAGCAATGACCGTAACGGAATTACTGCCGCTGATCGGCATACCGATAGTAGTGGCCGGCTTCGCCCTGAAATTCAACCCCTTGCTGGTAGTGACCGTGGCCGGTCTGGCGACCGGGCTGGCAGTCGGCATGGATCCGGGGACCCTGCTGGAAACCTTCGGCGAGAAATTTATCAACAGCCGCTCGCTGGCGGTGTACGTACTGATCCTGCCGGTAATCGGTCTGCTCGAAAGCTACGGTTTGAAGGAACGCGCGCAGGACTGGATTTCCAGCATGGCGGCCGCTACTTCGGCACGCATCCTGATGTTGTATTTTGTATTGCGCCAGGGTTTCGGCGCCCTGGGCCTGACCTATATCGGCGGCCAAGCGCAAACCGTGCGGCCACTGTTGGCGCCCATGGTAGAAGGCGCCGCCACCGCACGCCACGGCGAACTGCCTCTACATATCCGCGACAAGCTGCGCGCCCATTCCGCTGCCTGCGACAATATTGCCGTCTTCTTCGGCGAAGACATTTTCATCGCCTTTGGCGCAGTGCTGCTGATGGATGCCTTCCTCAAGGAAAACAACATCCTCGGTGTCGAACCGCTGCATCTCGGCCTGTGGGCCATCCCTACCGCCATCGCTGCGCTGATCATCCACATGTTCCGCCTGGTGCGGCTGGACGCCAGCATCGCGCGTGACGTCGCTGCCTGGAAAAAAACTGAAGGAAATGAGGTGGCAGCATGAGCGCCCTGATCACCATCAACGAGATCTACTACCTGATCGGTGTCATCCTGATGCTGCTGGTCGGCATGACCTTGCGCGACAAGGGCAACCCGAAACGCGCGACCACGGCCCTGTTCTGGTTCCTCTTCGGCACCGTATTCCTGTTCAGCGACCTACTGGTTTCGTCCCTTGGCAAACCCATGGCCTATCGCATCATTGGCGTCGTGGTGATCCTCATTTCGCTGATCGCCGGGTGCGGTCTGCTATCCATAGGCACTTATAAGCAACGCAGCGCGGAGCAGCGCCAGGCATCAGCCAACAAAATCGGCAACTGGATCTTCCTGCCGGCGATCCTGATTCCGGTGGTCACCGTGCTATGCACCGTGCTGCTGAAAGATGTGTCGGTCGGCGGCTTCTACCTGCTCGACCAGAAACAGCTGACGCTGGCGGCGCTGTGTGTGGGTTGTATCTGCGCCATCCTGGCTGGCTGGAAACTGACCGGCGGCACACCTCTGCATGCGGTGCGCGAATCGCGTCGCCTGCTCGACGCCATCGGCTGGGCCGCGGTGCTGCCGCAAATGCTGGCAATGCTGGGCGGCGTGTTCGTCGCCGCCCAGACCGGCAAATCGGTGCAGGAAGTAGTCAGCCTGTTCGTCAATCCCGACAGCCGCTTCATGCTAGTGGTGATCTACTGTGTCGGCATGGCCTTGTTCACCATGATCATGGGCAACGCATTCGCCGCTTTCCCCGTGCTTACCGCCGGTATCGCGCTGCCCTTCCTGATCGTCGGCCACCATGCCGATCCGGCGCCGCTGGTCACCATCGGCATGCTGGCCGGCTATTGCGGCACCCTGATGACGCCGATGGGCGCCAACTACAATATCGTGCCGGCCGCCCTGCTAGAGTTGAAGGATAAATACCTGGTGATCAAGACCCAGATCCCGACCGCACTGACATTATTGGCAGCCAATATACTGCTGATGTATTTCCTCATATTCCGCTAAGGAGCAACCATGCATCTGACTCTTGACCAGGTTTCGGCCTTCGTACGCCTCCCCCTGCGCTCGCTGCGCCACGAATATCCGAACCACATCATGCACGTCCTCAACAACGCCGGCGACGTGCTCTCGCCGCGCACCCTGCATCCGGTGTTCTACGGCTGCTACGACTGGCATTCGGCGGTGCACGGCTACTGGCTGCTGGCGCGCTGCGCCCGGCTCTATCCGACGCTGCCGCAGCAGGCCGAGATCGCGGCGCTGTTCGAGGAGCATTTCACGGCCGCCAACATGCAGCAGGAACTGGCCTACTTCCAGGCGCCGGGACGGGTTTCTTTCGAGCGCCCCTACGGCTGGGCCTGGATCGTGGCGCTGGCGCAGGAGCTGGATACCTGGCAGCACCCGCAAGCCAAGACCTGGCTCGCCGCCATGGAACCGCTGGTGGCGGAAATCCGCAGCCGCGTGTTCAGCTATTTCGCCAAGCTCAGCTATGCGATCCGGGTCGGCACCCATTACAACAGCGCGTTCGCCCTCAAGCTGATCCTGGATTTCGCCCGCCACCGCAAGGATGCGGAACTGGAAAGCGCCGTGGTCAACTCAGCCTGCCGTTACTTCATGGGCGACAGCAATTACCCGGCGCACTACGAACCGGGCGGCGACGAATTCCTGTCGGCGGCGCTGACGGAAGCCTTGCTGATGAGCGACGTGCTGGAAGCGGATGTGTTCCCCGACTGGTTCGCGCAATATCTGCCCGCGCTGGGCGATATCGAACGCCTGATGAATCCGGCCGACGTCAGCGACCACAGCGATCCCAAGATCGCCCACCTGAACGGCCTGAACCTGAGCCGCGCCTGGTGCATGAAGCGAGTCGCCCGGCGTCTGCCGGAAAGCGATCCGGCAGGCGCCATCCTGAGCGCGGCGGCGCGGCGCCATATCGAAGCCGGCCTGCCGAACGTGGTCAGCGGCGAGTACGCCGGCGAGCACTGGCTGGCGACCTTCGCCATGCTGGCGCTGGAACCGCTCAACTAAGGCCGGCACAACATGACTCAGCCCATCATCCTGCTTACCGGCTTCGAACCGTTCGAGCAGGAACCGCTCAATCCCTCCTGGGAAGCAGTGCGCGCACTCGACGGCTGGCAATGCGAGGGCGCGCGCGTGGTGGCGCGCCAGCTGCCATGCGTGTTCGGCACGGCACTGCAAGCGCTGGATGAACTGCTGGCCGAATGCAAGCCGATGCTGGTGCTGTGCGTCGGCCAGGCCGGCGGCCGCAGCCAGCTGTCGCTGGAGCGGGTCGCGATCAATGTCGACGATGCGCGGATTGCCGACAACGCCGGCCGCCAGCCGATCGACCAGCCGATCTACGGCGACGGCCCGGCCGCCTATTTCTCGACCTTGCCGATCAAGGGCATGGTGAAGGCGATGCGCGCCGCCGGCGCCCCGGCCGAAGTATCGCAAACCGCCGGCACCTTCGTCTGCAACCATGTGTTCTACGGCTTGATGCATCGCCTGGCGCAGCGGGCGCCGGCAGTGCGCGGCGGCTTCCTCCATATCCCGTACATCCCGTCGCAGGCGGCGCGTCATCCGGGCCAGCCGAGCCTGGCGCTGGACACCGTGATCGACGGCTTGCGCGCGGCTCTCCAGAGCGCCATGAGCTTGCAGCAGGATGTGCTTGAGGGCGGCGGCCAGCTGCATTGAATGGCAGCCAGGCAGGCCCGGCGAATTTCCTGAATCCTGGCCGGGCCGATCTTGTATCATAGGCGCAACCGGGGTAGCGCTGATGCGCCCCGATGATCGAGTCTTGCTACAGGAACCCGTATGTCGGAAACTCAAGTCGTCGTCGTCAGTCCGGAAGGCGAGCTGTACGCTGGCAGCGCCGGACTGGTCACCTTGCCGGGCATCGAAGGCTCGCTCGGCATCCTGCCCGGCCACACGCCGTTGCTGACGCGCCTGAAGCCGGGCGCAGTCCACATCACACGGCCGTCGGGCGAAGACGATTTCATCTATGTCGCCGGCGGCTACGCAGAAATCCAGCCGCATTCCGTCACCATCCTGGCCGATACCGCGATCCGCGGCAAAGACCTGGACGAAGCCAAGGCCATGCAGGCGCGGCAACAAGCCGAGGAGCGTCTGCAAAACCTGCATTCGGATATCGATTATGCGCTGGCGCAAGCCGAGCTGGCGCAGGCGACTGCCCAGCTGGCGACGCTGGCGCAAATGCGGCGCGGAAAATAAATCGGCCGAAGCGGCTGGCTTAAGCCGCACGCCTCGTCGCGATCGTCAGCGCGGCTGCGGCCTGTCCTGGCCCGGCCGTCCGCCACCACCCGGAGGCCTGCCGCCTGGCGGCCGTGCCCCGTTACCTGGCGGCTTGGCGCCGCCCGGCGGCGGACGCTGGCCATTCCCGAATGCCGGCCGATGCGGCCGCTGCGGAAAGACGCCTGGCGGCTTCGGCCTTGGCGGCGGCGGTCGCACCACGGGTGGCCGCGGACGATGCGGCCGGTGCGCCCAGTGCGACTGCTGGCCGTACCACGGACGACCGCGATAATACTGGCCCCAATAGCTGCCGATGGAAAACGCGATAATCGGCAGTCCGATCGCACTGCCGTAAGTGATCAGCGGCACCTGGTTGCCCTGGTAGGGATAATTCAGGTTGCGGGCGTAGACCCAGCCGCGATTGCCATCCTGCAAAGTGACGTCGCACCAGCTATAGCCGTTCACGCAACCCGCCACCTGCACCGGCGTGCCCGGCCCCAGCTGGGCCACCAGCGGATAATCGCGCGCCGGGCCGGCGCGCAGATTGACGGGTTTGCTGGTGAAGGCCTGCTGAGCCGTGGCGGCCAGCGGAGCAGCAAGGCAGGCGACGGCAATCAGGGAAATCAGATGGCTGCGGATCATGGGCGGGCTCCTGAAGGTACGGCAATCGATAGCGGCGTCTTGTTCAAGCGTTTTCAAGGATACCCTTAAAAACTTGCGTCACAACAATAAAAATGTGTATTTCCCAAGCCGATCCTATTCTGAACCTGCCAGGCTGCCACGCAACATTTCGATAAACAGGCGCAGTCCGGTAGGCAGCTGGCGCCGGCTCGGGTAGTACAGGAAAAATCCCGGCATCGGCGGACACCAGTCGTCCAGCACCCGCAGCAGGCGGCCTTGCGCGATCCACTCCCTGGCCTGTTCTTCGTACAGATAGCTGAGGCCGATGCCGTCCAGCGCCGCCCGCAGCATCAGCTCATCATCGTTCAGCAGCAAGGGGCCGTCGACCGCCACCGCCAGCGTCTCGCCATCCTTGGCGAATTCCCAGGCATACAGCGCGCCGCTGGGAAAACGGCGGCCGATGCAGGCGTGCTGCTTCAAATCCTGCGGCTGCCGCGGCAAGCCGCGCCGGGCCGCATACATGGGCGCAGCCACCACGATCAGGCGCAGCGGCGGCCCCAGCGGCAGCGCGATCATATCGCGCGCCAGGCTTTCGCCGAAGCGGATGCCGGCATCGAAACCCTGGGCGACGATATCGACCAGGCTGTCGTCGGTCACCACTTCCAGCCGGATCTGCGGATAAGCCGCCAGGAAGCGCGCAAAGATCGGCGCCAGCAGCCAGCGCGCCGCCATGCGCGGGACATTCAGGCGCAGGCTGCCGCGCGGCGTATCGCGGAACTGGTTGACCTGATCCAGCGCCTCGCCGATTTCACGCAGTGCCGGCGCCAGCCGCGCCAGCAGCTGTTCGCCGGCCTCGGTCGGCGTCACGCTGCGGGTGGTGCGGTTGAGCAGGCGCACTCCCAGCCGGCTTTCCAGCGTACGCATGGCATGGCTCAGGGCGGAAGCGGAAACCCCGCATTCCGGCGCCGCCTTGCTAAAGCTGCGATGGCGGGCAACGCTGGCGAAGGCATCCAGTTCATTCAGGTCGGGCTTGTCCATTGATGAATTTCTTTCAGTATTACATCAAATATAACATGGCTTATCGCCAGTAATGGCTCGGAGGATACTGATCCCGTCATCACCAACCAAGGAACAAATCAATGAAAACCCGCACACTTGGCCGCCACGGCCTTGAAGTTTCCGCCATCGGCCTGGGCTGCATGGGCATGAGTTTCGGCTACGGCGCCAGCGACGACGCCAGCTCCATCAAGACCTTGCAGCATGCAGTCGATCTCGGCGTCACCCATTTCGACACCGCCGAACTCTACGGTCCCTATATCAACGAAGAACTGGTCGGGCGCGCCCTCAAGGCAGTGCGCGGCAAGGTCACCATCGCCACCAAGTTCGGCTTCAAGATCCTGCCGGAAAGCAAGGACGTGCAGGGTATGGCGCGCCTGGCCGGCGTCGACAGCCGGCCGCAGCATATACGCGAGGTAGCCGAAGCGTCGCTGCGGCGCCTTGGCGTGGAAACCATCGACCTGCTGTACCAGCACCGGGTCGATCCACAAGTGCCGATCGAAGACGTGGTCGGCGCCATGGCCGACCTGGTGCGCGCCGGCAAGGTGCGCCATCTGGGCTTGTCGGAAATGTCGGCCGCCACCTTGCGCCGCGCCCATGCGGTGCATCCGATCGCCGCGGTGCAGTCGGAATACTCCTTGTGGAGCCGCGACCAGGAACAGGAAATCCTGCCGCTGTGCGCCGAACTGGGCATAGGATTCGTGCCGTACAGCCCGCTGGGCCGCGGTTTCCTGACCGGCAAAATCAGCAGCAATGATCAACTTGCCGCCGACGACTTCCGCCGCATGCTGCCGCGTTTCCAGGAGGGCGCGCTGCAGAGCAACCGCATCCTCCTGCAAGCGCTGACGCCGCTGTCCAACGCACGCGGCTGCACGCCGGCGCAGCTGGCGCTGGCATGGCTGCTGGCGCAAGGCGAACACATCGTGCCGATTCCGGGCGCGCGGCAGATCAAACACCTGGAAGAAAATGCCGCAGCCGCCGACATCGTGCTGCGCGCCGACGAACTGGCCGCCATCCGCGCGGTGCTGGATGAAGACCTGGTGGTCGGCCAGCGTTATGACGCACCTGGGCTGGACCTGATCAATCGCTGATCGCCGCTGGCCGGGCCAGATCCTCGCTGTAAAAGAAAAAAGCCATATCACTCAAAGAGAGATATGGCTTTTCAGCGTTGGTTGCCGGATCAAGGCAAGCCGCCCTGCCCTGCAGCTCGGGGAAAACGAATTACTTGCTGACCACCATGCCGGCGTCATGCGCCTGCTGGTCGGCATGGTAGGAACTGCGCACCATCGCGCCCACCGCCGCGTGCGCAAAGCCCATCTTGTAGGCTTCTTCTTCATACATCTTGAACACGTCAGGATGCACATAGCGGCGCACCGGCAGGTGATTGCCGCTTGGCATCAGGTACTGGCCGATGGTCAGCATGTCGACGTCGTGGGCGCGCATGTCGCGCATCACTTGCAGCACTTCTTCGTCGGTTTCGCCGAGGCCGACCATGATGCCGGACTTGGTCGGGGTGTTCGGATGCAGCGCCTTGAAGCGTTTCAGCAGGTTCAGCGAGTATTCGTAATCGGAGCCGGGACGCGCTTCCTTGTACAGGCGCGGCGCGGTTTCCAGGTTGTGGTTCATGACGTCCGGCGGCGCCAGGTTGAGGATTTCCAGGGCGCGGTCCATGCGGCCGCGGAAGTCCGGCACCAGGATTTCGATGCGGGTGCTGGGCGACAGCGCGCGCACGTAGCGGATGCATTCGGCAAAGTGGCCGGCGCCGCCGTCGCGCAGATCGTCGCGGTCGACGCTGGTGATGACCACGTAGTTCAGTTTCAGCGCGGCGATGGTCTTGGCCAGGTTTTCCGGCTCGTTGACGTCGAGCGGATCGGGACGGCCGTGGCCGACATCGCAGAACGGGCAGCGGCGGGTGCACTTGTCGCCCATGATCATGAAAGTGGCAGTGCCCTTGCCGAAGCATTCGCCGATATTCGGGCAGCTGGCTTCTTCGCACACCGTCACCAGGCTGTTGGCGCGCAGGATGTCCTTGATTTCGTAGAAGCGCGAGGAAGGCGAGGCCGCCTTGACGCGGATCCAGTCCGGCTTTTTCAGGCGCTCGATCGGGATGATCTTGATCGGGATGCGCGCGGTCTTGCTGGCGCCCTTCTGCTTTTCGGATGGATTGTAGCTGGCGGTAGCAACAGCGGCTTCGGTTGGCAGCGACGGCGTGGTTTCTGTGGTCATGGTCTGGTGGAGTCCCGGGGGCGCTCGGTTAAATCGCGCAGTTAAGTGACGTAACTAAGTCACGCAGTTAAGTCACACAGTTAAGTGATTCTATCAAGTGGTCAGCAAGCGCTAACTGCATCTCAGAGAGCGCTATATCAACGCCCAGCGTTTTCATATCGACGGTCTGCAGGCCTTCGTAGCCGCACGGATTGATCCAGGAAAATGGCGTCAGGTCCATGGCGACATTGAGCGATACACCGTGGTAGGTGCAGCCGCTGGCCTTTATTTTCAAGCCAAGCGCGGCGATCTTCGCACCCTGCCAGGCGCCGTCGGCGACATATATCCCGGGCGCGCCGGGCTTGCGTTCACCGGCCAGATTATACGCTGCCAGCGTGTCGATGACCGCCTGCTCGATACTTCGCACGAATTCGCGCACGAAGACGCGGGCGGCGGGACGGCGGCGGCGCAAGTCCAGCAGCAGGTAGATCACCACCTGGCCGGGGCCGTGATAGGTCACTTCGCCGCCGCGGTCGCTCTGGATCACCGGGATTTCGTGCGGCGCCAGCACATGGCTGGGATCCGCGCCCAAACCCAGTGTATACACCGGCGGATGCTCGACTATCCACAGCTGGTCGGGGGTATCGGTGGTGCGGGCGGCAGTGAACGCACGCATCGCTTCAAAGCTGACGGGGTAGGATTCGACGCCGCGCCGGATGATCTGAGGACTGGGCGGGTAATCGGGGGAACGGAGTTGCTGCGCACTGGACATAGGCGCAAGTGTAACGAAAAAAGGCGGCCGGCGTGCAAAAGCGGCTGCACGCCAACGCGCCGCCAGGTCCTCAGGGGGCCAGTAAGGGAGCCAATAAGTCCTCGGGAGATTGCCAGTTTGGCAATCGGCTGATGCGCTGCAGCCAGGCCGCAACACGCGGCGGCGGCACGACTTCGGCGGCATCCGCCCAGAACAGGTAGCCGCACAGGGAAAAATCGGCGATGGTCGGCTGATCATCGATGATGAAAGCACGGCCGTCGGCCAGTTCTGTCTCCAGCTTGGCGATATCGACATCAAAACGGCTCTGCAGCCAGCCGATGGCGCCGGCCGGGTAATCCTGCGGGGCGAAGCTGCGCGCCCAGCGCAGCTGCGGCAAACACATGCCGAGCCGGTTGGCTTCCCAGAACAGCCATTCGCGCACGCGCGCCATGCGCAGCGGCGATTCCGCGCCGAAGCCGCCGCTCAGCTCGGCCAGGTGCATCAAAATAGCGTCGGACTGGATATACGGCACCCCGTTGTGCACCAGCAACGGCACCTCGCCGAACTTGGCGAGGCTGCGGAACGGCTCAGGCCGCAAATGGCGCGGCTGGCCGATATCGATAGACTGGTAAGTATGGGCAAGACCGCTGACCGCCAGCATCAGGCCGACCTTGTAAGCGTGTCCCGAATCGGCGTTGCCGTAGAACGTGATCTGATCCTGCATAGCCGCCATCGGATCAGCAGGCCGCCGGCGTGCCGCGCGGCGTCAGCGGCTTGCTGAAGCCGGCGCGGGCGCTGACTGCCGGCAGGCGGCCAGCCAGCTGTTGTACTTGCACCACGCTGTTGCCCTTGTGGGCTTCGATCACGACATGGCTGTCGGCGGCGACATGCAGGAATTGCCCGGCCGACAACCAGTAGTCGTCGCCCTGGCCGGATACCGTCACCCACACCCGGCCTTGCGTGATTTGCAAGGTTTGCGCCACTGGCGCGATCACCGACAGGGCTTGTCCGGCGCTGATAGTCAAAGACTCGTTAGCTAATAATTTTCTCATGATGCTGCTCCTTGAAACTGCTGGTATATTGATCGCCATATCCTCTTCAAGCGCTTGATATAGCCATTCCTTGTTTCTACAGGGTTATTTTAATCAAGCGAAGAGTGTTAACAAAACGAGTAATTTTCCTCATCCTTGCTAGTTTTTCTCACACAAACCCGGGTCCGTCATGGCCGATCTCAGAAAACTGCCGAATCTCTCCGCCCTGCGCGCCTTTGAAGCCGCTGCCCGCAACGACAGCTTTTCGCGGGCCGCCGAGGAAATCTATGTGACGCCGGGGGCGATCAGCCATCAGATCCGCGCCCTGGAGCAGGAATTGGGCGTGCAGTTGTTCCTGCGCCACGGCAAGCGCATCACCATCACTGAGCAGGGCCAGCGCTTCGCCGCCACCATCCGCAAATCCCTGGGTGAAATCGCGATTGCTGCCGAAACGCTGAAATTCGACGCCAAGCAAAAGCGCCTGACGGTCTCAGCCCTGCCCTCGTTTGCGGCGCGCTGGCTGGCGCCGCGGCTGTGGAAATTCATCGACCTGCATCCCGATACCGAAGTCGTGCTGCAATCGAGCAACCACCTCAATGACCTGGAGCGGGAACCGATCGACGTCGGCCTGCGCTACGGCCTCGGCAACTATCCCGGCCTGGTGGTGGAAAAACTGATGGACGATTTTTATTATCCGGTGGCCAGTCCGCACTACCGCGGCGGCAAGCTGCCGAAAACGCCGCAGGAACTGGAGCAGTGCAGTTTGCTGCGCATGGACACCGAATCTTCCTGGCTGCCCTGGTTCGAGGCGGCGGGAGTGGACCTGGTGGAGCCGAGCGGCGGGCTGCTGATCGAAGACGCTTCGATGCTGCTGCGTTCGGCTTCGGACGGCTTGGGGATAGCGCTGACACGGCACGCGATTGCGCTGCAGGAAATTGCTTCGGGCGAGCTGGTGCGCCTGTTCGACGTCGTGGCGCGCTGCCCCTTATCCTATTATTTCGCCTGCACCAAGGAAGCGATGGACAAGCCGCAGGTGCAGGCTTTTCATCGCTGGCTGACAGCCGAGGTCCGTGCTTTCAAGGCGCAAAGCGAATGGCCCGGGGAGCCCGAGCCCTGATTCCAGTTGGATTTACAGCACCATCTTGACCATCGGATGGGAAGACAGGGCGCGATACAGATTATCCAGCTGCTCACGGTGGATGGCATACACGTTGGCCGTCAGGCCGGTGTAGTTGCCCTTGGAGGATGGCCGCACTTCCAGCTTGTCGATATGGAAAGTAGGATCGTGCTGCAGCACCACGCCGACGATGGTCTCGACGAAAGCATCGTGCGTCGGTCCCATGATCTTGATGGGAAACACGCTGGGATATTCGATCAGGCTTTCTTCCGGAGCGATGGGCTTGGTCAGGTCGGTCATGGTCTTTGCTCTTCAGTGATGTTGCAGACAGGTAGTTTACTCCTAGTGCAGTGTTTCGTAGGTAATGGCGCTTCAGAAATGGTGTATTTTCGTGCCAGGCTAGGCGCAAACCGGAGCGATAGCGGATCTATCGCGAGGATTTGCAACGACGCATGGCGCGAAAAAACGCTGTTTATGAAGTGTCATTACCTGCGAAACACTACACTAACTTATCAACGGCGCGGGATTCTGCAAGAATGGCTTGTGCAAATGAAAACAGGGTGGAAATCTCCACCCTGCAACCATTTTTCCAACTGCCCGAAAGAAACCTGCTGCGTTCAGGCGGCGGCCTTGGCCTGCTGATAAGCCTCGTATAACTGCTTGTATATGGGGCCGGGAACGCCGTTTCCAATAGTCTTGCCGTCAATCGACACCACCGGCAACACTTCCTTGGTGGCCGACGACAGCAGCACCTCGTCCGCGCCGAACACCTCTTCCCGCGCAATCCGGCGCGCCTCGAAAGGAATGCCGCCGGCGGCGCACAGCTCCTCGATCAGGCGATAGCGGATGCCTTCCAGGATCAGGTTGTCCTTGGGCGGCGCCATCAGCTTGCCATGCTTGACGATCCACACATTGGAAGAAGAAGCCTCGGTCAGCCAGCCGTCGCGGAACTGGATCGCTTCCACCACGCCGTGTTCAGCCGCGTTCTGCGCCGCCAATACGTTGCCCAGCAGCGAGATCGACTTGATCTCGCAATGCAGCCAGCGCTGGTCTTCCATCGCCACGCAAGGCACGCCGCTGGCGCGCAAGGCGGCGCTCGGCAGCACCAGCGGATTGGTCATGATGAACACGGTCGGCGTCAGCGGTTCCTTGGGAAAAGCGTGGCCGCGCTTGGCGACGCCGCGGGTGACGTGGATGTAGACCATCTGGTCGTCCGCCGGATGGGCCGCGATCACGCTGTTGATCAGCGCCATCCACTGCGCTTTGTCATGCGGATTTGGAATACTGATCTTGGCCAGGCTGCGAAACAGGCGCGCCAGGTGATGTTCAGAACGGAATAATTTGCGGCCGTAGATAGGAACCACCTCATACACGCCGTCGCCGAAAATGAAGCCGCGGTCCAGCACCGGGATGCGCGCTTCGGACAGCGGGGTCATGCTGCCATTGAGATAGACCAGCGGATCTTGCATGATCGGATTCCTGAAAAAGTAGAGAAATCCATTCTGGCACAGCGACGAGCCGCAGGGTATGCAAAAAAAGTATGCGGGGTGCGCAGGAACCGCCGGCATCCGCCTTCGCCGCAACAGATGATTTTGTGCGGTAGCATGTGCGTAATTCAACTTCGGGGAACGCCAGGCGTTTCTCCTGCCAGCCCGCCATGACCAAGTCCAAGTCGATTACCCGCTGCGCCTGGGCCAATCCCGCCAATCCACGCTATCTGGCCTACCACGACGAAGAATGGGGCCAGCCCTGCCACGACGAAGTGCGCCTGTTCGAAATGCTGAACCTGGAAGGGGCGCAGGCAGGCCTCAGCTGGGAAACCATCCTCAACAAGCGCGAGAACTACTGGCGCGCATTCGACGGCTGGAACGCCAAGAAGATCGCCCGCTACGACCAGGACAAGGTCGCCGCGCTGCTGGCCGACGCCGGCATCGTCCGCAACCGCCTCAAGGTGGCCGCCGCCATCAGCAACGCCCAGGCCTATCTGCGCCTGCAGGCGGAACTGGGCGGGCTCGATCCCTATCTGTGGGCCTTCGTCGATGGCGCACCGATCCAGAACCAGTGGACACTACTGGGCGGCAATCCCGCCAAAACCCCGTTGTCAGACCGGATTTCCAAGGATCTGGCCAAGCGCGGCTTCAAATTCGTCGGTTCCACCATCATTTACGCCTACATGCAAGCGATCGGCATGGTCAACGACCATTGCGTCGAGTGCTTCCGCCACCATGAGGTAAGGGAGTAATTGTGCGCTGAGGTGGTTGCGGGCAATCACACAATCAACGACGACGATGAAAACTGGCCGGCAGGCTTGCTGACGCCGGAGCTGCAAAAGTTCTACAACCCGGAAGGCACGGTCGACGCGACTACCCTGGTCGATTACAACTCAGGCAACGAAGAACGCGGCATCTGCGCGCTTCCCTACCTGCGCGAGCGCGACGGCGCCACGGTCTGGTTCCCGGCCAACATCATCGGCAACCTGTACCTGAGCAATGGCATGTCGGCCGGCAACACCGCTGCCGAAGCACGCACCCAGGCCCTCTCGGAAATCTTCGAACGCGACGTCAAGTTCCGCATCATCAAGGAAGGCCTGTGCCTGCCGGACGTGCCGGAAGAAGTGCTCGCCCGCTATCCGTGCATCGCCGCCGGCATCCGCGAATTGCGCGCCGCCGGTTTCGGCATCCTGGTGAAAGACGCCTCGCTGGACGGCTTTCCTGAGCCGAGTTTCGACCTGGAAGACATCGCCCAGCCGGAAAACCTGGAAATCCATTTCGTCGATTCCAGCGGCATCATCAGCTGGAGCTTCCTGCGCGCCACGCCGGACTTCGCATTCAGCGACTGGAACTTCAGCCACACCACCGCCGAAGACTACGCCTGGTCGGTAGCCGCCATCCACGCCACCGGCCACGATATCTATGTCGCCGATTTCAGCCACCTGGGCGTATACGCCTGCCGCATCCTGGTGCCCGGCATGTCCGACATCTATCCGGTGGAAGACCTGGAATGGGACAACAGCGGCGTCGGCAACGATATCCGCGAACCGATCCTGTACCTGACCGATCTGGACGATGACGAATGCGCCGACCTGCTGGAGAGATTGAATGAACTGGGCCTGGCCGACCAGCGTCCGGTGGCTGCCCTGATCGGCCTCGCCGCCGATGCCGGCTCGCTCTGGAAGGAATTGCGTGTCGGTGAACTGAAAACCCTGCTGGCGCTGGCCATCGGCGATCTCGACGCAGTGCGCGAAGGCTGCGACTGGATCCGCCATTTCAACCAGATCAGCGTTGAACGCCAGCTGGTGTATCGCTGCATCGAAAGCCTGATCGGCCTGGGCGATGCCGCTGCTTATGCAGAGTCGTTGCAACATCTGTATGGCGCGGCGACGCTGCAACAGGCTAAAGCTCTGCTGAGCCGTGAACAACGCTTCTTCGGCCTGAATGCGCCTGGCCTCAACCTGGAAGGCTGTGAAATGCATCAGCGCTTGCTGGCTGCTTATGCCAAGCTGAACGCCGCCAAGCAACAGGCATAACTAACGAACCTCCGGCGGCCAGGATCTGGTTGCCGGAGGTTGCATTATTCTGCCAGTCATCCGATAAGCTGCATACCGGCGCTTTTTGCCGCCTTGCTGTCAAAAGTCATGGTCTGCCTGCAGCTAGCATAAGCCGCCGAACGCTCAATGAGGCAGTCTGCAAAGTCGGCATTCGAGTGTGCATAGACATGCAGCGCCCGCAGGACAATTTCTGCATTCTCGACTTTGAAACTCCTTACTCGCAATAGCTTCTCCAGTATCGACACGGTTTCATCCTTGCTGGCCTGATAGCATCCTTGCATCACCCACACCAGCTCCACCAGCGCGACCAGGCTGACGAATCCCGGATCCGCATCGGACAGCGATTCGATCAGCGCCGTCGCCTTGGGCGACTGCTTAGGATCGTCTTGCGCGATATAGCGCACCAGTACATTGGTATCCAGTCCTATCATCGTTTACCGGCCCCGCGCTGGGCGATAGCCTGATTCATCTGTTCGATGCTGACCGCCGCGGCAGGTTTGCGCAGCATTCCTTTCAGGGATTGCACCGTTTCGGTGGCGGCGACCAATGCATACTGGCCATTCTCGATTTCGACAAACTCGACCCGGCTCCCGGTATCCAGGCCGAGCGCAAGCCGCACCGCGGCAGGTATCGTAATTTGACCTTTGGAGGTCATGGTAGCGGTAGCCATATTGCTCCTTTCCGTTTCATCATTCCTTACATTATAGTAAGGAACATAAAAAATCAAGGCCGCTCCCGCTTCCCGTCCCGGCGTCGTTCTGCTACATTGCCGCCATGCCTAAACTGACCTTAGACCGGATCCTGCAATCGCAGGGTTTCGGCAGCCGAAAATATTGCCGCGAGTTAATTGAAGATGGCGAAGTCGCCATCAACGGCACAGTCGTGACCGACTATAAATCCACGCCCGACACCGACGGCCTGGTGTTCACCCTGTTCGAAGAAGAATGGACCTACCGCGAGCACGTCTATATCGTGCTCAACAAACCCAGCGATATCGAGTGCTCGCGCAAACCCAGCCACCATCCCGGCGTGCTGAGCATCCTGCCGGAGCAATTCAGCTGGCGCGACGTGCAGCCGGTCGGCCGTCTCGACCACGACACCACCGGCCTGCTGCTGATGTCGGACGACGGCAGCTTCATCCACGCCCAGTCCTCGCCCAAGCGCCACGTGCCCAAGCTGTATGTCGCCACCACGCATGAACCTGTGACCGAGGAGCTGGTGCAAAGCCTGCTGGCCGGCGTCAAGCTGCATGATGAGCCGCAAGCCCTGGCGGCCGTCAGCTGCCGCATGCTGGGTACGCATGAAATCGAGATCGTGCTGGAACAGGGTAAATACCATCAGGTCAAGCGCATGCTGGTCGCCGCCGGCAACCATTGCACCGCCTTGCGCCGCACCGCCATCGGCGGCCTGACGCTCGACGCGCTGAAGCTGGAATTGGGAGAATGGTGCTACCTGGAGCCGGAGCACCTGGCCCTGCTGGTGCCGGCTTAGGGTGGTGTGAACAAATAAACAAACAACCGCTATATCGTCAAAAAATGCCGTTTAAAAAAGACGGCATTTTTTTCATATCGCATTGCTAGAATCCATAACTCATAAAAAATCCCCCTCGCTAATGTTATTGGCGAGGGGGATTTTGCGCTAGCTAGTCATGCTATCAATGATTGCTATTTATCGCATACATGCCTAAGCATCGGGCACATTCGTGTCAGATTTTTAGTTCAGTGCGTTTCAAACCCTCTGCGGCCGGCTGCTTATCTAGTGCACACATATGCACCGCCACTGCCTCCGCCCGCTTGCGTATCACCGGGACCAGTACCACCGCTAGAATGGAAGTCACCCGACGTCGTTCCCCATGTGCCGCCAAGGTAATACCAGTAGTTTAAATACTCAGCGCTAACTGACATGCTTGCGAAATCTCCATTTGCCGTCTTAAATGCAGCCAGATCTGCCAAGTTGGCGACCGCACCACCGCCGTAGATGCTGCAGTTGGTATTGGCGGTTGCTTCCGCCGTGGTGCCGTGGTCGCTGAGCATGGTCCAGTAATACCTGGTGCCGGCTTGAATCACCGCACGAACTTGCGTTGGACTGCTTTGGCTACTGCCGTTGATTGTGGCTGTTACGTTGGCAGTGGCATTGGATGTCGCCGTCAAGATGGCGGTCAGGTCGATAGTGGCCTTACCGTTAGCATCTGTGACGGACGTCGCGCCGCTCAAGTTACCCAGATTGCTTGACCAGTTGACTGTAGCACCGCCAATCGGATTGCCTAAGGCATCGGCCACCGTGGCATTCACCGTATTGATTTCCTCGCCAGTTCCCGTGATCTTGGTTTTCGAGGAGGCAATCGCCGTGATGGCGGCAGTCGCTGCATCCGCCACAAAGTTCACCGCTGGGGCATTTTTTGCTGCATTGGCATTGACGGCAGCCGTCACTTGCGACGTACCCACTGCCGCGCCTCTGAGGATGACCGTGGCGCTACCGTTGGCGTCAGTGTTGCTGCTTACGCTCGACAGGGTGCCGAGATTGGTGGACCAGGTCACGCTGATATTGGGCACCAGGTTGCCGTTGGCATCCTTGACGATGGCCGTGAAGGTCGCTGCATCGGTATTGTTGGCAACGACCGTGGTTTTATCGACCGTCAGGTCGCCGCTGCCGATACCGCCGCTGCTGCTGTCTGCCGTGAACGTCACGGCCGGTGCATTGACCGGCGCCGATGCGCCTACCTTGGCCGTCACCTGAGCAACGCCAACAATGGTGCCGGTGAGGCTGATCGTGGCGCGGCCGTTGGCGTCGGTAGAGCTGCTGGCTGCGGACAGATTGCCGCGATCGGTGGCCCAGCTGACGCTGATGTTCGGCACGACGTTGCCGTTGGCGTCCTTGACGACGGCTGTGAAGGTCGCTGCATCGGTATTGTTGGCCACGACCGTGGTTTTATCGACCGTCAGGTCGCCGCTGCCGATGCTGCCGCTGCTGCCGTCTGCCGTGAACGTCACGGCCGGTGCATTGACCGGCGCCGACGCGCCTACCTTGGCCGTGACTTGCGCGATACCGGCAATGGCGCCGGTGAGGCTGATCGTGGCGCGGCCGTTGGCGTCGGTAGAGCTGCTGGCTGCGGACAAGTTGCCGCGATCGGTGGCCCAGCTGACACTGATGTTCGGCACGATGTTGCCATTGGCGTCCTTGACGATAGCCGTGAAGATCGCTGCATCGGTATTGTTGGCAACGACCGTGGTTTTATCGACCGTCAGGTCGCCGCTGCCGATGCCGCCGCTGCTGCTGTCAGCGATGAAATTGACAACGGGCGCATTCACTGCCGCGCCCGCATTTACAGCAGCCGTCACCTGAGCAACGCCAACAATGGTGCCGGTCAAACGGATCGTGGCCAGACCGTTCGCATCGCTGGTGCTGCTGGCCGCGGACAGGTTGCCGCGGTCGGTGGCCCAGCTGACACTGATGTTCGGTACGACGTTGTCATTGGCATCCTTGACGATGACACTGTAGGTGGCCGCATCGGTGTTGTTGGTAATGACCGTGGTTTTATCCACCGTCAGGTCGCCGCCGCCGATGCGGCCGCTGCTGCCGTCAGCGATGAAATTGACAACGGGCGCATTCACTGCCGCGCCGGCATTCACAGCGGTCGTGACCTGAGCAACGCCAACAATGGTGCCGGTGAGGCTGATCGTGGCGCGACCGTTGGCGTCGGTAGGGCTGCTGGCTGCGGACAGGTTGCCGCGATCGGTGGCCCAGCTGACGCTGATGTTCGGCACGATGTTGCCGTTGGCGTCCTTGACGATGGCTGCGAAGGTCGCTGCATCGGTATTGTTGGCCACGACCGTGGTTTTATCCACCGTCAGGTCGCCGCTGCCGATCTGGGCGGTACCGGTGTCGGCCACGAATTGGGCTGCAGCCTGAGCGCTGCTGCCATTGGCTAACGTGGCGTTGACTGTCACAGCTTCCGCCACGGCATCGGTAAAGCGGATAACAACGGCGCCGTTGCCATCGGTGACCGGCGTCAATGAGGAGCCGGCCGCGACCTGCGCCGAACCGCCAAGGGTAAAAGTCACCGGCAAGCCCGCCAGAGGATTGCCGCCGGCATCGGTGACGATGGCGCGGACCTGGTTGGCGGCCGTCTGGTTGGCAATACTGTTGTCCACGGTGACGGTCATCGCATCGTCGGCGATGTGGGCGCTGGCGGCGTCGGCGCCTGTAGTGATAGTGACTGGCGTCAGGGCGACTTCCCGAAAGACCGGGGCGACCACGATGCTGCCGACGCGGGTACCGGCGATCACCACGGCTTCATAGATGCCGGCGGAGGTTTCCTGCAGCGCGGAGATGGTTGCCGGCTGCATCGGCAGGTTTGGCGCGAGCACCTGGCTGTTTTGCAAGGTTTCGGTCAAGGGGGCAAGCAGGTCGGCTGTCATGCCGGCAATGGCGTTATTGTCTTCATCGCGCAGCTCGATCTTGACCACGGCGTTACTCTTGCCATCCGCCGGGATGGCCGTCGGCGTCGCCGTGACGACGCTGTTGCTGGCGCTGACGTCAGGCGCATTGACCCGGACGATGCTCGATGCCGAGCCGGAATTGCCCTTGGTGTCAGTGGCGGTGGCGCTGATCGGATAGACGTTGCTGCCGTCTGTCTGGTAAGCCGGCAGGGTGATCTGGAACTGATTGTTGCCCATATGGTTGACGCTGCCGCCGGCGGCGCTCAGATCGGCATGCTGCCAGTCCATGCGTTGTATGCCGTGCTTGGCCTCAACCGTGTAAGCCAGCGCGAGAGTCTTGTTGCTCTTGCCGACGATTTCTTTCGGCAATTCCAATTTCACCATCTGCTGTTTGCGGTATTCCAAAACGATATTGTTGTTGCGCTCCACCAGGTCGTAACGGCTGCCGGCGACGCTGCGGCGCTGCGCAACCTTGGAAGCGTCGGTCTGGCTGGACCAGGACTGGCCCAGCGCATAGTTGAGCTGTAGGCCGACCCGGGTATCGCCGGCGCCGCCGCCGCGCTTGTGATCAAGACCGAGGGTCAGCATCGGGATCGGCGTGTAGTTCACGCCCAGGGTCCAGGCTTTCGGATTGCTCTGACGGTTGGTGATGCCGGCCAGGCCGACATCGCTGCCGAAATACTGCTCATACATCAGCTTGCCGCCCAGACTGGGCATGGCCGGCAGCCAGGCTTCGGCGCGCAGGTCGAAACCGTTGGCGGGACGTTCGTCGTAGTCGATGACGTC
>NZ_JBWKVC010000011.1:0-216943 GCF_059421505.1 Collimonas sp. GW821-FHT02H07
CGCGTTGAATACGCCGATGGTTTCGGCCTGGCGCGTTCATCCAATACCACGCCGGTGGTCGTGATGCGCTTTGAGGCGGAATCGGAGCAGGCGCTGGCGCGGATCCAGTCTGAATTCAAGCGTGTGATCCTGGCTGCCAAACCGGATGCGGAATTGCCGTTTCCTGCCGCCATTTAGATGAAGATTTTCCCGATGCACGATCATCGTTCGTCCATCAAGACTTCGTCTGATCGTCATGTATTCATCGACAACGCCAAGGCGATCGGCATCGTCCTGGTGGTTGTCGGCCACAGCAAAGGCCTGCCGGACTGCCTGGTGCGCCTGATATTCAGTTTTCACGTGCCGCTGTTTTTTTTCATCTCAGGTTTTTTGCTCAAGCCGGACAAGCTGCAGCAGGCCGTTCAAGGCAATGTAAAAAAGACACTCCGCGCCTTGGCCGTACCGTATCTTTTCTTTTTCTGCTTCGCCTTCGGCTACTGGCTGCTAACCCGCAATATAGGTGAAAAAGCCGCATTGTCCCTCGGCCGCGCCTGGTATCAGCCCCTGACAGGCTTGCTGACCGGCCTGGAGCCTGATCTTTATATCGATCCGCCGCTGTGGTTTTTTCCTTGCCTGATCCTGACCGCCATCGTGTACCAGGCTGCGCGCAAGCTGCTGACGGCGCCGGCCGCGGCTTGCTGCTTCGTCGCGCTCGGGATGGCCGTCACGATACTCTGCAATCAGCCGTCCTACCGGCTGCTGCTTGGATTGGACAGTATGTGGGCAGCACTGTCTTTTTATGCGCTCGGGCAGCTGGCCCGCGAGAATGCCTGGTTCAGCAGGACCGGGATTACGCAGCTGATCCTGCTTGGCCTGGTTGCATCGGCGCTGCTGGTCTGGGCCGGTTCGTTTAACGACCGGGTCGATCTGGCCACGATGTATTTCGGCATGCGGCCGGCGCTCTACCTGCCGACTTCGCTGCTGGGAATCGCCGCGGTGTTGTCAATCGCAAAACTGCTGCCGGCATCGAGGATAGCCAACTGGCTTTCGGAAAATACGCTGATCATTTTCCCTGCACATTTCATTTTCCTGGGGCTGGTGCGCGGTATTGCCTTGTCCCTGCACGCCATTCCGGGCGACTATCATTACGCGTTAGGCTGGAGCGCCGCCAGCAGCGCCATGGCTATTTTTCTTTGCGTGCCATTGATGTATGTTTTACGTTTCCTGCCGATTCGCATATAGCCCGTTGCAAGATTTTCTGCGCAAAACGCCATGGATTATTCAACTGCGGTAGACTGCCGTGTTGCGTTTTTCGCCGCCAAAACTGGCTGCTTGATGCATCAAACGATTTCATGGAAGGATGGATCGGCATGCTGATTACCGTACGCCTTGCCACCGCTGACGATCAGCCGGCACTGCAAGACCTGTTCCTGGCCTCACGCCGCCAGACCTACACCTGGCTGGCGACCTCCACCTTTTGCCTGGAGGATCTGCAGCAGCAGACCCAAGGCGAAACCATCCTGCTTGCGCAGGATGAACAAGGCGCGCTGGCCGGCTTCATCTCGGTCTGGGCGGCGGATCATTTCATCCATCATCTGTATGTCGGCGCCGGCCAGCAGAGGAGGGGAGTCGGCCGTGCTCTGCTGGCTGCTCTTCCCGGCTGGCCCGAGCAACGTTATGTACTGAAATGCCTGTTGCGGAATCACGCGGCGGCGGCTTTCTATCGCGCCAGCGGATTTGCTGAAACCGGCAGAGGCATGGGCGAAGACGGCGAGTATATCGTCTTCGAGTCCAGCGGGAGCGCCGATTCTGCAGCGTGAACGCAGGTATGACCGCTGGACGCATCCAGGCCGGATGCGCTACAGTACGTCCCATGAACCTCTTGCCCGCCGACCTGGAAAAAATCGCCGCTCTCACGCTGGAGCATTACAACCTGCGCGCCGAAGATTTCCGCGAAGGCACGCGCGACCACGACGTCAGCCAGAATATCGCGGCCTTGCTGCGCCACATCAACGGTACGGCGCCGTTCGCCATCCTGGATGTCGGCTGCGGTCCCGGCCGCGATTTGCGCACCTTCAGCAAGCTCGGCCACACTGCCATCGGCGTCGAAGGCGCTGTCCGTTTCGTGGAAATGGCGCGCGCGGACAGCGGCTGCGAAGTCTGGCATCAGGATTTCCTCCATCTCGATCTTCCCGACGGCCGCTTCGACGGCATCTTCGCCAACGCTGCGCTGTTTCACATCCCCAGCCAGGAACTGCCGCGCGTCCTGAATCAGTTCCACGCCACGCTCAAGCCTGGCGGCGTGCTGTTCAGTTCCAACCCGCGCGGCAACAATGACGAAGGCTGGAATCACGGCCGCTACGGCAGCTATCATGACCTCGCCGCTTGGCAAGGCTTCATGGCGGCGGCCGGCTTCGTCGAGCTTGAGCATTACTACCGGCCTGACGGTCTGCCGCGCGAGCAGCAGCCATGGCTGGCGAGCGTCTGGCGCAAGCCGGTTTAGCGCAAGTCATCAGGGATGCGTCTCTCATCTCATCTATCGATCCTGTCAATAGTTACTCATTTTGAGTAACGCGGGGAGCTCCGCATAATGGTCGCCAGCACGCCGTAGCAATGTTTGCGCGGCGTAACCTGACGGACCTATGTGGAGTTTCTATCATGACGACAGCGCGTCATTTACTCAAATCTGATGCAAGCGAGGCGGCCGGTTTCTTGCGCATGCTGGAAGAATCCGCGCCGCACCTGCGGACCTGGATGCAATGGCCTGAGCTCACCGCAAGCTACGGCGACGAAAGCTATCTGGCGCTGGTGCGCCGCAACCTGGCCGAGTTGGCGGCGGCCATCGCGCAATGCGAAGAAGTATTCATGCTAGCGCGGCCCGCGCAGGTCGGCAACGCACAGCGTCTATGCGGTCCGGCGGTCAAGGTGCTGCCTGTGGCGGTAGACGATATGTGGGCGCGCGATTCCTGTCCGATCTTTGCGGTGGATGGGCAAGGCGCGGAAGTGCTGGTGGATCTTAACTTCAATGGCTGGGGTGATAAGCAGCGGCACGTAGAGGACGCCAGGATTGCCGCCAGGATCGCTGAACGCCAGCATATTCCAAGGTGGCGCGCAGGATTGGTGAGCGAAGGCGGCGCGATCGAGGTCGATGGCGACGGCACCGTGCTTACCACCGAGAGCTCGCTGCTCAATGACAACCGCAATCCGGGGCTCAGCAAGAGGCAGCTGGAAAGCCGCCTGCATGCCGCGCTGGGGACCAGCAAGGTCATCTGGCTGCCTGGGATCCGCGGGCAGGATATTACCGACGGCCATATCGACGGCCTGGCGCGTTTCATCCGGCCGGGGCTGGCGCTGGTTGAATTGATGCCTGAGGGCGACCGCAGCGAGGAAGCGCGCATGGCCGAAAACGCGGTCGCACAGCTGAAGGCGTCAACCGATGCGCGCGGACGGCAAATCGAGGTGGTGACGATGCGCCGCTCGCGAACCAGCAGGTCGGATCAGGATGATTTCTTTAACGGCTATGTGAATTACTACGTCTGCAACGGCGCGGTGATCATGCCGCAGTTCGGCGACGCGCAGGCGGACATGGCGGCGGCCAGGACGCTGTCTGGCCTGTATCCCGGCCGTAAAATCGTCCAGGTCAACGTCGACCGTATCTGCGAAAACGGCGGCGGCATCCACTGCGTGACCCAGCAGCAGCCCGCCTTGGCCTGAGCGCCGACGTGCCGTGAGCCGGATCAGGTCAGGGCGGAGAGCAGCCAGGTGCCGGCCGGGCCGAGCGGGCGCTGCCGCGACCAGATGGCGTCGATCACGATTTGCTTGGGCCAGCCAGGCGTCTTCAGTTCCTGCAAGGTGCCGCCGGAAAAGCGCTTGACCAGCCAGCGTGGAATGGCGGCCCAGCCGACGCCAAGCTCTGCCATCTCCAGCACGATGAAATAACTGCTGGACGACCAGTAGCGGCCGCTTACCGCGGCCGGATTCCTGGCGACCGGATCCAGCCGGATTTCGCGGAAATCATCCAGCGTCGCGCGGTTGATGGAGCGCATGCTTGCCAGCGGATGGCTGCGGGCGACGAACAAGCCTATGTCGGAGTGCTCGCTGAGGGTCTGCGAGGCGACGTCGGAAGGATAGGCGGCTTGCGTCGGAACCAGGCCGAAATGCACCCGTCCGCTTTGCACCAGGTGCACAAGGTCGTCGCTCTCGGCGATCTGGCATTCGAAATCGACGCCCGGATAACGCTTTTCGAATTCCAGCAGGACGCTCTCATAGCGCTCGGATTGATAGAGGTCGGACAGCGCAATGCTCAGCTTTCCCTCCAGACCGTCGACCAGCTGGCTGACGGTCTTGTCGAGGCGGTCGGCGGCGGCAAATATTTCCTGCACGTTGCGCAGGATGATGTGACCTTGTTCCGTCAGCGTCGGCTTGCGCGTGGAACGGTCGAACAGGGTGACGCCGAGATCGATTTCCAGGTAGGCGATCGAGGAACTGATGGTGGACTGGCTCTTGCCCAGCTGCCGGCCTGCCGCGCTGAAAGAGCCGGCCGTGGCGACAGCGGCAAAGGCGACCAATGCTTCCGATATGTGTTGCACGCTCTGTCGCTCCCTTCATTGATTTGTCTTTGTTTTCGCAGACGCGGCTAGTGCGCGCCTGGGACCATTTCGCCTTTGGATTTTATCGCGATAACTGTGCGTGCGGCTGATTTCAATGGCGGATTAAAAGGTAAAAATATTGTCGGAAAATAAATTCATTTTCGACGCTTGCGATCCTGTACCGGATAGGCGTCTGGCGAAGGAAAGCGGCATGGCGCAAGGCTGTCCGGCGATCTATCGCTTTCATCAATAGTTACTGGTTTTGAGCGGATGGGAAAGCCATCCATACTGATCGCCATCACATCGCGCCACATGTCTGCATGCCGGGCGCGGCTGATTTTTTGAGATTTTCATTTCATCGGCGTGGCCTGAGTGCCGCCCGCCGTTCAACTCCAGCAGCGAAGGATTCTACCGTTTTCCCATTGGCGGGGAGGATGTGTGCCGCAATTTTTGCGCTGTATTTTTTAGAAAGCGAATTATGTTGTTTACAAAAAAAGACGCGTCATGCATCGCCGTTTCCCTTCTCCTCATCGGTTGCGGTGGCGGCGGCAGCCAGAATCCATCCAGGCCGTCGTCGGTCGCCGGCAAGGGCATGCCGCTGACGCCGAAGCCGCTGACCACGACGCCGGCAGTGATCGTTCCAGTAACGCCAACGCCACTCACAACCACACCGGCGGTGACCACGCCAGTGACGACGCCGGTGGTAACGACAACGCCTGTGACGACCACGCCGCGCATGAGCTTCGATGCCGAAAACATGACCAGGATCAAGCAGGCGCATGCCAAGGGGTATACAGGGCAGGGCGTGACCGTCGGCATCGTCGACAGCGATTTTGCCGCTTGGCCTGATCAGATGGGGGACCGCATCAAGACCCGCTGTTACGAAACCGGCGGCAAGGGCAACGGCAGCACGCACGGCACACGGGTGGCCGAAGTGCTGGGCGGCAGCGTTGCCCCTGGCGTTTCCATGCTTGGCGCAGTAGGAGGCCCCGCCGGCGAGACTGAACAGGCACGGATCAGCACAGAGATGTTTGACGACTTCCTGGAAAAAGACGTACGCATCGTCAATCTGTCGCTGGCGTCAGGAGACATCAGCAAGGCGAATGAGGAAGATCGCAAGCGGGTGGCCATGTTCCGCGACTATGTCAAGCGGGGCATGCTGTTTGTCTGGGCCACCGGTAATGACAAACAGCTTAATCCCGGTACTCACCCCGGTCTGCCTGCAATAGACAAGAGCTTGGAAGAGGGCTGGCTGGCCGTTACTGCAGTCAATGCGGAAGGGCCGGAGAAGGGCCGGATTTCCTGGTACGCCAATCGCTGTGGCGACGCGGCAAGTTGGTGTCTGGCCGCGCCGGGAGATTTCAACTCTGTCACGGGAAAATATCGTCAGAATGGTACTTCATTTGCCGCGCCAGCCGTGGCAGGCGCGGCGGCCCTGGTGCAGCAGGCTTATCCATGGATGACGGGAAGCTTGCTGCGACAGACCCTTTTGTCGACCGCTACCGATATGGGCGATCCTAAAATCTACGGCTGGGGTTTGCTTAACGCCGGTAAAGCGGTTAACGGACCAGCCTTGTTCGATGAGAAACTGGCGTTGAGCAATAACGTCGTCATTGATTTCAATGATGTCAGCTCGGTATTCAGCAACGATATCGCTGGCAACGCCGGCTTGATCAAGCGCGGGACTGGCACGCTGACACTGTCGGGACAAAACACCTATGCGGGCGTGAGCCAAGTCAAGGAAGGCGTTCTGAGTATCACTGGCTCGCTGCGTTCCGGCGTAGAAATGACCTCGTCGGGCACTTTGCACGCTGATGGCGGCCGGGTCGGCGGCAGCGTCAATATTCTTGCCGGCACGCTCAGCGTGACTGGCAAAGGCATGCGGATCGGCGGCGACTATTTGTCGACCAAGCATGCTACCGTGGAAAAGCAGATGCATGCGCCCTTGCTGATAGACGGCAAGGCCGTGCTGGCCGGCGACCTGGTGCTGACCCCGCCGCAGAACCAGGCGTCGTTCGGTTACGTTACTGCGCAAGGCAGCAAGGATAGGGTTTTGAGCGCGACCCAAGGAATCGCGGGAACGTTTAATCGGGGAGTGAGTTTCAAAGATAACGATAACAAGGTCGTGGCGGTTTCGGATCATCCTTTGCTTAACGCCAGCCTGGAGTACGGCAAGCATGAAGTCGATATGACCATCCAGCGCAAAAACCTGGAGCAGGTTGCCGCCCAGGCTTTCCGCGGCGACGCTACGCGTGGTAACGCCGCAGGGAATATTGAAAAGGTATTGCATGCCGCAGACGATCTGGTTGCCAGCGGCAGCACCGGCGGCCATGAAAGCTTCCTGGAGAGCGTCGCATCTTTGCAGCATACCGGCACTCTGGCGGCGGCAGCGAACGTACTGGACAGCTTGTCGGGACAGATTCATGGCTCGGCGCAAGCGCTGACCTTCCAGCAATCGCAAGCGGTGAACCGCGACTTGTCGAATCGCCTGGCGCAGCTGGGTGACGGCGAGGCAGGCAGTGCTGCAACCACCGGCTTCTGGGCCAGCGGCATGGGCAGCGCCGGCAAGCTGGCGCAGGACGGCTATGCCAGCGCGGATACTTCGCTGTGGGGCGGCCAGTTCGGCGTCGACACGCGCTTGAATGAGAGGACCATCGTCGGCGCGGCGCTGGCCTATTCCGACAGCAAAGCCAGTTTCGACCGCTTCGGCGGCCAGTCGAAAAGCCAGAACATCGGCGTGTCCCTGTACGGACGCCATGCGTTTGCCGCCGGCGACAAGCAAGCCTACGTCAGCGGACGCGCCGGCATGGCGACGGTCGACAGCCGCGTCAGCCGTACCGCCTTGGTTGGATCAGAAACAGACGAACTGACTGCGCGCCATACCGACAGTGTCTTGTCGGGGTATGTCGAAAGCGGCTTTGAACTGCCGCTCTCCGAAGAAACCAGCATGACGCCGTTCGCCGGCTTGTCGTATGACCGCGTGAAGCGCGGCGGCTTCAGCGAAAGCGGCGGGCCGTTGGGCTTGCGCGCGGATAGCCAAACTTACCAGCAAACCGCCAGCCTCCTGGGCGTACGCGCCAAGTCGGAGCTCAACTGGTTTGCCGGCAAAAGCAATCTGCAAATGTACGCGGCCTGGCAGCGCGCATTCGGCAGCGGCAAGCTGGATTTTTCCGCAGCCTACAACGGCGCGGCAGGGACGGACGTACTGGTGCGCGGCATCGGCCTGGCGCGCAATACAGGCTGGCTGGGCATCGGCATCGCTACCGACGTCAGCCGCCGCTGGGGCTGGTACGCCAACTACGATGCGCAGTTCGGCCAGGCAGGGATGCTGAACAACGTCATGTCTACCGGCGTACGGGTTTACCTGGATTGATCATCGGCTAGGGCCGGGCGCTGTATGGCCCGCCCGGCGCCAGATTGAATAAATAGTCAGTGGCTCAGTTTGTCAGTCACTTCAAGCAACATCATGCAGCATCAAATTAATCAGGAGTTTCAATCATGCGTTTCATTACTTTCACTACTTTCATTTCCATCGTCGCCTTGCTCACCGGCTGCGCATCCAGCTATCAGCCCCGAGGACTGGGCGGCGGCTTCGGCGAAACCCAGCTGGATGCCAATGTTTTCAGCGTTTCATTCCGCGGCAACGCTTACACGCCGAGCGAACAAGCCGAAGAAATGGCCCTGCTGCGCAGCGCCGAACTCACGCTCAAGAACGGCTTCACGCATTTTGTGATCATCGATGCGCAGGCGCGCGAGCAACGCAGCAGCTTCACGACGCCGGCCTACACCGAGACCGACGCCAGCGTTAAAAGCTCAGGCAGTTCGACCTACGGCTCAGCCAGCAGCACAACTTACGCCGGGCAGACTTTCGTCCTGAGCAAGCCGCGCAAAACCAATACCATCATGCTGTTCAAGGGCAAGCCTGATCTTCAGGGCATGGTCTACGACGCCGGTTTTCTGTGCGACTCGCTGGGCCGGAAATACAAGGTCGCATGCGGCCTCAGCTGAGCCCGTGCCTGATCTCGTTTGTTGCAACGCAACCGGCAACGATGCCGAAACCGGTATTCGTGCGCTGTAAAAATTCATTGGATTGATTGCCGCACCCTGACTACTATCTGGAGTCATCGAGACCGCGTGTCGGCATTGCCATGGGCGCTTGATTGTTACCTCGGCGATGCTGCAGATTGATTTTACAGTCGCAAGACATGCGCAGTGTCGTGACGATAAAAAAAGGAGACCTGCAATGAAAAGACGAGATTTTCTGGGCTATGCCGTGGTGACTCCGCTGCTGACTGCTTGTGGCGTCGGCGGCAGCGACAGCACTTCATCCAATGCGCCGGTTGCGAAGGCATTCGCTGCCGCAGCCGGCGGCACAGGCAATGCCGTGTTCGCCAGCGGCGGCAGTCATACGCTATCCTGGAACAGCAGCGGCAACTGGTTCATGGATGGATCTGCGTTCCAGTTCTTCGGCGGCGAAATCCATCCGGCGCGGGTGCCGTCCCAGTATTGGGACCATCGCATCAAGATGATCAAGGCCCTGGGTTGCAACACGATCTCGCTCTACGTCATGTGGAATTTCCACGAGCTGTCGGACGGCAGTTTCGATTTCACTTCCACCGACAAGAATATTGGCCATTTCATCGACCTGTGCGGGCAGAACGGCATGTGGGTATTGCTGCGTCCCGGTCCTTATGTCTGCGCCGAATGGGACTTCGGCGGCCTGCCGCCGCGCATGCTGGCCGATCCGCAGTTCCGCGACAGTGCCGGCAAGCTGCAGATACGCGGCAATTTTCCCAATTACATGGCGGCGGTCAATAAATGGAATTCAGCGCTGTACAACAACGTGGTCAAGGGGCGCACGCTGTCGGCGGGCGGTCCCATCATGCTGGTGGCGGTGGAGAATGAATACACTTCCTGGTCGCCCGACGACGGCACCTATCCGAACGCGATCGCGCAGCAATGGACGGCATTCGGCTATGCGGAAAAATTCTGCGTCTGCGACGGCTGGGCCAGCGGCTTCAAGAACAACGGCATCACCATGCCGGCCAATACCGCCTACGGCATGACCGCGGACGGCTCCTCGGCCGGCAACTATGCGACTGCCGCCAGCAATTACGGCGTCGGCGCGTTTGGCGCGGAATGCTATCCGGGCTGGATTTGCCATTGGGGAGACAGCAGTCAGACCGTGCACGTGGGCGATTTCGTCAATCAGGTCACTTCCCTCGCCACTGCGAAATGCTCCTTTGTTTTGTATGTTGCCCATGGCGGCAGCAATTTCGGCTTCACCGCCGGCGCCAACGGCGTCAGCGATTCATCCTGCCAGCCAACGATGACTTCGTATGACTACGGTGCGCCGGTGTCGGAGTCCGGCGCCGCTAATCCGAACTTCTATCCGATCCAGGGGGCGTACGTCGCCAATGCTTCCTACAATGTTCCTTTTGCCGGCGCGCCTGCCGGCATCGCCCATATCAATGATGGCGACATAGCGGCGGTGACGGCCAGCCAGCTGACTTTCAGCAGCTTCTTGTCCGGCCTGAACCTGAATCTCCAGAACACGCAGCCGCAAACGCTGGAGGCGATGGCGCTGACCCTCAACAAGAACCAGCCGGCCAGCGCCGGCGTCTATCCCTCCGGCGTCGCGGTTTACCAGACGACATTGCCGGCCGCCGGCGGCAGCATCAAGATCACTTTTGACCGCGCACCCGACTATGCCCTGGTCTTTGTGAACGGCGCGCGGGTGCCTGGCGTGGTGCTCAGCACGGTTGCCAATGGCGCGCTGGCGGCGACCACCTCGCTGACGATCAGCAACGCCGCGCCCAGCGCTACGCTGCAGATAGTCTGCCTGCCGTTCGGCCGCGTCAATTACGGCGCAGGCGGGATGAATGCCGAGGGCAAGGGCTTGTCCGGCAATGTCTACGCCAATGGCGTTGCGCTGAGTAACTGGAGCATGGCGCTGTCGCCGCTGTCGGCCAGCCAGATCGGCGCGCTTGCCTTCAGCGCCGCGGCGCCTGCCGCCAGCCAGCCTTTCTTCGCCAAGGCCAGCATCAGTATCGCGACGCCGCAAGACATGTATATCGACATGTCGGCCTGGGGTACCGGCTATGTCTTCGTGAATGGCTACAATCTCGGCCGTTACTGGACCGCGGCCGGTCCGCAGAAGCGCTTGTACTGTCCTGGCGTGTGGCTCAACAGCGGCAGTAATGCGGTCGTGGTGTTTGAGTTTACGCAGGGCAGCGCGGGCAGCCTGAGTTTCTATGGCAGCAGCGCGCTGCCGCAGAACATCACCAGCCCGGTCAGCACCGCCGCGGTGCCGCCGCCGGTTGTCAACGCAACGTATTTCCTGCAAAACGTCAACAGCGGCCTGTACCTGGACGTGCTGCCGGCGGTGGCCGGTTCGGCCTACACCTATCCCGGCCTGCAGCCGCTGAGCGCGGCGGCGACGCAAGGGTGGACGGTGACCACCGACAGCTACGGCAACCTGAAGATCGCCAACGCCAGCACCGGCACGGTGCTGGATGTGGCTAACAACAGTTCGACGCCCGGTTCGTCGGTCATTCTGTATGGCGCTAACGGCGGCGCCAACCAGAGCTGGCAGGCGGCCGGCGTCAGCACCGGCGTCTATACCCTGGCGGTCAAGCAGAGCCAGCTGCTGCTGGATGTGAACGGCGCCTCGAAATCCGCGACTGCCATTTCATCTTCCGGCTCGGTCGCCAACATTTTGGTCAACGCCGCCGACGATCCAACGCAGCAATGGCCGTTCAGCCAGCAATGGCGCTTCATTCCCGCCCTCGTCAACAATGGCGTCTATACCATCACCAGCGCTATCAGCAGCCTGATGCTGGGGAGCTACCAGGGCGGCACCGCGGCCGGCACCCGGCTTGGCATCGCCGCCGCCAGCGGCGGCCAGGAACAGCAGTGGCGTCTGACTATCGCCAGCAACGGCTACTGGCAGCTGACGAATATCAAGAGCGGCCTGGTGATGGACGTGACCGGCCAGCAGACCGCCAACGGCACGGCGCTGGAAATCTGGCAGGGCAATGGCGGCGCCAACCAGCAGTTCGCGCTGGTGCCGCGCTCGGATGGCGTCAGCTATGGCATTCGCGGCGTGCAGAGCGGACGCGTGATCGACGACAATAATTCCGGCACGTCGCCGACCAGCTACGGCAGCACGAACGTCTCCGCCATCACGCTGTGGGATGACAATGGCGGCGGCAATCAAAGCTGGAAGTTCACCAAGGTCGGCTAACGGTGGGTAGGTGGGCAAATTTTTTTTGCCCACCCGGCGCGTTTTTTTGTGTCAATGCTGGATGGAGATGGCATCCCTCGCTGCGGCCGCAAGCGCCTTCATCATGCGCAGATAAGGATCCGGACCATAGCTGAGGCGCGCGACGCCGGCGTCCGCCAGGTTTTTCAGCGACGGCGTTTTTTCACTGACCATGATGTTGAGGGGAAGCGGCGAGGCAGCCGCCAGCCGGGCAATCAGTTTTTCGTCGGCCAGGCCGGGCACGAAGATGCCATTGGCGCCGGCTTCGGCATAGGCCTGCGCGCGCTCGATGGCGCTGGCCAGCATCGCTTCATTCTGTTCTGCCGGCAGTCCCTGGAAGAACACATCGGTGCGCACATTGATGAAGTAGGGGAGTTTCTGGTCGTCGGCGGCAGTGCGAGCCAGACGGATCCTCTGCATCTGTTCCTCGACAGGGCGCAATTTCCCGTTTCCTGGAAGGCTGTCCTCTATATTGCAGCCGATGGCGCCGGCCCTGATGCTGCGTTCTATCGATGCAGCGACCCCGCTTGCCGTTTCGCCGTAGCCTCTTTCGAGGTCGACGGTGACCGGCAACTCCGTCGCCTGAACGATTCTGTGCAGGTTGCCGATGACGATATCGAGAGGAGTTTTCTCGCCGTCGTCGTAGCCGTATGCGCTGGCTACCGAATAGCTGCCCGTCGCGAGCGCTTTGGCTCCGCTTGCCGCAACGGCTTTTGCGCTGCCGGGATCCCAGATGTTGAACAGCACCAAGGGCTCCCGAGGACGGTGCAGCTTGTGGAAATGCTCCGCTTTTTCTTTGGAATTCATCATGATGGATCTCGCTTCTGAAAAAAAGCCAGCCTAGCCGGGACTAGCCTCAAGGCTGGCTTTTGCATCGTCATGTCTTTCTGCTTTCTATGGTTTCAATCAGTTATTGCCGGGCTGCCGAGTAGCCGCCTTGGCCGATTTTTCAGCTTCCCGCAGTTTGGTCGCGCATTCCTCGCAACAGACTTCGACCGGCTTGCCGCCGATGTTGACCAGGATCCTGGTGTCGTCGAGTTTGTAGTCGCATGCGGCGCAGGTTTGTTCGTTCATGGTGAGTCTCCTGAAATACCCGAAGGCCGGGTAAGGCATTGGACTACGCGGGGCAAAAGACGACTATCGGATTCTTTAGTGAAATGCGATGGATCGAGAATCCTGCGCGGCCGGGACGCGCTAGCGTTGAGTTGCGGTTTGCTTGAAGGCGGAGGGCGAGCGGCCGAAGGACTGGCGGAAGGCGGCGCTGAAATGGCTGTGGCTGGAAAATCCGAGGTCGAGGCCGAGGGCTGACAGGTCGTCGTATTGATGAATCAGGTCGAGCGCGCGCGCTAACCGCAGCTGCATCTGATACTTATACAGCGGTATGCCTTCGACCTGCTGGAATACCTGGGTCAGATAGACCGGCGAACCGCCGGTTTCCGCCGCGATCTCGGCCAGCGTCCAGCGCCGCGAGAGATCGCTGGTCAGCACCAGCTTGGTTCTCTCGGCCAGTTTGCGGTGTCCATGGCTGGCGCTGGAGCTGTACTTTGCGTTCAGTCCCATGGCCCGCCGCACCAGCGTGAACATCAGGGTCTCCGCTTCCAGCGATTCTATGACGCCGTTACGCAAGCTGTACCTGAGCAGCGCAACCAACGCCTGGGCGCGCGGATCGATGCGTTGCTGCTGTCGTTTGAAGAAAGGCTTCTCCCGCGTTTCCAGCAGCTCCCCGGGCATCAGCTCCAGCAGCAAGGGGGCGTCGATTGCGATCGACAGGCAGCCGTCGCCGCCGCTAACCGGGTGGCTGATCTGATACTCCTGGCCGGCATTGAAGAAGAGAACCTGGTTGGCCTCGGCGACGGCGGTGTCGCTGCCGACATGGCGTACATAGACGCCGCGATAGGGGAATACCAGATGGGTGGCGGAGGACCATTCCGAGGAGCTTTTATGCTTGCAATTGCCCAGGCAGCAAACGTCCTTGACGGCGATTGCCGGTGTCTTTAGCAGGGTCTGGAAAGTGACTTCCTGTCTTTCATTCCCGTTGTCGTCGTCCATGGTGGTCTCCATAGGTCGGGCGATTTAAATGGCGTGTGTGCGTATCGGCAAATTCATTGCGCTATTGAACTACACAGCGGCCAAACCGGCTATCAAAATCTTTAGTTGCCATATTAAAAATAAAAGGCCGATTTACCGACGCTCACCGAATCGGATGCAACGGCGTGACATCATGCCGGATGCTTCAATTCGCACGGATCAACAGCTTCCAGCATATTGGATGCATGAAATGAAGCTATCGTTATTGCTTCGGACGAGGGCCGAATCGCGCAGTCACGAAGTCGACAAAGCTGGCGAGCTTGGCCGTGAGCTGACGTTCGGGCAGGTAGACAATATGCACGGGAAACGCCGGCGCCGGCAGGTCGGCAAACAATCGGATAAGTCTCCCTTCGGCGATGTCGTGCTCCAGCATCATCTCGGGCAGCATGGTGATGCCGAGACCAGCGATAGCGGCTTCACGCAGGGCCTGGCCGCCGCTGATGTCAAGGCGGCCAGGTACGCGCACCGTCTGTTGCGAGCCGTCAGCGAGGATGAAACGCCAGTCGCGTTCAGGGCCGCTGTCAAACCCGAAAGCGAGGCAATGGTGGTTTTCCAGATCCTTCGGCGTCGCCGGTGTTCCGTGTTTTAACAGATACTCAGGCGCTGCGCAGGCAATGCGCGATGAAGACGACAACGGCCGCGCGATCAGATTCGAATCCGGCAAGGAGCCGACGCGGATCGCCGCATCGAAGCCTCCATCGGCAAGGTCGACCACGCGATCGCTTAGCGCCAGCTCCACCTGCACATCGGGATAGCAATCGAGATACTCCCTCATGGCCGGTGCGAGTTTGCAGGTGGCATAGATGATTGGCGCGCTTATCCGCAGGCGTCCGCGCGGCCGTGCTCGCATATCGCGTGCATCGATCTCCGCCGACTGCAGCTGCGCCAGAATGCTGACGCACTGTTCGTAGTAGCCGCGGCCGATTTCGGTCAGGTGTTGCCGCCGGGTGGTGCGGTTGAGGAGGCGTGCGCCGAGCAAACGTTCGAGCGCGCGGACGTGGTTGCCTACCATCGTCGCAGTCATGCCGCTGCCTTCCGCGGCGGCGGCAAAACTGCCGCGCTCGATGACGCGGACAAAGATCGACATGCTGGCGAAGCGATCCATTCATAAATCCTATTTATGGGTGAAATAAATAAATCGTCGTTTATCAAATTTGACTATTTAATCATAATTTATGCACGTCGTTTGACGCAACCAATAAAGGCTCATCATGCATCTGCAAAACAAGAAAGTTGTGATACTTGGCGGCACCTCCGGAATCGGGCTTGCCACCGCACGCGCCGCACTGGCGCAGGGTGCAACGGTAGTGGTGTCGTCCTCGCGCCAGGACAAGGTTACGGCGGCAGTTTCGGAACTCGGTGCGCGCGCCGACGGCCAGGTTGCCGACTTGAACGATGCCGCTTCGGTGGCCCAGCTGTTCGCAAAAATCGGCAGTTTCGATCACCTGGTCTATACGGCCGGCGATAGCCTGCACATTGGTGAGCTGGCATGCACCGACATGAGCGCCGTGCGCGCGGCTTTCGATGTGCGCGTGTTTGGCGCGATTGCGGCAGTGAAAGCGGCCGCGCCGAATATTCGGCGCGGCGGATCGATCGTGCTCACCGGTGGCATCGCCAGCGCGCGGCCGCAGAAAGGCTGGACGACAGGTGCGAGCATTTGCGGTGCGATGGAAGGCTTGATGCGGGCGCTCGCGGTCGAACTCGCGCCGCTCCGGGTTAATCTCGTCAGTCCCGGTTTCGTGCGTACGCCGCTGTGGTCCAACATCCCCGAGAATGAACGCGAAGCGATGTATCGTGGCGTTGGCGAGCAGCTACTGGTTGGCCGGGTCGGGGAGGCCGACGATATCGCGCAGACCTATCTTCATTTGATGAACAACGCGTTTGCCACCGGGCAGATGATCGTGGTCGATGGTGGTGGCGTTTTGGTCTGAAGGAGGTTTAGCCAGGCTGTCTATTGAGCGCGTTCACCGCCTGGCGAATCGCCGGACAGATAGCTGAAGCGATGCGGACAATATCAGTTTTCGTTGTTCGTCCCCATCCGCGCTTCAGTGCCATCGATGTGATCCAGTCCCCAAGCCTTGATCTGGGCCATCAAGGCACGCAGCGAACGTCCTTTCTCGGTCAAGTGATAGGCCTCTCTGCCGGCAATATCGCTGGACGGGTAGCGTTCGACCAGACCGTTGTCAGCAAGCCGGGTGAGCCGCTCGGCAAGGATATTGGTCGCGATTTTCTCCGGCGAGGCAAGGAATTCCTTGAAATGCGACTTGCCGTTCATCAGGTCTCGCACGACAAGCAGAGTCCACTTGTCGCCAACAAGGTCCAAGGTGCAGGCGACCGGACATATCGAGCGGCGATGCTCGTTTTGAGCCGGGCCCGCGTTGTCTGGGGGGCGGGCGGCGCCCTGCTTGGTGCGTGGCAAGGAAGCTCCTGGATAACGGTCGATGGGGCGGAATCGTTTTTTTGCTCTCGGTTCCTTGACTTTATCCAAAATACTTGCAAAATGCAAGTGTATGCTTGCACTTTGCAAGTCATGTTCCAGCGCCAACATGCAACGGCAGGGCATGGGCGCTGGCGCAAGGTCAGGCGTCGTTCGTTGCCGTCCATGTCGCAAAACATTTTGCTGGAGGCTTGTATGGAACCCGTCAGAAATCTTGCAACCTTACTTCCCTTTGCTGCGAGCGTGACGTTCGGCCTGCTCGCGTGGGGCGCAGTTTGCCTCAGCTATGTCTGGCCACGCATACGCGAGCTGCCCCTGCACGCGGCGGTACGGCCGATTCTGCATCTGCATCTGTTCCGGTTCATAGGCCTGGCCTTCATCGTGCCGGGCATCGTCGATCCGAATCTCGGAGCGGGATTCGCCGCGCCCGCGGCGTACGGCGATCTTGTTGCCATGGCGTTGGCGTGGCTGGCCTTGATGATGGGATCAGGCCGCTATGCGCGCATCGCGATCTGGGCGTTCAGCCTGTGGGGTTTTGCCGACCTGCTGTTCGCCTACTACCAAGGCGCGATCGGCGTAGGCATCGAGACGGCTTCGCTTCGCGCTGCCTGGTTTATCCCGACTGTCTGCGTTCCCCTCTTGCTTTGGACCCATGTCATGGTGTTCGCGATGCTGCTGCGTACTTCACGCTCCGCCAGTTTCCTCACCCGCGCGGCGCAGTAAGCGCGCGCCGGCGTCGACGCCGCGGCAAACCGCGGAGGCGATCACGCCGGTGACGGCAAGCATTGCCGCCGTGTGGACGCCCACTGCGGCGAGCGCCAGCGTCAGCGAGCCGGATGCGGTGATCGCGCGCGCCGGCGCGTCTGCCATGCACAGCGGGATGAGCGCGGGCGCCAGCATCAACCCGGCGCCGTGCGCGGTGGACATCATGAAAGACCAGAGCGCCAGCCCGGCATGACCTGCCGGCGTCCGCGTCCGCCTGGTTTTGCGGCCCGCCAGGTGATATATCGCGACGGCGGCCAGCAGTACGCCCGCCAGGGCTTGCAGCACGATGCGATCCATCGCCATGCCGAGCGCTACCGCGGCGGCCACCAGCGCGACCGATGCGGCGTGCCCGGCGGCGATCGGCGCCAGGGCGCGCAGCGCTTGCGTCCGGTCGCGCGATTGCACGCCCCAGGCGGCGGCAAACATCCAGCCGGTGGCAGGGTTCAGCCCGTGCAGGGCGCCAAGCCCTGCCACCGCCAGCCATGGCCAGAGGTTTGACATGATGCGCTCGGATAGCTCGCGTTTCAGGTATGCGCGCAGCAGGAACCGGCCGCCGCCGGCTCGTAGCGGTCGTGGTGGCGCACCCACTCCATCTTGTGGGGCACGTCGCGCTCGTCACGGCCCTTGGGCGTAAGGTCCATCATGTTATACGCGCCCATCATGACCTCCACGCCGCGGCCGTAGGTCGAGTAGGTGTGGAACACTTGGCCGGCGTCGTCCTTGTAGAACACGCTGACGCCGGGCGCTTCTTCGACCGGAAAGGGGCGCATGCCGTAGTTGTAGTAGACCTCGCCCCTGGCCTGTTCTTCCGGCGTGAAGCTGACGTTGAAATCGTGGTTGAAATCGCTGCCATGCGAGGACACCCACCTGAACTGCCATCCCATGCGCTGGCGAAAGCGCGCGATGTCAGCGAGCGGTGCGCGCGAAATGGCGACCAGCGTGATGTCGCGCTGCGCCAGATGCACGTTCATGCCGTCCGTGTGGTCGGCCATGAAAGAGCAGCTGGGGCAGCCTTGCTCCCATCCCGGGCCGAACATGAAGTGCTGCACCAGCAGCTGGCGGCGGCCGTCGAACAGCTCGGACAGCGTGCGCCGGCCCTCGGCGGTGTCGAATACGTAGTCCTTGTCGATGCGCTCCCACGGCAGCGCGCGGCGCTCGCGGGCGACCTGGTCATGCAGGCGCATCAGTTCCTTCTCGCGCGCCAGCAGCGCCTTGCGCTCGCTCAGCCAGCGCTCGCTAGAGACGACGGGATGGTTTTTTACTTCTGAAATAGCGGTGTTCATGATCTGCTCCTTGGCTGATGGTTGACGGCTGATGGTAAAGGGCTCAGGCGGCTGCCGGCTGTTCGCGGCGCAGCGCCGCTTGCACGGCGGGGCGGGCAGCGATGCGTTCCTGGAATGCCAGCAGGTTCGGGAACGGCGACAGATCGAGATTCACGAATGCCGACCAGCGCGTCACCACAAACAGATAGGCGTCGCCGATGCTGAACCGTTCGCCCAGCAGGAATGGCGTGAAGCCGAGCGTGGCGTCGATCAGCGCATAGTGCTTGCGCAGATGGGCCATGCGCCCGGCGCGTGCTTCGTCGCTGGTCTCGGGGTAGAACAAAGGCAAGTAACCCTGGTGCAGCTCTGAATTGATATAGCCCAGCATTTCCTGCAGGCGGTAGCGCGCCATGCTGCCGTTGGCGGGCGCCAGCTGTGCCTGGGGCTTCAGGTCGGCCAGGTATTGCGCCACAGCCGGGCCTTCCGTCAGCACACGGCCGTCGTCCAGCTGCAGCGCGGGCACATAGCCTTTGGGATTGATGGCGAGGTAATCTTCTCCGCGTTCAGTGCGTTTGGTCTTGCTGTCGACTTTCACCAGTTCGATGGGCAGGCCAAGTTCGTTGGCGATAATGTGCGGCGATAGCGAACAGGCGGATGGAATGTAGTACAGCTTCATGGTCTTGCTCCTTGGATTGGGGTTGATCAGGACAATGCCTGAATCAGACCGGCGTGCGAGGGCCCTCGGCTGCGCCGGAGACATGGTCCAACTCGACGTGCTACTACGGTGATTACGACCCGGCTGCTTTCGGACGCCGCACGGCGCGCACCTTGCCGCTGCCTCCGCCGCCGCAGTAAAACAGGCCGGCGCCGTCGGATTCGAGCCCGCTGACGTTGACGCCGGGCGGCATTTCCAGCCGCTCCAGCACGGCGCCGCTGTCCGGGTCGACGCGGCGGATTTCGCTCTCGTCGCCTTCCCATGTGCCGTGCCACAGCTCGCCGTCGACCCAGGTCACGCCGGTGACGAAGCGGTTGGACTCGATGGTGCGGATGATGGCGCCGGTGGCCGGATCGATCTGGTGGATCTTGCGGTCGCGATGCTGGCCCACCCACAGGCTGCCCTCGGCCCAGGCCAGCCCGGAGTCGTTGCCGTGGCCGGGCGCCGGGATCGAGGCCAGCACCTTGCCGCTGGCGGGGTCGATCTTGTCGATGCGCTGCTCGGCGATCTGATACAGGTGGCGGCCGTCGAAGGCGGTGCCGGCGTCGCAGGGGCAGTCCAGCGTGCGCGTCGGTTCGCCGCTCGCGGGATCGAAGGCGATCAGCCTGGCGCCGGTGGCGGCCCAGACGCGCTGGCCGTCGTGGGTCACGCCGGCGATGCTGGCGGCGCCGGCGAAGGGGCCGTATTCGCGCACGATCTCGGCCATGCGTGCTGTCGCCTGAGGTTTGTCTTTGCTGGTTTTTTGGGTCATTGCTGGCTCCTGATGGCGCATCTCGGATCGGCGCCGTAAGACAACTCTATTCCATCTGCAGCGTAGCGGGGAGTAACAAGATTGTCGTGAATCCTGCCAGCGGCGGCGCCAGCCAGCGGCGCATCCGCGTCTGCCCGATTGAACGTACCCGTCCGGCGGCCTCCAGCTCGGCCAGCGCGCGCTGCACGGTGCGCTGGCTATCCCCCAGGGCCAGCGCCAGGGCCGAGGTCGACCAGGCCGCGCCGTCGGCCAGCAGCGCTGCCAGCGCCGCCTGGTCGCCATCGATGGGCGGCGCCAGCACGGCCACGGCGCGCTCGGCGAGCGGCTTGAGGACGAAACCTTGCGCGGTAGCCTCGATCTGCGCCAGTTCTGTGACGAGTGCGCGCAGACGGCCGATCTCGACCCGCAGGCGCGCCCGGTGCGATTCGTTGGGGTGGCGGGCGCCGAATGCGCAGGCGATCAAGGCTTCGCGCCCGACATCGCCAGGCCAGGCCTCGGCCAGCGCGCGCGCCAGCGCGAACAGTACCGGCCGGCGCGCCAGCGATTGCCACGCAGCGCTTGTGCCCAGCCCGCGCCGGCAAGCGTCGATGACCAGCGCGTCGGAGGCCAGCAGCGCCGCCACCTCGTCGAGGCGCAGCATTTGCTCGCCGCCGGCACAGAGGCGCCGGGCGGCAGGACGATCAAGCGTCGCCCGCGCCTCTGCCACCTCGGCCAGCAGCGCCGGCACGCCTGCGCGCCCGGCCGCCTCATGCGCACGGGCTAGCGCCGCCTGCGCCGGTCCGATGCGCAAGGAGCGCAGCGCCAGCTCCGCCGCCGCCAGCTCGGCCACGGCCGCCAGCGACGGCGGCAGGCCGCGCGCATCGAGCGGCGCCAGCGCCGCCTCGGCTTCGTCCAGGCGGCCAAGCAGCAAGAGTTTGCGTACCGCGATGAGCCGCGCCTGCAGCGCGTTGGCGTGATCGCCGTGCGCTTCAAGCGTGGCCAGGGCCGCCGTCAGCGTGCGCGGCGAGCTGCCGAGGTCGCGCACGGCCAGCGCCACTTCGGCCTCGGCCACCACGCAGCGTGCGCGCGCCAGCTCCTCGTGGGCGCCGAAGCCGCGGGCGGCGAGTCGCAGCAGCTCGCGCGCGCGCGGGTGCTCGCCCAGCTGGGCCATGGCGATGCCGCGCAAGGCCAGCGCCGGCGGGTCGTCGCGCAGGGCAACGCGCTTGAGGGCGCCGAGTATGTCGCCGGCAGCGAGGGCGCGCGCGGAGGCGGCTATCAAGGAGTCCATGGCGATAGAATACACCGCCGCGCCACGAGGTCCGCGGATGCTGTTGCATTTGCCCGGTTTGCGCTAAAATACTGTACATACATACAGTGATTGGTGCTTCGATGTCGGATCAGCAAAAAAAGGATCCTGCCCAGGTAATGCATTTCCAGGGAGCCAGCGTGGTGCGCAAAGGCCGGGGTGCGACCAGCAATATGCAAGGCCGTTACGAAACCGACCAGCGCGAAGATTTCGACGACGGCTGGGCCGGCGAGGATGAGCAGCTTGAGCCCCCCGTGGTGCGCACCATCGTGACTGAGGAACAGGCAAAAAGCATCCTCAGCCGCAATGCCTCGCCGGACCTGCCGTTCAGCGTTTCCCTGAATCCCTATCGCGGCTGCGAACACGGTTGCATCTATTGCTTTGCGCGGCCCACGCACAGCTATCTCGGCCTGTCGCCCGGGCTGGATTTCGAGAGCCGGATTTTTGCCAAGGTGAATGCGCCGCAGCTGCTGCTGTGCGAGCTGGCCAAGCCATCCTATGTGCCGGCCTCGATCGCCATCGGCGTCAATACCGACGCCTATCAGCCCTGCGAGCGCGAGCTCGGCTTGACGCGCCGCATCCTGCAGGTCTTGCACGATTGCGAACATCCGTTGGCGCTGATCACCAAGTCGTCGCTGATCGAGCGCGATATCGATTTGCTGGCGGCGATGGCGGCCAGGAACCAGGCGGTGGCGGCGGTCACCATCACCACGCTGGATCCGGCCATTGCGCGCACGCTGGAGCCGCGCGCCGCCGCGCCGGCGCGGCGTTTGCGCACCATACGGACGCTGGCCGACGCCGGCATTCCGGTCAGCGTCAGCATTGCGCCGCTGATCCCCTTCATCAACGAGCCGGACCTGGAGCGCATCATCGAAGCAGCGGCGGAGGCGGGCGCGGTGCGCGCCAATTACATTGTGCTGCGCTTGCCGTGGGAGGTGAATCCGCTGTTCCAGGATTGGCTGAATGCGCATTTCCCTGACCGTGCGAAGCGCGTCATGAACCACGTCCGGGAAATGCGCGGCGGCGCCGACTACAATGCGGATTTCGGTAAGCGCATGCGCGGCGAAGGCATCTGGGCCGATTTTCTGAGGCAGCGCTACGAAAAAGCAGTGGCGCGTTTCGGCCTGGTCCAGCGCGGTTCGTTTTCCAGCCTGGATACCTCGCGCTTCAAGCGCCCGCAGCTGCCTGCAGAGCAGAAGCCGCAGATGGATTTGTTTTAGCGATTTCGCCGGCGCCGGCGCGGGCGGAACGGTGAACGATAGTGTGCGATGTTGTTGATGGAGGATCAGTGTGACCGGTTACCGGATTGAATTGGCGGCGGCGGATGATGTTGCGGCTTTGGCCGCAGTGGAGAGGGCGGCCGCGACGCTGTTCCCTGAACGGCTGCTGCCGCTGCATCTGCGCGGCGAAACGATGGCGCGCGAAAAACTCATGGCTGCGCAGGCGGCCGGCATGCTGTGGGTGGCAAAGGACAGCGCCGCCACGGTGCTCGGTTTTGCCTGCGTCGCCATGCATGGCCAGGTGGCGGTGCTGGCGGAACTTGACGTCCTGCCTGCCTATGGCCGGCACGGCATAGGCAGCGCCTTGCTGGCGGCGGTCGTCGCCTGGGGCAATGCGCGCGCGATCCCGACTTTATACCTGACCACTTTCCTGGAGTTCGCGCCCAGCCAGGCGCTGTATCGCAAGTTCGGCTTTGTCACGCTGGGGGCGGCGCCGGATTTCCTGGCGGCGGCGCTCAGGCACGAGGCCGAAGCGGGGCTGGGGCAACGGGTTGCCATGCGGCTGACTTTTCCGCGCAACAAGGCGGCTAAAACCTGCCCGTCGCGCGGTCGAATTTCGATGGAAACAGAGGGGAAGAGCTTTACAACTGGCCTTTGAGCAGCACCAGCAGCGCGCCTGAGCCGCCCTCGGCCGCGGTGGCCTGGCAGAAGGCCAGTACTTCATCCTTTTGCACCAGCCAGTTGCGCACCTTGGATTTCAGCACCGGTTCCTTGTTGACCGAGCCCAGGCCTTTGCCATGGATGATGCGGACGCAGCGCCAGCCGCGCTTGGCGGCCAGGCGCAGGAATTCGGCCAGGGCTTCGCGCGCCTCTTCGCGCCGCAGGCCGTGCAGGTCGAGCTGCTGCTGGATGGTCCAGTGGCCGCGCCGCAGCTTGCGCATGACATCGGGGCCGATGCCGTTGCGGGCGAAGCTGAGCGTTTCATCGGTGTCGAGCAGGGTTTCGATGTTGAACTCGTCCGACAGCGATTCTTCCAGCGCGGCTTGTTCGTCGGCGATGTGCTGGCGGGCTATCGGCAGCGGGCGCGGGATGGCGGGCGTGAATTTGGGTGGCACGGCGAGCGGCTTGACGTTGCCGATGCTGCTGCGGAAGATGTCGGCGTCGCGCCGCGCTTCCTGCTCGCGGCGCTTGGCTTCAGCCGCGGCGGCCTGGCGTGCTTCGTCCTGCGCCTTGATTTCCTTGCGCAGCGATTTGAGGGCGCTGAAGTCTTTGATCGGGCCGGCCATGATATGTGCGTCTGCTAATAATGAAAGGCGGCGGGGTAGGGTGGGCACATCGTGCCCACGCGTGAACTTTACCCTTCCTGGAAGCCTAGTCTTCCAGGAAACGCTGTGCATCCAGCGCTGCCATGCAACCGGTGCCGGCGCTGGTGATGGCCTGGCGGTAGATATGGTCCTGCACATCGCCGGCGGCGAATACGCCCGGCACGCTGGTCGCTGTCGCCATGCCTTCGAGACCGGTCTTGGTCTTGATGTAGCCGTTATGCATCTCCAGCTGGCCGTCGAAAATGCCGGTGTTGGGCTTGTGGCCGATGGCGATGAAGACGCCGTGCAGCGTGATCGGCGTGATGCTGCCGTCGGCCACCGACTTGATGTTGATGCCGGTGACGCCGCTGGCGTCGCCAGTGACTTCGTCCAGCGTGTAGTTGTACTTGATGACGATCTTGCCTTCGGTGACCTTGGCGTTGAGGCGGTCGACCAGGATCGGTTCGGCGCGGAACTTGTCGCGGCGATGGATCAGCGTGACCTTGCTGGCGATGTTGGACAGGTACAGCGCTTCTTCCACAGCGGTATTGCCGCCGCCGACCACGGCCACTTCCTGGCCGCGGTAGAAGAAACCGTCGCAGGTGGCGCAGGCGGAAACGCCTTTGCCCATGAAGGCTTCTTCCGACGGCAGGCCGAGGTACTGGGCCGAGGCGCCGGTGGCGATGATCAGGGCGTCGCAGGTGTATTCGCCATTGTCGCCGAGCAGGCGGAATGGCCTTTCCGACAACTTGGTGGTGTGGATATGGTCGAAAATGATTTCGGTGTTGAATTCTTCCGCGTGCTTGAGCAGGCGCTGCATCAGTTCCGGGCCTTGCACGCCATGCGGATCGCCCGGCCAGTTTTCGACGTCGGTCGTGGTCATCAGCTGGCCGCCTTGCTCGACGCCGGTGATCAGCACCGGCTTCAGGTTGGCGCGCGCGGCGTAGACGGCGGCGCTGTAGCCGGCAGGTCCGGAGCCGAGGATCAGTACATGGGCGTGCTTGGCGGGTTTGGTAGTAGTCATGGAAGAAGGCCTTAGGTAACAAATGTCGGGAGCGTCATGGATTTGAACAATGCCGTTTTATGCACGCTTGTGGCGGATAAATATTGTCAAGATCATCAAATGGCGCTCAAAAACTCGGTAAGATTATAGTCGAGCAAGCCGCTGTACGTGTGCGGCGCATCAAAATTCGCGCGCGCCAGGCTTGTTTTTTACGCATGTTGCAACTGGAAACATCAAACACTGGTTATATATATAGGTATTGGGTGCATAATTTCAACTTGCCATGCATGATTGAGCCAGGGTTTATCCATGGAACTTATGCGAGATGCAAGGTCTTAAACCATTTTCAAGACGCAACACTAAAGCAACATCAACCGGATTTATGACTAGAACAAGCCAAGCCTATACCCGCAATGCCAAACCGCAGGACGCGGCGCCTTTGCCAAGCCGTCTGGTGCGGCTGTTGTATGAAGCGCGCTGGATCATCTATGCGGTCATCACGGCCTATCTGCTCATCATTTTCGCCACCTATTCCAAGTCCGATCCCGGCTGGTCGCATGGCGCTCTGGTGCCGCGCATGCATAACTGGGGCGGCCGTGTCGGCGCCTGGGTGTCCGACCTGATGCTGTTCGTCTTCGGCGCCTCCGCCTGGTGGTGGTGCGCGCTGCTGCTGCGCACCCTGTGGCAGGGCTACCGGCGTATTTCGCAGCGCTTCGTGGTGGAGAAAAACGCCGAGCCGGAACACAGCCAGGAAGGCTTGATCCGCGGCGCCGGCTTTGTCCTGATCCTGGTCGGCAGCCTGGGCCTCGAATACACCCGCATGCAATGGCTGGCGGCCCACGTACAGCTGCCGCGCGCCCCGGGCGGCGTGCTGGGCCAGCTGATCGGCAGCGGCGCGCAGAATGCGCTCGGCTTCACCGGCGGCACCTTGTTCCTGCTGCTGCTGTTTGCGCTCGGCATCAGCCTGTTTTTCCATATGTCCTGGCTGACGCTGGCGGAGCGCATCGGCGCCGGCATCGAAAATGGCTTGCTGTGGCTGAAGAATTTCTACATCGCGCGCCAGGACCGCAAGGTCGGCCAGGTCGCCGCCGTCAAGCGCGAAGAGGTGGTGGTGCAGGAGCGCGCCAAGATCGTGGTGGCGCCGCCGATCCGCATCGAGCCGCAGATCGTCGCGGTGCCGAAATCCGAGCGGGTGCAGAAGGAAAAGCAGAGCGCGCTGTTTGAAGACCTGCCTGACACCAACCTGCCGCCTTTGTCGCTGCTGGATGAAGCGCCGCCGGCGCAGCAGACCGTCAGCGTCGAAACGCTGGAATTCACCAGCCGCCTGATCGAGAAGAAGCTCTCCGATTTCGGCGTCCAGGTGACGGTGGTGGCGGCGCATCCGGGGCCGGTGATCACGCGTTATGAAATCGAGCCGGCGACCGGCGTCAAGGGCAGCCAGATCGTCGGCCTGGCGCGCGACCTGGCGCGTTCGCTGTCGCTGACCTCGATCCGCGTGGTCGAAGTCATCCCGGGCAAGATGTACATGGGCCTGGAACTGCCGAATCCGAAACGGCAGATTGTGCGCCTGACCGAGATTCTCGGCTCCAAGGTGTATAACGACGGCGTCTCCAGCCTCACCATTGCGCTCGGCAAGGATATCGCCGGCCATCCGGTGGTGGCCGACCTGGCCAAGATGCCGCACTTGCTGGTGGCCGGCACTACCGGTTCGGGCAAGTCGGTGGGGATCAACGCCACCATCCTTTCCTTGCTGTACAAATCCGACCCGAACCAGGTGCGCCTGATCCTGATCGATCCGAAAATGCTGGAACTGTCGATCTACGAAGGCATCCCGCATCTGCTGGCGCCGGTGGTGACCGACATGCGCCAGGCCGGCCATGCGCTCAACTGGGCAGTGAACGAGATGGAGCGCCGCTACAAGCTGATGTCGAAGCTGGGCGTGCGCAACCTGGCCGGCTACAACCAGAAGATCATCGACGCCGACAAGCGCGAAGAGAAAATTCCGAATCCGTTCAGCCTGACGCCGGACGCGCCGGAACCGCTGGAGAAGCTGCCGACCATCGTGGTCATCATCGACGAGCTGGCCGACCTCATGATGGTGGTCGGCAAGAAGGTGGAAGAACTGATCGCCCGCATCGCCCAGAAAGCGCGCGCCGCCGGCATCCACTTGATTCTGGCGACACAGCGCCCATCTGTAGATGTGATCACCGGCCTGATCAAGGCCAACGTGCCGACCCGCATTGCGTTCCAGGTCAGCAGCAAGATCGACTCGCGCACGATTCTCGACCAGATGGGAGCGGAGGCGCTGCTGGGCATGGGCGACATGCTGTACATGCCGCCCGGCACCGGCTTGCCGATCCGCGTCCACGGCGCCTTTGTCTCGGATGAAGAAGTGCACCGGGTGGTCGATTACCTGAAGGAACAGGGCGAGCCGAATTACATCGAAGGCATACTGGAAGGCGGCGTGCTGGAAGACGGCGGCGACGGCGCTGTCGGCGGCGCAGCCACCGGCGGCACCGAAGGCGACGAACTTTACGACCAGGCGGTGGCGGTGGTGCTCAAGAACCGGCGGGCTTCGATTTCTCTGGTACAGCGCCATCTGCGCATCGGCTACAACCGTGCGGCGCGCTTGCTGGAGCAGATGGAAACCAGCGGCCTGGTCTCAACCATGCAATCCAACGGCAACCGGGAAATCCTGGTGCCGGCGGGTAATGGCAACAGCAGCAATACGGAGTAGGAATATGCAAAAGAAAATTACCGCCAGCCTGATCGGCGCACCCAGGAACAATATGTTTGCCAGGATCAAATCGGGACGCCTGATTATCGGCCTGTCGCTGAGCATGGCGCTGCTGCCTTCGCTGGCCGGCGCCAGCGCGCTGGAGCAGTTCAAGTCCTTCGTCAGCAGCACGCAGTCGGCCAAGGGCGAGTTCTACCAGCAGCTGGTGAAAATCGATGCCGGCAGCAAGACGCCGAAGGTTTCCAGCACCTCCAGCGGCATCTTCGTTTTCGCGCGGCCGGGCAAGTTCATCTGGACCTATCAAAAGCCGTACGAGCAGATCCTGCAGGCTGATGGCGACAAGCTGTTCATCTACGACAAGGACCTGAACCAGGTCACCACCAAGAGCCTGGGCAACGCGCTCGGCTCGTCGCCGGCGGCGATCCTGTTCGGCAGCAACGACCTGGAAAAGAATTTTGTCCTGAAAGAAGGCCAGGCCAAGGACGGCATGGAGTGGCTGGAAGCGACGCCGAAAGCCAAGGACACGACTTTCGACCATATCGGCATCGGCTTGCGCGACGGCATACCGCAGGCGATGGAACTGCGCGATTCGTTTGGCCAGGTGTCGCTGCTGACCTTCAAGAATTTCGTCAAGAATCCGCCTTTGTCGGCCGGGCAGTTCAAGTTTGTGGTGCCCAAGGGCGCGGACGTTTTGAATCAGTAATTGAATTGAGTAGGGTGGGCAGGCATTTGCGCCCACGTTACGCCAGCTTCAGGAATTCCAGCTTATTGGCGACTTCGCGCCAGGCTTCGTGGTCGGGCAATGGCGCTTGTGAGCGGGTGATCGGCTTCCAGTCGGGGTGAGTTGCCAAACGGGCGTTGATTTCGATGAAATGGCGTTGCTCGTCGGGTAAGTCGATTTCGTTATAGATCGCGCCGACCGGACATTCCGGCACGCACATCGAGCAGTCGATGCAGTTGTCGGACACGATCACCAGGAAGTTCGGTCCTTGCCGGAAGCAGTCCATGGGACAGACTTCGACGCAGTCGGTGTACTTGCACTGGATGCAGGAATCGGTGACGACAAAGGGCATGATAGTGCGGATCCGGGTTGGCGGCTGGTTTAGGCCAGCGCGAAATGCTGGCGTTGGCGTCAAAATCGAGTGGGATTCTCTCACAATTGCGGTTTTTGCGCCGGCAACGGCGCTACGACGGATCGGCGGGATTCTGCCCATGCATCATCTGATTTCATTTTTCAAACAGAGCACATTTTCACAGAACCATCTTCATGTCCGATCTCTTTACAGTAGCACCCACTCCGCCATTGGCCGAAGCCCTGCGTCCGGCGACTCTGGACGAAGTGATTGGGCAGAGCCATTTGCTGGGGGAGGGCAAGCCGCTGCGGCTGGCGTTTGAATCGGGGCGGCCGCATTCCATGATCCTGTGGGGGCCGCCGGGGGTCGGCAAGACCACGCTGGCGCGTTTGACTGCGAATGCCTTCGACTGCGAATTCATCCCGCTGTCGGCAGTGTTTTCCGGCGTCAAGGATATCCGCGCGGCGATGGAGCAGGCGCAGCAGTACCTGGCCCAGGGCAAGCACACCATCCTGTTCGTCGATGAAATTCATCGCTTCAACAAATCGCAGCAAGATGCCTTGCTGCCGTATGCAGAATCGGGCTTGGTGACTTTCATTGGCGCGACCACCGAAAATCCTTCGTTTGAAGTCAATTCGGCTCTGCTGTCGCGAGCGCAAGTGTATGTGCTGCAGGCGCTCACCGACGACGAACTGAAGCAGCTGCTGAAGCGCGCGCAGCAGCGCGTGCTGTCGCACCTGCAGTTCGACGACGCGGCGGTAGACACCCTGATCGGCTATGCCGACGGCGATGCGCGTCGATTGCTCAATTTGCTGGAGCAGAGCGGCAGCGCCATCAAGGCTTCCGGCGTGACCCAGGTCACCAGCGAGTTCCTGCAAAATGCGCTGACCTTGAATGCGCGCCGTTTCGACAAGGGCGGCGATAATTTCTACGACCAGATTTCCGCCCTGCATAAATCGGTGCGCGGCTCCAGCCCGGATGGCGCGCTGTACTGGCTGTGCCGCATGCTGGACGGCGGCGCCGATCCCAAGTACCTGTCGCGGCGGATCATCCGCATGGCCTGGGAAGATATCGGCCTGGCCGATCCGCGCGCGATGCAGATCGCCACCGACGCCGCCGCCACCTTCGAGCGGCTGGGTTCGCCGGAAGGCGAGCTGGCGCTGGGGCAGGCGGTCATCTACCTGGCGATCGCCGCCAAGAGCAACGCCGGCTACAACGCTTTCAACCAGGCCATGGCATTTGTGCGCAAGGACAAGTCGCGCGAAGTGCCGGTGCATCTGCGCAATGCGCCGACCAAGCTGATGAAGGAACTCGGCTACGGCCACGAGTACCGCTATGCGCACGACGAACCGCATGCCTACGCGGCAGGAGAAACCTACCTTCCGGACGGCATCGAAGATCCCGGCTGGTACCGGCCGGTGCCGCGCGGCGTGGAAGCCAAGATTGCCGAGAAAATGCAGTTCCTCAGGAGCCTCGACGACGACGCCAGGGGCGGCAGATAGGCACTATCGAAGTGTCAAAATTCATGCATCGCATTTGACAGACCTGGCGCTGCGCTGACAGAGTCATCTGGGGGCGGAGTTTTTTACGACGGCAGTATCGTCGTAAATTACTCTGACCCCACATGACGGATTCGGAGAAAGACAGCGCGCATTCATGGTTTTTTCTAGCGACGAGGTATGCGCTCTGTAGCCCGCTAAGTGGGTTAAACGCGACGAAAACCCGGTTGCGGTTTGTCGCGTTTTATGAAATTCTCAATCATCCAGTCCTGGTCGATTGCCCCTGGAACAAGCGAACGCCGTTGTTCCCGCCCATCGTTCCCGCCCATCAAAATCCTGCCGAGACCTCATCTGCTTCTCGCAGAGGCACAGGCTTGGACCATGCCCACTCCATGGTATGTGTCGAGCACCAAATTGGGGCGTTTTGGCAATTGCCGCCAAAACTTGTCAAATGAATTCCATCCGCTTTGTTTGCGTGTCGCGCCGTTCGCAGCGTCATTTTGGCCGACGCGCCTATGGCGCCGGCGCTACTGGCCAGCGCGCGCGACGAAAAAAGAAAAGAACGTATCTTTCTATAGATTTTTTTGTTCTATCTATATACGTTTTTTACGATAAGGGAATCCGGCAGAAATCAGCCGCGCTTGGCCTCGATATTGCTTCTGTTCGTGAAGTGAAGCGGCTTGCTTCATTACCCCGTTGTGTTCATCGCGCCGTCCCATAGACAACCCTGTCTGTCTGAATGTCAAATGGCGAGTGCGCGGCCGGGTAACAATTGTCGCCGCGGTTTGCAGACTTGTTAACAGCAAGCCAAGCAAATGTTCAAATAATTAAATGTTTAGTGAGGATTATGTTGCTTCGCCCCTTTTGTCTTGTTGACGGCCAGCGTAAATTAGCCCTACATTTTGGTCTTGAATTAAGTAGAGCTAAAATTCAGTACGCGTTTTTTTTGCAATGTGTTGGTTTTGCAAAGAGGCGTCGCAGGAGCGTCAGTACTGAAAAAAGCCAAGCTGTTTTTACGCAATTGCCGGTATCCCTGATTTTAAGCTTAGCCCTGCCAGCGGTTGGCAGAGCGCGCATCCCATGAGGAAAGCTGCCAGTCATATGCCGAAAAGTGCCGCAAAAGAGCCACATAGGAGAGCCGCTTATGCCCAAGGTTGAGGCTACATCGATACAGTCCTTATATGTTGAACACCATAACTGGTTGCTAGGATGGTTGCGTCGGCGTCTAGGTAATATCGACCACGCCGCGGATATTGCCCAGGATACGTTCGTGCGCGTGCTGCTGAAGTCGGCGATCGAGGTGATCGAGGAGCCGCGCGCCTACCTGACCGTCATCGCCAAGGGCCTGGTCGCCAATGCCCATCGGCGCGATGCCCTGGAGCGCACCTATCTGGAAACGCTGGCGTTAGTGCCTGAAGCACTGGCGCCGTCGCAGGAATATCGTGCGATGCTGCTTGAGACCTTGTTTGAAATCGATGCCATGCTGGACCGGCTGCCGGCCAAGGCGCGCAGCACTTTCCTGCTGTCGCAGCTGGAAGGCCTGACCTATGCCGAGATTGCCGAGCGCCTGGACATTTCAGTGCGCACCGTCAAGCGCCACGTGGTGCTGGGTTTCGAACAATGCCTGATGTTTTCCCTGCCATGAACGACACGCCAATCAATCCCGCGATCATCCGCGAAGCCGCAACCTGGCTGATGACCTTGCACGGCGGCGAGGCGACCGAAGCCGACCAGCAAGCCTGGCAGCGCTGGCGTTCGCGCAGCCCCGAACATCAGCGCGCCTGGCTGTGCGCGCAAAAAATCAATAGTGCATTCAGCGATATCCCGGCCGAGCTTGGCATGCCGGTGCTCGATCGCCCGGTGTCGTACCAGCAGCGGCGTACGGCGCTGAAAGCCCTGTCGCTGCTGCTGACAGCGGCCCCGGTAGCGTGGCTGGCGACCAGGATGCCGTGGGAGGAGTGGACTGCCGAGTATCAGACCGGCACCGGCGAACAGCGCGATGTTGCGTTGTCGGACGGTTCCCGGCTGATGCTGAACACGGCCAGTTCGGTCGACGTCAAATTCGATGCGTCCAAGCGGCTGGTGCGGTTGTACACCGGCGAGTTGCTGGTCAGCAGCGGACGCGACCAGCTTGTCCCGGCGCGGCCGTTCCTGGTGCAGACCCGGCACGGCATGCTGCGTGCGCTGGGTACCCGTTTCGATGTCCGGCAGGAGGGCATGCGCAGTCATGTGGCGGTGTTCGAGGGCGCCGTCGAAGTTGTTCCGCAAAAATCGGAGGGCAAGGCGGTGCTGCTGAAGGCTGGCCAGCAATGCGTATTTACTGCCAAAGGCGTAGAGCCGGTGCAGAAGGCCGACGGCACGCTGGCGCTGTGGTCGCAAGGCGTGCTGGTTGCCGAGAAAATGCGGCTTGCCGATTTCATCGACGAGCTGGCGCGCTATCGTCATGGCCGTCTAGTGTGCGATCCGGCGGTAGCCGATCAGCTCGTGTCGGGAGCATTCCAGCTGAACGACACGGACCAGGTGCTGTATTTGCTCAGCAAGGTATTGCCGGTGCGCGTAGAAAAAATAAGCCGCTATTGGGTGACGGTGACCAAAGCCTAGCAGGCAGCGCGTATCTTCCGATATATTCCCAATGCAGCCGGATTTGAAATTTGATGTGGTGTGGTTTGACCTGACAGAGCAAGCTCTTTTTTCCTGCGATTTTATGCGATGGAGTTTGCCGGGCAGGCGCTTCTGATAGCTAACCGAGAAAGCAATTCGTATGGTTCTACAAAATTCTCGGCGACGGATTTTTGATACATCGCGGCCGCTTTCTGTGGCCATGCGCGTACACATGGCCTGCTGGTGCCTGGCGTCGGCGGGCTTCGGCGCTCCTCAGCTGGCATGTGCCCAAGCGGCGCAGCAGGCAAAAAATTACGCAATAAACGCAGGCAAGTTGAACCAGGTGCTGGCGGTCTTTGCCGCACGGGCCGGCATTTCGCTTGCCTATGATCCGGCGCTGGTGCTGGATAAGGTCAGCCCCGGCCTGAATGGAACGCATGCCGTGGCCGATGCTCTCGTGCGTCTGCTGAGCGGCACCGGGCTGGAAGCCGTTGCCAAAGCCGAGGGCGGTTATGCACTGCGGCGCCAGGCGTCGGCACCGTCGGCGCAGCGTCCACTGCAGGCGGCCGATGTGCAGGCAGCGGCAGCCGGCGCCAGGGACGATGCGCTGCTGATGGAGATGATTGTCTTTCCGCCGCCCGATGGCGCGGCCGTACAGGGTTTTGCAGCCGTCAGCAGCAGTAGCGCCACCCGCACCAGCACGCCGCTTTCCCAGATTCCGCAATCGGTGCAGGTGGTGACGCAAGAGGCGCTGGCCAGCCAGCAGTCGCAATCGGTGCTGGATGCCTTGCACGACGTCAGCGGCGTCAATATCTATAACCTCGGCGTCGATACCACGGTGTATATCCGCGGGTTCCTGGCGCCGACCCGCATCAACGGCCTGGAGCAAGGCGCATCCCGCATCGACAACGCCAGTTCGCCGCTGCATACGCCGCTGGCGGCGATCGACAGGATAGAAGTCATCAAGGGCGCCGATTCGATCGTCGCCAACGGCGACATGGAGCCCGGCGGGCTGGTCAACATCATCACCAAACGGCCGCAGGCCGAGCCGGTGCGGGAACTGACGGTGGAGGCGGGAACCCAGGGGCACCAGCGCTATGCGCTCGACCTGGCCGGCGCGCTCTCGGACGACCAGGCCTGGACGCACAGGGTGATCCTGTCCGGCAGCCGCGACTCGGATGCGATCGACCGCTACGACAGTGCACGGGACGTCTATTTCGCGCCGTCGCTGGGCTATCGCCGCGACGGCACCGTGGCCGTGGCCGGCATCAGTTACCAGCGCAACCAGCAGGCCAACGGCGGCCTTGGCCCGATCGGCGTGGTGGACGACGGCTTGCTGAGCACCAGCGTCGGCGCCAGCTATGACGTACAGCAGAAGATGGGCAGCAGCTGGGGCTGGCAAAGCAAGGGCAACTATATGCGGACGCGCTTGTCGTCGCGTTCATATAACTGCGTGCAAAGCGCGGCAGCCGATGCCGGATTGCGGGATTGCCAGACGCAGGCGCTGGAATCGAGCGCCTATGGCTGGAATCTGGAAAACAGCGTGCACGGCACTTTTCATAGCGGGCAGGTCAAGCATACGGTGCTGGCAGGCGTGGCGCTCAGCTATAGCTGGCGGGCGGTGCCGATGGCGGAAATCGGCCCGCCCATGATGGCGACGCTGTCCCGCAGCAGCCTGCCGGACGTGCCGGCAACCAATCTGACGCCGTTCGGCCCGGCGGTGACGCTGAACTATAACAACTGGTTTTTGCAGGACCAGCTGAGCTGGCGGCGCTGGCGTTTCCTGGCCAATCTCGGCTATACCCGCGCCTGGTCGCACGCCACCGACCCGCAAACGGCGGAAGTCACGTCGCTGCATCCGCAGAGCAAGCCGGTCTACAATATCGGGCTGTCCTACCAGTTGAACGATCACGTCACGCTGTACGCCAACCGGCAAAAAAGTTTTGTGCTGCAGGCGCAGCCGTCGGGCATCCGCTACGGCGGCGGCCCGCCCGGCCTGTACAACCTGCCGCCGACAGACGGTAAATCGCTGGAAGCGGGCGTCAAGCTGAATTTTCTGGATGAACGCCTGATACTGACGACTTCGGTGTTCCGGGCGTCCCATGCAAATGTGCTCTACGGTTTTGCCTACGATGCCGACGGCAATCTGTACACCGGGCTGCTGCCGCCCACCATCAGCCGCGGCATGGAGTTCGACCTGGCCGGCAGTCCGCTGCCAGGCTGGAATCTCGTCGCCTCCTACAGCTACACCGACTTTAGCTATGCGCAGCCGGCCGGCTTTGTGGTCGAGCCTTCGCTGATTGCGCGCCACCAGGCCAGCTTCTGGAGCAGCTACGACCTGCAGACGCCAGCCTGGCGCGGCTGGGGCTACGGCGTGGGGGCGACTGCCCGCACCGGCTATCCCAGCAACAGCGGCGACCATATCGGCGGCCAGGTTTCGCTCGACGGCAACCTGCGTTACGCCACCAGGCGCTGGTCGCTCACCCTCGGCGCTCGCAATCTGCTCAACCGCCGCCTGTACGGCAGCTTCGCCAATCTGCAGGAAGGCATCGGCTTTGAGCCGGGCAGGGTGTTCGTGTTAACCGGCCGTTATAATTTCTGACGTTGGCAAGCGCAGCGCCTGGCGGCAGCAGGGGGCCGATAAAAATTTACCGGCTCCCCGCACCGGCAGCAGCGCCTAGCGCACTTTTTCCTGCGCCGGCATGACTGTCAGGTTCTCACCCTGCGGCGTGCGCAGCGCCTTGCCGGCCATCTTGCGGACCGCCCTGGCGTTGCCGACAGTGACCGGCAGCGACACCGCCTTGGTGCGGTCGCCCAGCGTGACGAACACATTCAGCTCGTAGACGCCGTCGGCCGCGGCACGGACGTTGGGTGTATCGGTGGCCACGCCATCCTGATTGCTGACCAGGTTGGCGCTGCCCAGCGTGACCACGGTCAAGCCGGCATTGCCGCGGTATTCCACATGCAGCGGGGTATTCGGCTGGTCGGTAGTGAATTGCAGCAGGATCGGCAGGGTGGCGTTCTTGCTGGTTGCGCTGCCGGACGTCAGCTCGACGGTGACCGGCGCGCTGACTTTTTCGCCATGGCGGGCGCCCGCCGGTTTTTGCGCGATCTCCGGCAGGGGCTTGGCGATGCCAAGCTGCATGCCGCAAGCCAGCACAGTCAGCGCCAGCAGGCTGTTTTTCATGAGGACAGTCATTGCATTTCTCCGGTGTTGACCTGTGCAAGCAGGATCTTGAAGCAGCCGCTATTGGCGGCGGCGTTGATGGTGGCGACATAATCATCCTGCGCCGGCAAGTCATAATCGACATCGTAGGCGCCGCCGAGATTCGGATCTTTCACCATATTGCCCGCGATCGGCTGGCCTTTGCTGTACAGCTGGAAGGACGGATACAGGCCGCCGTCGGCGCTGATGCGCACCGTGTGCTTGCCTTTCTGCGGCAGGCTGAAGCGCAGGTAGCGATAAACGCCCAGCTTGTTGTTCTTGCCGTAGGCGCTGGTGGTGCATACCGTCGCATCCTTGCCGACCGTGCCGGTCTTTGATTTGACGCCGGCTTCCAGCGCGGTATACACCGGCAGCACAAATCCCTTGTTGGCAGCGATCACGGCCGGCGGCAGATCGGCTTGCCTGAGGCCGAACATGTCGAGCTGATCCTTGTTGACGGTGTTGATTTCCGCCAGCAGATTGTCGAGCGTGGCCTGGCCGGCGGCATCGACATTGCCGCGCAGCGCGGCGGCGAAGGAAAACAGGCTGGTGAAGGCGGACGATTTCTTTTGCGCCGCCATGGCCTGGTAGATCGGCAGGAAGCCGATATCGGGCGACTGGTGCAGGCGGTACAGCAGGGACTGCACCGCGACTTCGCCGAACCAGGCTTTGGCGGCATCGTCCGGGATCTGGTCGACCTTGAACACCACGCCGACCTTGCCCTGTTGCTCGCCCTGGGTGTCTACATACATCGGATCGTTGCGCGCCATGCTGGAAAACGCATTGCCCCAGCCCTCGCTGAACGCCAGCCGTATGTCGAGCAGGTTGGCGCTGCTGTGCGGGCCGCCGGTGCTGTCGTCGCGCGAGAAGCTGGCCTGGAAATAGTGTCCCCATTCGTGCGCAATGACGCCGGCATCGTACTCGTCGGTGTCGACATCTTCGTGGCCGAGAATATGCAGCCCGCGTATGGCCTTGTCGCCGGCGCCGTTGAAGAAGGTGCCGTCATCGCTGCCCGGACTCCAGAATATATTCAAAGGCGGGAAGCTCAGGTTCTTGTCGGCTTCCAGCACCTTGTGGCTGGCGCTGTAGACCGTGTCGAGAATGGCGAACGGCCCGGCGCTGCGCGGATGGGCGTAGCTCGCTGTCGCCGCATCCCAGCCGGAGGCCGCATTGAGGTCGTGGATGCTGGCTTTCCTGCCGCTGTTGAAGCTGGCGCCATCCATTGCAAACAAGGCGGCGCCGTCGACCGTGACACCGTAGCCGTCCGATGAGTTGTCGCGCACCGCGAAATTCCAGCTCGGCCCGGCGACCTTGCCGGCAGTGCGCAGCATCTGCGCCTTGGCGCGCACGTGAACCGCGGTGTCGAGCGGGGCCTGGAAGCGGTAGTTGCCATGGGCGTCGGTTTCGGTCGACAGCAATACCTTGCTGCTTTTATCGTTGATCAGTTCGACCATCACATTGCGCGCCGGCTTTTGCACGGTCTTGGCGTAGTCAAGCTTGGCCAGCCATTGGCCCTGGCTGTCCTTGCTGGCCACTGCCGGCACGAAATCGTAGGTGATCCTGCCGGATACGGTGGCGGCCGCAGGCGGATTTTTTGCCGCTGCCATGCTTTGATTCTGCGCACTCTCTGAGCTGGCGGCCGGCGCCGAACTGCTGCCGTCGCCGCAGCCCGCAAGCAGCAGCGCGGCCAAGGTCATCATCGCCAGCTTGCCTTGCGCTTGATTGGCGCCGCTCATCTCTGTCTCCGAATATGAAAAGAAGCATTCATTTCGGCTGCCGGCCCGGCGCCGTCAAGCAAGACATACCGCCGCGAATCCGGCCATTCTCTGTAACCGCCCATACGCAAAACTCCCGATTGATAGTTTAGAAGCGAGCACTCGGTCGTCGATTGCAAAACCTTTCATAGCGGTTTTATCAACAGTCCTTATTCAGGTTGCCCCGCGAAAATACAAAAGAGGCCAAACCGGATAAATGTTTTTTTGCCCGGGGTGCGATCGATCGTTGATCGATGCTGGCGTCACGTCGGTATTTCCTGTCGCAGACAGTTACAAATAATCGGGCCGGGACATGGCCCTTTTTCCTTTCTGGATGGGCATCCCTAGTGAAAGCGGGCATCAGCGTCGACAACATCGGCGCCGATGCCACTTGCAAGCGAATGGCCAGGCGTGAGCCGGGTGCCGTATTTTTTGGAATTGAGAGAAAGGAGTCGAGCGTGACTGCCTATATGGATAGATCGGACCGGCTTTCGTTGCTGACCCAGGCCGCTGCCGAGGCGACCGGCAGGCGTTTTTGCTCGCATCATCAGGGCCAGGTAGCGGCAGGCGAGGGCGATTTTGTCATGCGCAATAAAGTCCGGCGCTGGGTTTGTTTCCGTTGTCAGAAAAATATCCAAGGCCAGAATGCGGCATTGCTGAAGCAGCGCACGTGATTGCCCGCTGCCGCACCCGGTGCGGCTGTTACAAATTATTTTGGGCCGGAATGGCCCTTTTTTGCGTCCTTGCGGGGCAAGCAAGGTAGGGGAGTTGGAAGTCCTAATATCGCGACCGAACAGAAGTGAGCAGCCATGTCGAGCATCTACGGAATCAATCGGGGCCATGCCGAGAATACGGTTTTCTCGGGGAAAAAACAAAATACTGCTACTGCATCGTATGTAAAGTTGAAAGACGAGCAATGGGAGAAGCTGGAGCCCATGCTGCGCGGAAAAGAGGGCGATGCCGGCGCCAGGGGCCGCGACAATCGCCTGTTCATCGATGCCGTCTTGTGGATTTCAGGCAGCCGCCGCCTGTGGCGCGATCTGCCGCTGCGGTTTGGCAAATGGAACACCGCCTACATGCGCTTCATGCGCTGGAACCAGGGCAATCTCTGGCGCCGCCTCGCCGAAAACATCACGGACGATCCCAAGCTGCGTGCGGCGTTTGACAACATCGTCGACTATGGCGACGAATGGAGCCTGCGCATCAGGCAGCGCGCTTCCAGGCGTGTCAGCCGCGAGGCTTACGATGCGGCCGTCAAGCAGGCCGCGACCGAAGCGGCGCTGCCCGCGGGCGACGACTCGACCTTGCACTGGCTGAGCCTGGTGAACGAGACGCTGTCGCCAGAATAAGCCAGGGCGCTGCCGCCGTGGCGCGACAGCGCCGGCTTTGCCGGCCAGGCTGACTACTGCCGGCCAACTATCATCTTCCAGACTGCGCAATGGCATCCGCGCGCCCCGTTATGGGGCTGCGCACCACGCGTATTGCCGGCCGCGCTCATCCGCTCAAGCTATCATTTCTCCGCAGTTCTAAGGTAATCTAAAAAAGATCCTTGACTCCAGTTTTAGTCTGACTATAATTTCCGACGCCTGACCGAGGATGCAACAGCTGTAATCGCGCTGTAATCATTATCGTAGTTGCCATATTAAATACTATAAATATTAAAAAATTACTGTCGGATCAGCACGGCGCAGATTGTGCTTTCCGATTTGAATGTAATCAACATCAGGTACAGGCCGGAGACAATTGAATGGAAATACCAGAGCTGGGGATCTCTATCCGCACGCGGCGTCATGCCATCAACAAGACGTTGGTGGAACTCGCGACCGAAACCGGCTTGACCGCCGGCTTTATTTCACAGCTGGAGCGCAATCTCACCAGCCCCTCGATCACCTCGCTGGTGGTGATCGCCAAGGCGCTGGGCGTATCGATCGGCGATCTGATCCAGCAACCCGCGCAACTGCAGCCCGACACCTATCGCGGCCAGCGCCAGCCGTACTCCGTGGCCAGCGGCCGCGTCAAATACGAAAGGCTGTCGACGGTGTTCCCCGGCAGCCAGGTGCATTCCGTGAAATTCACCATGCCGGCCGGCTACAAGTCAGAAATGGTGTCGCACGAAGGCGATGAAATGATCTACGTGCTCAGCGGCCGGGTCGGCTACACGGTGGGCAAAGACAACTACGTGCTCAATGTCGGCGACAGCCTGCACTTCGACGCCAACATCCCTCACAGCATCGAATCGCTGCCGCATGATAACCAGGTGGCCGAAGTGATCTGGGTCGGCACCGTATCCCTGTTCGACGGGCCGCAGCAGCCTGAACCCGCGGTGCAGAAGCATCTGTTGCGCGGCACCGAATTCTTTTGAGGCTTTACCTGTAAGGCGATTCTGGCCGTTTTATGGCATGGTTTTTGCACTTGCAAGACGGGTGTTGCCGCAGGCGTCCAGCGCCTGCGGCGGCGTAATATTTATAATCAGTGTGTGGTTGTGACGGAGTGGCGATGGAGCAGACGATGTATCGGGAATGGAAGCAAGCAATAGCCGGCCGCGATTGCCGCGGCGGCCTGCGGGGTGCGCATGTTTGAGCCGACGGTCTACGCACAGCGGCGGCGCCGGCTGAAGCAGCAGTTTTCCTCCGGCTTGCTGCTGTTGCCGGGGAATGCCGATGTCTCCATGAACTATCCGCACAATCATTACTGGTTTCGCCAGGATTCTTCGTTTTCCTATTTCTTCGGCCTCGACCAGCCCGAGCTGGCCGGCCTGATCGACATCGACGCCGATGCCGACATCCTGTTCGGCGACGACGCCGGCCTGAACGAGGTGATCTGGGTTGGTCCGCAAGACGCGCTGGCGCAGCGCGCCCGCAGCGCAGGCATAGCGCGCGTGCAGCCGGCCGGCGAGCTGGCGGCAACGCTGGCGCAGGCGCGCCGCCAGGGCCGCGCGATTCACTATCTGCCGCCGTATCGCGGCGAAACCGTCCTGCAGCTGGCCAGCTTGCTGGACTGTACGCCGGCGCAATGCCAGGCCGGCGCTTCCGATAGCCTGATGACGGCGGTGATTGCGCTGCGTGAAATCAAGAGCGACGCCGAAATCCAGGAAATCGAAAATGCCCTCAGCGTCACGCGCGACATGCACCTCGCCGCCATGCAGCTGGCCAAGGCCGATACCTTTGAATATCAGGTGGTGGCGGCGATGGAAGGCATCATGCGCAGCCACGACCTGCAAGGCGCCTATCCGGTGATTTTTTCCCGCAGCGGCGAGATCCTGCACAACCGCGATCATCGCAACCGCTTGCGCAGCGGCGACCTGGTGGTCAACGACGCCGGCGCTTCCAGCACCCTCGGCTATGCCAGCGACATCACTCGCACCTTTCCGGTCGGCGGCCGCTTCAGCGAGCGCCAGCGCAGCCTGTACGAAATCGTGCTGGCGGCGCAGCAGCTCGCCATCGACATGATGCGGCCAGGAATTTCTTATCTTGACGTACATAAGCAGGCTGCGCGCCATATGGTGGCGGCGATGTCCGAGCTCGGCTTCTTCCGCGGCACGGCGGAAGAAGTGGTCGAATCGGGCGCTTACGCGATCTGCTTCCCGCACGGCCTGGGACACCAGATGGGACTGGACGTGCACGATATGGAAGGCTTGGGCGAAACCCGGGTCGGCTACGACGCCAGCGTCAGCCGCAGCGAGCTGTTCGGCCTGCGCAACCTGCGCCTGGCCAAGCCTTTGCAGGCCGGCATGGTGGTGACGGTCGAGCCGGGCATTTATTTCATCCCGGTGCTGATTCAGCGCTGGCGGGACGAGGCGCGCCACAGTAACCTGATCAATTACGAGAAGTTCGCCGAATACCTGAACTTCGGCGGCATCCGCATCGAAGACGACGTGCTGGTGACCAGCTCCGGCGCGCGCGTGCTGGGGCCGGCGATTCCCAAGACCTGCGCCGAGATCGAAGCCTTGATGGCGGCCTGAGCGGGCAATATGCCATTGCAGCAGCGGCATCTGGACGTAATACGGATACAAGCTTGTGCACTCGATGTGAATTGTTGTTAAATGAATCAGTTTCACCATAACCTAACGAAAGAAAGAGACCTATGATGAAAAGAAAATTGATTGCCAAGGCCGCGCTGCTCGCCGTCATGTGCGCTACCGCCGGCTATGCGACTGCCGCCAAGACCCTGGTGTTCTGCTCGGAAGGCAGCCCGGAAGGCTTTAATCCGCAGCTGTACACCACCGGCACCACCTTCGATGCGTCGTCGGTGCCGATGTATAACCGTCTGGTCGAATTCGAACTGGGCACCACCAAACCGATTCCCGGCCTGGCGGAATCCTGGACCGTCTCCGACGACGGCCTGACCTATACCTTCAAGCTGCGCAAGGGCGTCAAGTTCCACAGCAGCGCCAAGTTCAAGCCGACCCGCGATTTCAACGCCGACGATGTGCTGTTTTCGTTCAACCGCATGGGCGACGCCAGCCATCCTTACCACAAGCTGGCCGCCGGCCAGAGCTTCGGCTACTACCTGGACATGGGCATGGACAAGATCATCGACAAGGTTGAAAAAGTCGACGACAGCACCGTGGTGTTCAAGCTGAAGCATCCGGAAGCGCCGTTCATCGCCGACCTGGGCATGGACTTCGCCTCCATCCTGTCGGCCGAGTATGCCGACAACATGAAGAAGGCCGGCACGCCGGAAGTGATCGACCGCGAGCCGGTCGGCACCGGACCGTTCCAGTTCGTTTCCTATCAAAAAGATGCGGTGATCCGCTACAAGGCTTTCGATGCTTTCTGGGGCGGCCGTCCGAAACTGGACAGCCTGATCTACGCGATCACGCCGGACGCCTCGGTGCGCTACGCCAAGCTCAAGGCCAACGAGTGCCAGGTGATGGCGTACCCGAAACCGGCTGACATCGAATTGATGAAAGCCGATCCGGCCATCACCATGATGACCAAGCCGGGCTTGAACATCGGCTACATCTCCTTCAATGTCGAGAAGAAACCGTTCGACAACAAGCTGGTGCGCCAGGCGCTCAACATGGCGGTCGACAAGCAGACCATCCTCAAGACTGTCTACCAGGGCGCCGGCGTCCCGGCCAAGAATCCGATCCCGCCGACGCTGTGGGGCTATAACGACAAGATCAAGGATTACACCTATGATCCGGTCAAGGCCAAGGAATTGCTGGCCAAGGCCGGCTATCCGAACGGCGTCGAAGTCGAGATGTGGTACCTGCCGGTGACCCGTCCATACAACCCGGATGGCAAGCGCATGGCCGAGCTGATCCAGGCCGACTGGGCCAAGATCGGCGTCAAGACCAAGCTGACTACCTATGAATGGACGGAGTACCTGAAACGCAGCAAGCAGGGCGATCAGCACTCGATGATGTTCGGCTGGTCTGGCGACAACGGCGATCCTGACAATTTCTTCGCGCCGCTGCTGGGCTGCGAGGGCGTCAAGGGCGGCGGCAATACCGCGCGCTGGTGCAACAAGGATTACGAAGCATTGATCCAGAAAGCCAAGCTGACGCCGAAGCAGGACGAACGCGCCAAGCTGTATGAGCAGGCACAGGTGATCCTGCATGAAGAAGCGCCATGGATCGACCTGGCCCATTCGGTGCGTTTCACGCCGATCCGCAAGGAAGTGTTGAATTTCAAGATGGCGGTGTTCGCGCACCATCATTTCGAGAAGGTTGATCTGGCCGGCAAGTAAGGTCGCAAACGTAGGGTGGGCACAGCGTGCCCACGCGTGACCGTGATAACCGGAGTACGGACCCGCGCGGCGCCGAATAGGTATGTGCGTAGAACGAATTCACGCGTGGGCACGCTGTGCCCACCCTACCAATTTTTTTTATCACGATAGGTATTCCCATGTTTGGATTCCTCCTGCGCCGTGTCGGCCTGGTCATTCCGACCTTTCTCGGCATCACGCTGCTGGTGTTTTTATTGATACATCTGATCCCCGGCAACGCCGTCGAAGCCATGACCGGCGAACGCGGCATGGACCCGGCCCGCTATGCGCAAATGGCGCACGACCTGGGGCTGGACCAGCCGATCTACATGCAGTATTTCAATTACCTGGGGAATCTGTTCAAGGGCGACCTGGGCATGTCGATCATGACCCATACTTCGGTGCTGAGCGAATTCAAGACCCTGTTCCCGGCAACGCTGGAACTGTCCTTTTGCGCCATCCTGTTTGCCCTGATCATCGGCCTGCCGGCGGGCATGCTGGCGGCGCTCAAGCGCAACACCGTGCTGGATTATTCGGTGATGGGCGCTTCGCTGACCGGCTATTCGATGCCGGTGTTCTGGTGGGCGCTGCTGTTGATCCTGCTGTTTTCCGTGACGCTGGGCTGGACGCCGGTTTCCGGCCGCATCGATATCCTGTTCGACGTACCGCCGGTCACCGGCTTCATGCTGATCGACAGCCTGCTGTCGGACGATAGCGGCGCCTTCAAGTCGGCGCTGTCGCATTTGATCCTGCCGACGATTGCGCTCGGCACCATCCCGCTGGCCGTGATTGCGCGCATGACGCGCTCCGCCATGCTGGAAGTCTTGCGCGAGGATTATGTGCGCACCGCGCGCGCCAAAGGCCTGTCGCCATGGCGCGTGGTCGGCGTGCACGCCTTGCGCAATGCGCTCATTCCGGTAGTGACGGTGGTCGGCCTGCAGGTCGGCACCTTGCTGGCCGGCGCGATCCTGACTGAAACCATCTTTTCCTGGCCGGGTATCGGCAAGTGGCTGGTGGCGGCGATCCAGCGCCGCGATTATCCGGTGGTGCAGGGCGGCATCCTGCTGTCGGCGATCACCATCATCCTCGTCAACCTGGCCGTCGACCTGCTGTACGGCGTAATCAATCCACGCATTCGCCACCGCTCATGAACAATGTCAACACACCGCAGGCGTCCGCGCCGCAAGCCATTTCCCTGCCCAAGGCCGCCGCCAGCGCGCCGCCGCATCCGCTGCGCGAATTCTGGGGCTATTTCAGCCAGAACCGCGGCGCTGTCATCGGCCTGGTGATCATCGTCGCCATGGTCCTGATGGCGCTGTTCGCCGATATCATCGCGCCGCATTCGCCGATCGAGCAGTTCCGCCAGTCGACTCTGGTGCCGCCGGTCTGGCAGGCGGGCGGCAGCAGCCAGTTCCTGCTCGGCACCGACCCGGTCGGCCGCGACATGCTGTCGCGCCTGATCCATGGCGTGCGCCTGTCGCTGCTGATCGGCATGGTGTCGATCTCGCTGTCGCTCACCACCGGCGTGCTGCTCGGCCTGCTGGCGGGCTATTTCCGCGGCATGGTTGAAATCGCGATCATGCGCTTGATGGATATCATGCTGGCCTTGCCCAGCCTGCTGCTGGCGATCGCCGTGGTGGCGATCCTCGGCCCGGGGCTGATGAACGCCATGTATGCGATCGCGGTGGTGATGCTGCCGCACTATGCACGGCAGACGCGGGCAGCGGTGATCGGCGAGATGTCGCGCGACTATGTCAGCGCCTCGCGCATCGCCGGCGCCGGCACCTTGCGCATCATGTTCAATTGCGTGCTGCCGAACTGCCTGGCGCCGCTGATCGTGCAAGCCACGCTCGGCTTTTCTTCCGCCATCCTGGATGCGGCCGCACTCGGCTTCCTCGGCATGGGCGCGCAGCCGCCGACGCCGGAATGGGGCTCGATGCTGGCCAGCGCCATGGAGTTCATCCAGAGCGCATGGTGGGTAGTGGCTTTCCCCGGTCTGGCTATTCTGATCTCGGTGCTGGCGTTCAACTTGATGGGTGACGGCTTGCGCGATGCGCTCGACCCGAAACTGAAACGATAAGGCGAGACTGAATATTATGGCACTGCTTGAAATCAAACAGCTGCGGGTCGAATTCGGCTCGGCGGCAGCGCCGTTCACCGCGGTGGACGGCCTCGACCTCGGCATTGAAGCCGGCGAAGTGGTCGGCATCGTCGGCGAATCCGGCTCCGGCAAGAGCGTCACCTCGCTGGCCTTGATGGGCCTGATCGACTATCCCGGCCGGGTCAAGGGCGAACGCATGGCCTTCGATGGCCGCGACCTGCTGACCATGCCGGAGAAGCAAAGGCGCAGCCTGCTGGGCAAGGATATCGCGATGATCTTCCAGGATCCGATGACCAGCCTCAATCCCTCGTTCACCGTGGCCTACCAGCTGATGGAAACCCTGCGCGTGCACCAGGGCGGCACGAAGAAGGAATTGCGCGCCAAAGCGCTGGCCTTGCTCAAGCAGGTCGATATTCCCGATCCCGAGCGCCGGCTGGATGCTTACCCGCACCAGCTGTCGGGCGGCATGAGCCAGCGCGTGATGGTGGCCATTGCGATCGCCTGTAATCCGCGCCTGCTGATCGCCGACGAGCCGACCACGGCGCTGGATGTCACGGTGCAGGCGCAAATGCTGGAACTGCTGCTGCAACTGCAGCGCGACCGCGGCATGGCGCTGATGCTGATCACCCACGACCTGAGCGTGGTGGCGCAGACCGCGCAACGCGTGATGGTGATGTACGCCGGGCAGGTGGTGGAGACCGGCCGCGTGCCGGATATCTTCAACGCCCCCAAGCACCCCTATACCCAGGCTTTGCTGGCAGCCCTGCCCGAACACAATATCGGCCGCGCCCGTCTGCAAACCATTCCCGGCGTGGTGCCGGGCCAGTACGATAGGCCCACGGGCTGCCTGCTCAGCCCGCGCTGCGCTTATGCGCAAGACCGCTGCCGTGAGCAGCGTCCTGAATTGCTGGGCGCGCCGCAGGAGCAGGTGCGCTGTCATTTTCCGCTCGATCAAGAGGGCCGTCCGACTAACGGCTGGTTCGAGATTTCCCGCAAAACACCTGAAGCTTTGCTAAGCAGTGGGGCTGCATGATGATGAATTCCAATATGAGCGAAATCGCCAGTCCCGTGGTCCTGCTGGAAGCAAAAAACCTGATCAAGCACTACAGCGTATCGCAGGGTTTGTTCAAGCCGAAAGCCACTGCGCGCGCGCTGGACGGCGTGTCGTTCGCCCTGCAGCCGGGCAAGACGCTGGCGGTGGTGGGCGAGTCCGGCTGCGGCAAGTCGACCCTGGCGCGCCAGATCACCATGATCGAACCGCCCACCGGCGGCGAGCTGTGGATGGACGGCGCCAATATCGCCGATGCCGACCACGCTACCCTCAAACGGGTGCGGCCGCTGGTGCAGATGGTTTTCCAGAATCCCTACGCCAGCCTGAACCCGCGCAAGAAGGTCGGCCAGATGCTGGAAGAGCCGCTGATCATCAACACCGGATTGAACAGCACCGAGCGCGCCGAAAAAGCGCGCGCCATGATGGCCAAGGTCGGCCTGCGGCCGGAACACTATAGCCGCTACCCGCACATGTTTTCCGGCGGCCAGCGCCAGCGGGTAGCGATAGCGCGCGCCCTGATGCTGGATCCCAAGGTGATCGTGGCCGACGAACCGGTGTCGGCGCTGGACGTTTCGATCCAGGCGCAGGTGCTGAACCTGCTGATGGATCTGCAGCAGGCCAGCGGCGTCGCCTATCTGTTCATCTCGCACAATTTATCGGTGGTGGAGCACATCGCCGACGACGTGCTGGTGATGTATCTCGGCAAGACCGTCGAGCACGGCAGCAAGCAGCAAGTGTTCAGCCGGCCGTTGCACCCCTATACCAAGGCGCTGCTGGCCAGCACGCCGCGCATCGATCCGGCGCAGCGCCAGCAAAAGATGATGCTGCCGGGAGAGCTGCCGTCGCCGCTGGCGCCGCCGCCGGGCTGCAGTTTCAATAACCGCTGCCCGTATGCGGTCGAACGCTGCCGGCAAGAAGTGCCCGCACTGCGTCCGTTCGACGGCAGGCTGGCGGCATGCCACCGGCTCGAAGAAATCAGCTGACGGCTCCTTGGCGCGCGCTGCGATGGACCGTGATGTTGTGTTTCTTCAGTTTGTACTGCAGGGTAGCGCGCGGGATGGCGCAACGGCGGGCAACTTCGGACAAGCTGGCATGTTCCTTGAGCAAGCCGAGCAGCAGCGTTCTTTCGTAGGCGGCAAGCATTTCTGCCAGCGATAGGCCGCTGCCTGCCTCCGGTGTTTCCGGGGGCGCCGCCGACTCACTGTGCACGGCTGGCGGATCAGCCGCATCCTGATCCAGCCATATGCGCTGGAGCTCGTCACCGGCCTCGCAAAAAATCAGACTGCGCTGCATCACATTTTCCAGCATCCTGACGTTGCCCGGCCAGCGGCAAGCTTGCAGCTGGCGCATGGCGGCCGGTGCGATGCGCTTGACTCGTCCGCCGGTGATGGCGCGATGCTTGTGCAGGAATGCTTCCGCCAGCAGGGGAATATCGCCGCGCCGCTCCCTGAGCGGTGGAATCGACAACTGTCCGACATTCAGGCGATACAGCAGGTCGGAGCGTAGTTTTCCTGCCGCGGCCATTTGCTGCGCTGTTTCATTCGCCGCCGCGATGACGCGCAGGCTGACCCGGATTTCCTTGTTGCTGCCGACCCGGCTGAACCTGCCATCCTGTAACACTCGTAGCAGCTTGCCTTGCACTGCCCAGGGCAGGGAGTTCAACTCATCCAGGAACAGGGTGCCCGCATTGGCCGTCTCGATCAGGCCCAGCCGATCCTGGGCGCCGGTGAAAGCACCGCGGACAGTTCCGAACATGATGCTTTCAAACAGGCTTTCCGGCAGCGCCGCGCAGTTCAGGACGACAAACGGCGCGGCGGCGTTCTGACTGCACTGATGCAGCAGGCGCGCGACGAGCTCCTTGCCGGTCCCGGTTTCGCCACAGATCAGCACGTTGACGCCGGCCTTGCCAAGCGCTTCGGCCTGGCGTATCAAGGCCAGCATGGCAGCATCCTGGCTGACGATGCCATGCGGTGCCGCTCTGTCCGGGCCAGCGCCAGCATCAGGCTCTTCGTCCGCCGGATGTTTCAGGTCGCGCGCAACTTCGACCGCGCCGACGATCGATCCGCGCCTGTTCAGCAAGGGCAGGGTGGTGTGGATTTGCTGCACCAGCCGGCCTTGCGCATTGACAAAGGCCTGGAAGGTGCCGGTGTAGCGCTTGCCATGGTGCAGGGCTTGCAGCAGGGTGCTGCTGTGCGCATCCATGGCGGGATAGATGTCGAGCAGGGGATGGCCGACGGCCAGCTCGGCCGGATAAGCGTCGATCTCCGCGCTTCCCTGGTTGTAATAGACATAGTTGCCATCGCTGTCGATGACGGCGACCGGCTGCGGCATGGCGTCGAACAGATGGGAAAAAATCGCCAGTGCGCTAGCTAGTTCGGTATCCAAGGGACGCGCTCCATGTTCGGTTGACAAGGGCAAGGATGACGAAAATTTATCAATTCGTCAATTTTTCGTGAGGCCGGCCAAAAACCGGCGCCCCGCCTTAAATGGATTTTTCTGATAAATCAGGGACTTGCCGCGCATTCGGGTTGGGCACAAAAACTGCAATGGTGAGAACCATGCTGCTGCCGTCCGGCGGCGGCCGAACTCATCCGATTGAGGGCAGTCCGCATGCGTGATTCGCGTTTTGACATTTTGTTTGAGCCGGTGCAGATCGGTCCGGTCACGGCCAGGAACCGCTTCTTCCAGGTGCCGCACTGCAACGGCATGGGCTGGACCCAGCCGCGCGCCCTGGCCGAGCTGCGCAAGGTCAAGGCGGAGGGCGGCTGGGCCGTGGTGTGCACCGAGGAAGTGGAAATCCATCCCAGCAGCGACTGCTCGCCGTTCAACGAGGGCCGCTTGTGGGGAGACGAAGATATTCCGGCGCTGCAGCTGATGGCGGACGCGGTCCATGAATACGGCTCTCTGGCCGGCATCGAACTGCTGCACAAGGGCATGTCGAGCGCCAACTTCACCACGCGCGAAATCCCGTTGGGGCCGTCGCATCGTCCGGTGACCGGCAACGCGCCGATGCAGGCGCGCGCCATGACCAAGGCCGACATCCGCGAATTGCGGCGCTGGCACCGGGACGCTGCGCTGCGCGCCAGGCGCGCCGGTTTCGATATCATCTACGTGTATGCATCGCACGACCTGTCCCTGCCTTTTCATTTCCTGCAAAAGCGCAAGAACGACAGGATCGACGAATACGGCGGCTCGCTCGAGAACCGGGTGCGGCTGCTGCGCGAACTGATCGAAGATACGCGCGACGCGGTGGGCGACCGCTGTGCAGTGGCGGTGCGGCTGGGCGTCGATGAATTGCTGGGGCCGGACGGCGTTTCCTGCGAAGCCGAAGGGCGCGACGTGGTCAGCCTGCTGGCCGAGCTGCCGGACCTGTGGGACGTGAATGTGAGTTCATGGGCCAACGACAGCGCCACCTCGCGTTTCAAGCAGGAAGGCTATCAGGAGGAGTATGTCTCCTTCGTCAAGCAGCTGACCACCAAGCCAGTGGTAGGCGTCGGCCGTTTCACTTCGCCGGACGCCATGGTCAGTCAGGTAAGGCGGGGGATCCTCGATTTCATCGGCGCCGCCAGGCCATCGATCGCCGATCCGTTCTTGCCGCGCAAGATCGAAGAGGGGCGCATCGATGAAATCCGCGAATGCATAGGCTGCAATATCTGCGTCTCCTCTGACCATAGCAATTCCAACCTGCGCTGCACGCAGAATCCGACCATGGGCGAAGAATGGCGGCGCGGCTGGCATCCGGAAACCATGCCGGCGAAGAACGATGACGGTGCGCTGCTGGTGGTCGGCGCCGGACCCTGCGGCCTGGAAGCGGCGCTGGCTGCCGCCAGGCGTGGCCATGAAGTGACGCTGGTCGAGGCCGGCAGCGAGCTGGGCGGGCGCGTGCTGCTGGAGTCGGGTTTGCCCGGCCTGCGCGAATGGCTGCGGGTACGGGACTGGCGCGTCACGCAGCTGCAGCGCATGGGCAACGTCGAGATTTACCGCGGCAGCAAACTGGCTGCCGCCGACATTCTGGAATTCGGCGCGGCCCACATCGCGCTGGCGACCGGCTCGGTCTGGCGCCGCGATGGCGTCGGGCGCGCCAATGGTGCGCCGGTCCCGGGTTTCGACTGCCACAACGTCAGGACTCCCGACGAACTGATGCATGGCCATCGGCCACAGGGGCCGGTGGTGATCTTCGATGACGACCACTACTATATGGGCGGCTTGCTGGCCGAGCAATGCGCCCTGGCCGGCAACCGGGTCACCCTGGTCACTCCGGCAGCGCAGGTGTCGGCATGGACCAGCGATACGCTGGAAGCGGTTGCGATATTGCGCCGCCTGCTGACGCTGGGGGTCGAGGTCCATATCTACAGCAACCTCAGGCAACTGAGCGCGGCGGCGGTCATGATCGAATGCCTGCTGACGGGAAAGCAGCGGGAGATTGCCTGCTCGGCCTTGGTCAGCGTGACTGCCCGCTTGCCTGTCGATGATCTCCATTCCGCGCTGGCCGCACTGCCGGAGGAGCTGGCGGCGGCCGGGAATCGCAGCATGTGCGCTATCGGCGACGCCTTCGGTCCCGGCACCATCGCCGCGGCCGTCTATCAGGGCCATCGCTTTGCGCGCGAGCTCGGCAATCCTCCCGGAGAATCGAGCCGATTCAAGCGTGAACTTCCCATTATCCTGCAGGGGCTGTAATAATCAGCGCCATTGTCTAACAAGCTAATAAACGAAATCATAGGGGAAGCCTCCATGCAGCTTATTGATTTGCCCAATCTTGATCAACTGGTGGCTTTGCGGCGCGATATCCATGCGCATCCGGAACTGGCTTATCAAGAACATCGCACTGCCGAGCAGGTCGCGGCGACGCTGGAAAGCTGGGGCATTGCCGTCACCCGTGGGATAGGCAAGACTGGCGTGGTGGCGACCTTGAGCAACGGTGACGACCGGTCAGCGCTCAGCTTGCGCGCCGACATGGATGCCTTGCCACTGCAAGAAGAGAATACGATGCCGCATCGTTCGCGCTATGACGGCCGCATGCATGCCTGCGGCCACGACGGTCACACCGTCATGCTGCTGGCCGCTGCGTACCATTTGCACACTACGCGGCAATTCAACGGCACGGTGAATTTCATTTTCCAGCCGGCCGAAGAGGACGGCGCCGGCGCGCTGGCGATGGTGGAGGACGGCTTGTTCGAGCGTTTTCCCTGCGACGCCATATTCGGCATGCATAACTGGCCCGGACTGGCGGTCGGTACCTTTGTCGCCGAGCCCGGCGGCCGCGAGGCGAGCTGCAGCGTGTTTACCATCACGGTGCGCGGCAAAGGCGGACATGTAGGCACGCCGCACGTCACCGCCGAAGCCTTGCTGGCAGTGGCGCAGATCGCCACGCAAATCCAGAACATCGTGGCGCGCAATGTGGCGCCGACCGATCCGGCAGTAGTGTCGGTTACCCGGCTTGAGGCCGGCACCGCTTTCAATGTGATTCCAGACAGCGCCTGGCTGGGTGGCTCGGTGCGTACCTACGACGAGCACGTCCTGCAGCGCATCGAGCAGCGCCTGCGGGATATCGCCGCGCATGTCGCCCGCTCCTACGAATGCGATATGGACTTTGTCTTCACCCGCGAAATGCCAGCAGTCATCAATGATGCTGCCGAAACCGCCAGATGCCGGAGGATGATCAAAGACTGGCTGGGCGAGCAGGCGCTGATCGCCTTGCCGCCGCTGATGACGTCGGAAGATTTTTCATTCATGCTGGACCGCCGGCCCGGCTGTTACGTCCTGATCGGCAACGGCAATGACGAACATCGCCAGCAGGATGCTGCACTGGGACCATGCGCCCTGCATAATCCGCATTACGATTTCAACGATGCCTTGATTCCGTTAGGAGCTTCGTTTTGGGTACGGCTGGTAGAAGACTATTTACCGGGTTATAAATAAAATCACAAATAAAATCAGAAAGAGACATGCCATGAAAAAAACAATCAACAAAAGTGTCAGGCTGCTTGCCGGCATCGGCGCGGCCGCATTCCTGTGCCTTGCCGCCAGCGGCGCGCAAGCTGCCAAGACACTGGTCTTCTGCTCGGAAGGCAGCCCGGAAGGTTTCAATCCGCAGCTGTTCACCACCGGGACCACCTTCGACGCCTCGTCGGTGCCCCTGTACAGCCGCCTGGTCGCATTTGAACTGGGAACCACCAGGATCGTCCCGGCCCTGGCGCAATCCTGGACCGTGTCGGACGACGGGTTGACCTATACCTTCAAGCTGCGCAAGGGCGTCAAGTTCCACAGCAGCGCCAAGTTCAAGCCGAGCCGTGATTTCAATGCCGACGATGTGCTGTTTTCATTCAATCGCATGCTGGACCTGCACCATCCTTTCCATCATCTCGCGGCCGGCCAAAGCTTCAGCTTTTTCCTTGACATGGGCATGGAAAAAATCATCGACAAGGTGGAAAAGGGCGATGACTACACCGTCATCTTCAAGCTGAAACACCCGGAAGCGCCGTTCATCGCCAACCTGGGCATGGATTTCGCCTCCATCCTGTCAGCAGAATACGCTGCCAGCATGAAGAAAGCCGGCACGCCCGACGTGATCGACCGCGAACCGATCGGCACCGGCCCGTTTCAGTTGGTCTCCTATCAAAAGGATGCCGTGATCCGCTACAAGGCCTTCGACGCCTATTGGGATGGCCGGCCCAAGCTGGACAGCCTGATTTTCGCCATCACGCCGGACGCCTCGGTGCGCTACGCCAAGCTCAAGGCCAATGAATGCCAGGTGATGGCGTTTCCCAAGCCGGCCGACATCGAGCTGATGAAAAACGATCCGGCGATCACCCTGTTGACCAAGGAAGGCTTGAACGTCGGCTACATCTCGTTCAATGTCGAGAAAAAACCGTTCGACAACAAGCTGGTGCGGCAAGCCCTGAACCTCGCCACCGACAAGCAGACGATTTTGAAAACGGTGTACCAGGGCGCCGGCCAGATCGCCAAGAATGCGATCCCGCCCACGCTCTGGTCCTACGACAACAAGATCCAGGACTACGCCTACGATCCAGTCAAGGCCAAGGCACTGCTGGCCAAGGCCGGTTATCCCAATGGCGTCGAAGTCGAACTGTCTTACCTGCCAGTGACCCGTCCCTACAATCCGGACGGCAAACGCATGGCGGAACTGATCCAGGCCGACTGGGCCAAGATCGGCGTCAAGGCCAGGCTCAATACCTACGAATGGACCGAATACCTGAAGCGCAGCAAGCAGGGCGCACAGCAGGCGATGATGTTCGGCTGGTCGGGCGACAACGGCGATCCGGACAATTTCTTTGCCACCTTGCTCGGCTGCGAATCGGTGCGCAGCGGCGGCAATACCGCGCGCTGGTGCAACAAGGATTTCGAGGCGCTGATCCAGAAAGCCAAGTTGACGCCGAAGCAGGACGAGCGCGCCAAGCTGTATGAGCAGGCGCAGGTGATCGCCCATGAAGAAGCGCCATGGATCCCGCTGGCGCACTCGCTGACGCATACGCCGATCCGCAAGCAGGTGATCGGCTTCAAGATGTCGGCGTTCGCATTGCACGATTTCAGCAAGGTCGATCTGGGCAAGTAATCCAGCAAATAAGCGGGCAGGGCGCTAGACCTGGCAACATGCCCGGCCCAGCGCTGCCTGGCTTGTTATTGTGTTTTTAATAATCCCATTCGCTTAGATTGGCTGGCCGAGCACTGGCCGGGCTTGGTACAATGGCGGCTTATTCTTTCGTCCATTTACCTACGTCCATGATCGACATCCAACTTCTTCGCAAAGACATCGCCAGCGCCGCCGACCGTCTCGCCACGCGCAAATACAAGCTCAACGTCGCCGGCTTCAATGCCCTGGAAGCCGAGCGCAAGCAAATCCAGACCCGCACCGAAGAATTGCAGAGCCAGCGCAACTCGCTGTCCAAGCAGATCGGCATGCTGAAAGGCAAGGGCGAAGACGCTTCCGCCGTCATGGCAGAAGTGGCCGGCATCGCCGACGAACTGAAGGCATCGGCGACCCGGCTGGACCAGGTACAGGAACAGGTCAGCACCTTCCTGCTGGCCGTGCCCAACCTGCCGCACGAATCGGTGCCGGTCGGCGCCGATGAGGCCGCCAATGTCGAAGTGCGCAAGGTCGGCACGCCGCGCAGCTTCGATTTCGAAGTGCGCGACCACGTCGATGTCGGCGCCGCCCTCGGCCTCGATTTCGACGTCGCCGCCAAGCTCACCGGCTCGCGCTTTTCCGTGATGAAGGGCGGCATCGCTCGCCTGCACCGCGCGCTCGGCCAGTTCATGCTGGACACCCAGACCGCCGAGCACGGCTACACCGAATGCTATACGCCTTACATCGTCAACGCCGATTCCCTGCGCGGCACCGGCCAGCTGCCGAAGTTTGAAGAAGACCTGTTCGCAGTCAAGAAGGGCGGTCAGGAAGGCGAGCAAGCTGCCGACGCTGCCGCGCTATACCTGATTCCGACGGCAGAAGTGCCGCTGACCAATATCGTGCGCGATGAAATCCTGGCCGGCGAAACGCTGCCGCTGAAGATGGTCGCCCATTCCCCGTGCTTCCGTTCGGAAGCCGGCAGCTACGGCCGCGACACCCGCGGCATGATCCGCCAGCACCAGTTCGACAAGGTCGAGATGGTGCAGATCGTCCATCCGGAACAATCCTATGCGGTGCTGGAAGAGATGGTCGGTCATGCCGAAAACATCCTCAAGAAACTCGGCCTGCCATACCGCGTGGTGTCGCTGTGCACCGGCGACATGGGCTTCGGCGCCGCCAAGACCTACGACCTGGAAGTCTGGTTGCCGGCGCAAAATACCTACCGTGAAATTTCCTCGGTCTCCAATTACGAAGCCTTCCAGGCGCGCCGCATGCAAGCCCGCTTCCGCAATGCCCAGGGCAAGACCGAACTGGTGCACACCCTGAACGGCTCCGGCCTGGCGGTCGGCCGTACCCTGGTAGCGATCCTGGAAAACTTCCAGCAAGCCGACGGCAGCGTGGAAATCCCGGCGGCGCTGCATCCGTATATGGGTGGTATTACCAAGCTGAGCGTATAAGTAATTGATTTGACGGGCTTATTTTTGTAAGTGAAAGCGGGCAACCAGGCTGTGACGGGGAAGCAATAAAAAGGCTTCCCAATATCAAAAAAAGCCTGCTATAATCTTGCGCTTTGCTGCATTAAACGCAGCAAGTCGACCGAAAACCGGAGAGGTGGCAGAGTGGTCGAATGTACTTGACTCGAAATCAAGCGTACGTTAAATCGTACCGTGGGTTCGAATCCCACCCTCTCCGCCAGATATATCGCAAACGATAGCAAAGTTTGCCTAAAAACCCCTAAGAAATCAACGTCTTAGGGGTTTTTTATTGCCCGTAGTGCCAAAGTTTGCCCATTTGCAGCCACTTTTTTTGGCGGTATACTTTACGGTATTGATTCATATCGTCAAAAGAGATACCGCCAAAATGCCAAAGCTTGTTATTCCACTCACCGATATCCAGGTACGTACCGCCAAACCCAAGGATAAGCCCTACAAGCTAGCGGACGGCGGCGGCATGTATTTGCTGATCAATTCAGACGGCGCGAAGTACTGGCGCATGGACTATCGTATTTACGAGAAGCGCAATACAGTTGCTTTTGGTAAATATCCAGAAGTCACATTGATTCAAGCCCGAGAGAAGCGCAAAGAGGCGCGTGAGTTGTTGGGTGCGGGGAAAGACCCAGCACGGGATCGTGATGAGAAAAAGCAGCTTGCTGCAGATGCCGCTGCCAATACCTTTGAGAAACTTGCTCGCGAATGGCATGCCAACCGCCTGAGCGCATGGAGTCCATCCACCGCCAAAAATACCATTGACCGTTTGGAAAATGATATTTTTCCTGAAATTGGCAAAATTCCGATTGCCGAGATTAGCCATAAGCAAATGATCGCCGCCCTGCGCAAGATCGAAGATCGAAGACCGAGGAGCGGGTGAAGTGGCGCGACGCTTGAAGGCGACATGCGCCCGGGTATTTAGCTATGCGAATCAGCACGGTATTGAGAACCGCAATCCGGCAGCAGATCTGAAAGATGTTCTCAAGCCCGTGAAAGCAGGGCACTTTGCCGCCATCGCGCCGGATGAATTACCGGCCTTCATGCGCGCCATACGAGAAAACAATGCAAGACTGTATATCCCAACACGTATTGCCTTGCGCTTGATGTTATTGATCTTTGTACGCAGTAGTGAGTTGCGTACTACCCCTTGGTCTGAAATCAATCTTGAGACTGGGGATTGGGTCATTCCCTGGCAGCGCATGAAGCGCGGCAAGTTGACGGTGAATCCAGATAAGACCGACCATCATGTATGCCTGTCGCGTCAGGCCGTCGAACTATTGCGAGAATTGCATACCTACACTGGTGGCAATAAATATCTGTTTCCGAACCAACGCGATCCTCAAAAGCCGATGAGCGGTGACGCTATTCGTATGGCATTAAACCGCATGGGATATGAAGGGCGCATGACAACGCACGGATTCCGAGCGCTCGCGATGACTACGCTCAAAGAAAAATTGGGTTATCGTCATGAGACCGTGGACAGGCAACTTGCCCATGCACAGAAAGACAAAATTGCGAGTGCCTATCGGTCCGAATTTACAGCGCTCATCGAGACCATTGTTCAACTGAATATCCAACTAAGCCAGACTGCGATTATCACGAATAGCAGGCCAGGACAGACTCGCATCGCAAAGCACTGGTTGCCACTGGTGAAACTTATCACGCACTTGGAAATGGTGTTGGCGGTTAAGCCTGCGAGAATTGGCCCAGTGGCGGCTTGGCTACTAATTTTTCCTTTTGCGGCAAATGAGGCTACCGATGCGGCTACTGAATGCGCATCGGCAAAGCCACCGATAAAAGAAGCTAACCAGATGCCCCGGTTGCCGAGCAAAGAAGATAAGGCGCCCGAAAGCAACAAGATGGCCGAAATCATCAGCGACAGCACTAGCGCGTCTTTAATGTCGATCCGGCTATCTAGTTGCAGCGCCGCACTTGGCTGCGAACGCACAGAACGAGCTGCTGTCAGCGCCGCATAGGCCAGTGCGGCAGCCAGTCCGCAGGCAAGCGGCCGGGCCAACACTAGGAACGTCGGTGGGTGTGTCGCGAACAGCACGATGGCCAGTTGCAGCATCGTAGCTACCGTTGATAGTACCGCCCCGGTGGCAGCGGCATCAGCCTGGGATGGGGTTCCAACGGCGCGCTGTCCCATTGCGCCGATGGTAGCGATGCTCGATACGAAACCGGAAAGCAGTCCGGTTAGCGATAGACCCAGCCGAGGGCCGAGCATGCGTTGAGCGATATGGCCGACCACACCGATGAGCAGCATCAATACGATGAAACGCCAGATCGCGTGCGGGTTGAACACGTCGTAGGGATCGATGGTGTGGTCAGGCAGCAGCGGCCAAAGCACAAAAATTGAAGCACCAAGAATCAGTGCGTTGTTCCACTCCCTCTGACTCATTGCGATGTTGACGAAATGATGCAGGCGACCGCGCGCCGCCAACACGATTGCCACGGAAACCCCCAGAGCTGCCGCCATCGGGGCCGCACGGATTGTCAATGCTCCCAGTAGTAGCGTCAAAATCAATGCGATTTCCGTGGTCAGGCCAGGATCATCGTGGGCTTGTTTGCTATAGGCAATGGCGAGGAGAGCGGTCACTGCCAGAGTCGCGGCAGCAAGCAACAGTACGCTGTCGAGCAGCATGCTAGTGGCACCTAGCAAGGCCACCACCGTAAATGTACGAATGCCGGCAGGGCTGCGCATAGGCCCGCTGCCTTTACTGCGCTCGCGTTCGCCACCGATCAGCAAACCAATGCCGGCAGCGACCGCTAGCGCTTCAATCTGGTCAGCCGTCAGCATCATTGTTTTGCCCCCGATGTTGTTCTTGTTTCAGGACATGATTGCCAATACCGGGTGGTCTGCGATATGCAGCTCATGCTCGACAACGTTACTGAGCATGAGTTGTTACACAACGACCAAATATATGATCGCAAATATTAACCCGCTTTGCTCGGTTACCGGCATAGGAACGCGACGGTCTGCCAGCGGCCGCTGCATTTGTTGCAGCATCATGACAAGTATGGTGTCGTCAGCCAGTCCATGCAGAGCATCGATTTCAGTGCGACATCAGTACCGGCAACGTCATCGATTTCAGAATTGTATGGGTGACGCCGCCGAGTAGTGTTTCACGAAATCGAGAATGTCCATAGCATCCCATCACCAGTAGATCGGAGTTCAAGCTGGTGGCGAGCGACAACAACGCTTCGCCGATATCGGATTTGATCACTTCTTCCATGACATTAACGTTGATGCCATGGCGGGTCAGATACAAGGAAATATCGGCGCCCGGCAATTGGCCATGAATGCCTGTATGGGACTTCGGATTGAAGATCGCAACTTCGACAATCTCAGCCCGTTTGAGTAAGGGAATGGCGTCATGAACCGCGCGCCTGGCTTCCATGCTGCCATTCCAGGCGATTAACATTCTGGAGCCGATTTTTGCGTGAGCACCGGAACTTGGCACGACAAGGACCGGGCAGCCAGAGTTGATGACCACATAGGGGGCGATATCGGTATTGAGGTTCGAGGAATCATTGGGGGCGTTTTGTCCCAGCACCAGCAGGTCGGCATACGCGCCTTGCAAGCTGATGCCGCCGGTCACATCGTCATCGATCAAGCGATTTTCAAACGACAGTACGCCGACCTGCCGAACAATTTTGTCGAATGTTTCGAGGGGCACGCTGGCACGTTTTCGCAGGGTGTCGAGCAAGGGGGCGATAGCCGGGTCGTTGCGGTTCATGCTCACGGTTTCTTGCAGGAATTGCGAGACGCCAGTGGTGGCAACACCTATCAGATGCGCATTGTCGGCTACTGCGATAGACGCAGCTGCTTCGATACGTTTATCAACATTCCTAGAGGCGTCCACATGCACCACGATGGTTTTATAAGACATGTCGATACTCCTGTTTTTGAGTTAACGAGCGATTGGCCCGAAAAATGGATGTTTACCATGTCTTTCACCGTATGCCGTGGCGGTCCGATCGTCAAGATGCGACGTTGCGGCCAGCAGCAATAATCGAACAGAATTTGTTCCATATCAATAAACTCGGATTCAACGATTTTTTTATCTACCAAATCCGTCAATATGGAGCTTTCAGCCGCACGCTTGCACATGGGGGTAAGCATTGCCCAACTTCTTGCGACCATGCCACGGAACATTAAATGAATACCGAGCATAATCAATCGAAATTGTCTGGCGTGCCGTTAACGTATGATTTGTGAAAGTTGCTCTTGGGTGGGCTGGCAATTTCTTGCTTTTACACTTTTCTTTGCGCACTATAAATTGTGCAACCTTTAGTGTTGTCGTGAAAATTAAAGGGGTCGATCATGCAATCGCCGCGGCAGCGTAATGCCATACGCACCATATTGGACGAGCACGAGCAATTGTCGATAGTGATCCAGGGCATGCTGCATTTTGTGCGTCTCATTGATAGAGGCGAAAAAGCGCCAGGACTAATGGTGTTTCGCGCGATGCTCTATTACATTCGAGAGTATCCGGAGCAAGTGCACCATCCAAAGGAAGACCAGTACTTGTTTAAATTGCTGCGAGATCGGACCAATGAATTTGACGATACGCTCGTTGAGTTGGAGCTGCAACATACCCTTGGTGAAACGCTGGCGCGAGAATTGGAACGCGCGCTCACTCACTATGAGTTGGAGGGCGACCCTGTATTCCCGGAGTTTCGTGACCTTGTGGAGAAGTATGCGACGTTTTATTTCAGTCACATGCGTTTGGAGGAGGAAGTGGTTTTACCTGCAGCCAAGCGTCTGTTGACGACAGAAGACTGGGCCGTGGTTGATACCGCATTCACTGACAATCTCGACCCGTTTGCCGGGGTTAACCTGAAATATGACCTCGAGCAACTGTTTTTGCTGATTGTGAATATCATCCCTGCCCAGGCCAGTCAGAGACCGGCAATCTAGATTGAACGGGGGCCATGATGATGGTGCGCGCTCTAGATGTGACGACGGTGCCGTACATTGCACTCCGTGCTCACGTGGACGTAGCGGGGTGCGCAGCACAGGACGCGAATGTTCGCAGCACTGCGTGGGTATGGAGTGCCCACCCGGCATCGATTTTCAGGATGAGGGCTTCTCCTGTCTTATGAAATTCTCAAAAATACAGATAAGTTATGGTTGCACATATTCATCGCACCGGCAGATCCGGACTACTGCGCGCAGGAGTGCTGGGCGTAAACGACGGTGTATTGTCGATTTCGAGCCTCTTGCTCGGCGTTGCGGCGGCGCACCTAAGTTCAAATGGAATCTTGGTCGCGGGATTCGCGGGGCTCGTGGCAGGTGCACTCTCGATGGGTGCCGGCGAATATGTTTCGGTGAGCTCCCAGGCGGATACGGAACGCGCTGACCTTGAAATTGAAAGATGCGCGTTGCAGCACGACTATGACGCCGAGCACGCAGAACTGCGCGACATCTATATTCAACGTGGTCTTGACTATGACACTGCGGTTCAGGTTTCGAAGCAGCTCATGGAGCACGATGCGCTGGGTGCGCACGCACGGGATGACATCGGCATCACTGATGCGTTGATGGCCCGGCCGCTGCAAGCGGCCGTGACGTCGTCGATCAGTTTCGTGCTCGGAGGTATCGTTCCGCTTCTGGTGGGAATGTTGACGCCCCGAGAAAACCTGATTCCTGTGATCGCATCGACCTCACTCATTTTTTTGGCCGCGCTTGGGGCATGTGCCGCACGCGCGGGCGGCGCACCTATCCTTCGCGGGGCAGCGCGGGTTTTTATTTGGGGCGCAGTTGCGATGTGCGCCACAGGCCTGGTCGGTGCGCAATTCGGAATGCCGACATAGTCGAATCTGTGCGGGGCCAGGCGTGCATCGCTCAACCTTGCAACTTGAACGGCAGCATGCGCCGCAACGTCGTATCGCGCACCACATAATGATGGAACAGGCCTGCCGCTGCGTGCAAGCCGATCAGGAAGTAGCCCACGGTGGCGCAGGTTTCATGCACATCTTTTATTTGCGACGCCAATTCTTTGCTTTGGCTGATCAGCGCGGGAAGATGCAAACCAAAAAATGGAATCGGCTTGCCGGCAGCGCTCAGCGTTAGCCAACCGAGTATGGGCATGCCTATCATCAAAGCGTAGAGCGCTACGTGCATGGCGCCGGCAAATAACATTTGCCAATGCGGCGGTGACGGTTGAATCGGCGGCGTCGCACTGGAAAACCGCGCAGCCAGGCGTAGCGCGACGACCGCCAGGATCGTCAGGCCAAGCATGTAATGCCACATCATCATGCCGTTACGACCGTCGCTGCCTTTGGGAAAAATGCCGCGCAACTCCATGGTTGCATAGATCGCGATGAGCAGTAGCAGGGTGAGCCAGTGAAGCCCTATGGCGAGCGAACTATATTTGGTGGAATCGTTGTTGTGCGTTATGTGCATGACAGGTGGGCCTCACTCTAGCAAGATGTTTGTTGTTTAACATGACCTGGAAAACGACCGGATTTACGGTTCCCCGATCCTTATAACAGCGCAGAATTAGGATACACATAGGTGCGTACGCGATAGCGCTCCATGGTAGCGCTATCGCGGGCGGCGATACCGTTGAAGGTTGGGGAGTGGGGCGGTAAATTGGTGCCGACAGGCAGGATTGATGTCGCTTACACTTGAAATATTCAACCTCATCCACCCCTCAACGCATTTGATCATAAAGAAATGCCGCAAAGGATCCCAAGAACAACAACTTGGCGAAAATTTGATTTATCTCAATTTTAGTGGATACTTTACTGGTATAAATATGTCTGCATACCTCTAAGAATGGGTGCAATTCGAGCTTGCGTATTTTCGATTTTCTCTTAGTTTCACTCGAAACCTTTCAAGAATAATTTTCAAAATTAACTGAAGGGAGGAATCAGCAAATGAATGCGTTCATTGCTCGACACCGAAGCATCAGATATTTCCATCTGATAGCCATCACTCTTTTATTTGCAAGCTTTTTCATCCCAATTGCCGCACATGCGCTTCCCGCTTTTGCTAGACAAACGGGACAAAACTGCGTGGCTTGCCATGCAGGCGGCCAATTTCCCGAGCTGACAGCTTACGGGAGACTATTCAAGCTCACTGGTTATACGATCGGTACGCGGACCATTCCGCTATCTGCGATGGCGGTCGGCAGTTTCACCAAGAGTTCGAAGCCGGATAGCGATGTGGCGTTCGCCAAGGATGCGGTTGCCCTGTTTCAAACCGGTAGCGTCTTCCTGGCAGGCAAAGTCACTGACAATGTCGGCGTATTCGGACAGTGGACCTACAATAATTACGACAATCAAAATCAGGACACCGGCAAATGGCAGGGGAAATGGGCTTCCGACAATTTCGATTTGCGCTACGCAGACAGAGTGATCAGCCCGGCGCAAGATTTTATCTTCGGAGTCAGTCTCAACAACAATCCTTCCCTGACCGATCCTTGGAATACCGCCCCTGCGTGGATTCAATATGTCCCGACCAAATTCGGCGTCACCGCACCTGACGCCAGTCCCGTCATCAGCCAGCTTGGCGCGCAGGTCGCCGGGCTGACCGCCTATGCCTTCTGGAACCAGACGCTCTATGCAGAGTTGGCTGCGTATCAGACCAGTAACGGGGTTTGGTCGTTTTTAAGCCAAGGCACGAAGGCGCAAGACCAAACATACCTGAAGGGCAGCAATCCCTACATACGGCTGGCGCTTAGCCACGACTGGGGGCCGCACAGTGCGATGATTGGCGTGCTTGCCATGAATGCCCAGATCTATCCAGACAGCACGAATCCGATTGGCCCGACGACACGCTATCGCGACCGCGGGATAGACGCTCAATATCAATATGTGCTCGATCCGCACACCGTCACGGCACAGTTTAGCTATGTCCGGGAAACCATCACCAATGGCGATGTGACCGGTGTTGCCAGCAACGCCTCTAATACGCTTAATCAACTGAGGCTGAAAGCCAGCTACGTCTATCGGGCCAAATATGGCACAAGCTTGAGCTATTTCAGCACCACGGGAAGCTCGGATCCGACCTTGTACCCGGATGTCGCGGCCAATCCCGGCACACGCGGCTGGGTTCCCGAAGTATTCTGGACACCGGTGCAATACCTGCGTATCGGCGTTCAATACTATGCCTACACCCAGTTCCATGGCGCCTCCAGTAACTACGACGGGGCAGGGCGCAATGCCAGGGATAACAACACCTTGTTCTTATATGTGTGGGGAGCGTACTAAATGACAAGCTACGACGACCAACCTGCACGCCTCGGAACTGCAGAAACGAAGTTCAAAGACTTGAAGCGGAGGGGATTGCATTTTTCCCTGAGTTTAATCCTAGTTGCAGGCGTTGTGGCTTGCAATTTACCGGAGCGCTCTCGCTCGCTGGGAGATCCGACGGTTGCGGCCAAAACGCTCGCGTTGCAGGTGTGTTCGAATTGCCATGGCGTTCAGGGTGTTTCCGTATCCCCCAATTTTCCGCATCTTGCGGCGCAGTCGCAACCATATCTGGTGGAGCAACTGAAATCCTTTAAGAGCCATGGGCGTTCCGATCCCGCCGGCTTCGAGTATATGTGGGGTATCAGTGCTCGCTTATCCGACGAGCAGATTGATGGACTCGCTGCCTATTTTTCCTCACAGGCGCCCCCTCCAGGAAAGCCTGGAAATAACCCGGCATTGCTCAAAGACGGCCAGAAAATCTTTGAAGGTGGCATTGCTGAAAGCAAAACACCAGCTTGTTCAGGCTGTCACGGCGCGCACGGTGAAGGTATTCAGCAATTTCCGCGCCTTGCAGGCCAACACGCCGATTACATCGTTAAACAACTGATGGTTTTTCAAAGGACAGATGAGCGCCCTGAAGGTGCGATGATGAAAGGCATTGCGCACGAACTCACGCCAGAGAACATGAAGAATGTCGCGGCCTATCTGGAGGCCATGCCATCCGTGCAATAGCCTGTTTCGGCAACGCCGGCCTTCAATTTTGCATTGATTCTTAATCATTTTGGAGAAATTCCATGACCAGCCGTCGCAATTTTATTGTTCAACTTGGCTTGGGTGGCGCCGTGCTTGCATCTGGCCATACTTTTGCTCAAGGCGCTTTGGTCGCCGAGAGCGATGCGCAAGCTATAGCCTTAGGCTACAAAGCGGATGCCAGTAAAGCGGACAAGGCAAAGTTTCCCAAGTACGCGGCTGGCCAATTATGCAGCAATTGCTCACTCTATCAAGGCAAGGCCGGCGACGCCGCCGGTGGATGTCCGCTGTTCGCTGGGAAGCAGGTGTCGGCGAATGGATGGTGCAGTGCGTGGACAAAAAAAGTTTGATACATGGGAAATGATGATAGGCGGATGCAAATGCCGCCGAATCGCACATGGCGGTCGTGAGTGGGCAGAAATCAAAGAATCCGTTCGACGCAGCAGAATCTAAAGGGTGGCATCGATTCTGGTCTTTGGCGATCCAAGCAAAACTTAACAGCCACGGATTGATCTATATCAAAGCGCTTGTTGCCGGCACCTTGTATATTGCTCCGAATAGATATGGTTGACCTCGTGTGTCAACCCATCCAATCGCTGGAGCTCGCACATGTCAACTTCAAGAAAACCGTTGTCCACGTGTGATGCGATTAATCATGATGCCCTCGTGCTACGCAAGCTGAATCAGGCTGGGTCGCACTATAAGTCTTCCCCGATGGCAGGCGGATATTCAGAAGATTTCGCTACCGAATTTTATTTGCAGGCGCTTCCCGCCCAGAGCTCGGGGCGCGCATGAACCTCGTACCGATTTTCCTGATAGGGCTGTTAGGAAGCATCCATTGTTTAGGCATGTGTGGCGGCATCGTCAGCGCCTTATCGGTGGCCGCGGCACCATCGGCGCGTGTCATCCCATTGCAACTGACTACGGGCGACGTCATTTCTGAACGCCCGGCGCAAACCTATTTCACGCAGCTACCGCGCGTGCTCGCCTACAACAGCGGCAGGCTGTTCAGCTACGCGATCGCGGGCGCCTTGGCTGGAGGTATGGCGCAAAGCGTGCGCGCCATGACATCGCTGTCGTCGCTGCAGATAGGCGCCTATTGGCTGGCCAACTTGATATTGATAGCACTGGGCCTGCATCTGATGGGCGCCTGGCGTGGCTTGAGCCGGCTGGAAGCTATCGGGCAGATTGTCTGGCGGTGTTTGCAGCCTGCCGCCAAATTCTTTCTGCCCATGGACAGTCCGGCCAAGGCCCTGATGCTGGGCGCCTTGTGGGGCTGGCTGCCATGCGGCATGGTCTACAGCGTACTGTTGATGGCAATGCTGAGTGGCGATGCGATATCCGGTGCGACGATGATGTTGGCGTTCGGCTTGGGAACCTTGCCTATGCTATTGATGCTCGGCATGTTGGGAACACGCCTGAAAAGCCGGTTGCTCGATCCTCGAGTCCGCATCGTTGGCGGCTTGATCGTGTTGCTGTTCGGCTTGGCGGGCATTTTCCGGCTGGCTAACGGATTGTCCCTGGGCTGGCTTGATGCGATCTGTATCAGCGCGGCAGGAGCGGGACATTGACAGCCGCCGCGATCGACCTTTCGACGTCCTCTGCGTCCTCATCGGAGGCCATTCCCGAGCCGATCTCCGGCAGCTGCTTTCATTGCGGCCTGCCATTGCTGTCGACAGCAACCGGGCCGCACTGGTCCGTCAAGATCGGAGAGCTGCCGCGCGCGATGTGCTGTCCGGGCTGCGCGGCGGTTGCGCAGACGATCGTGGATAGCGGCTACTCCGATTATTACGTATCCCGCACCGCCTTTTCCAACCGCATCGACGGCGACGGGCTGGTCCCGCCCCAGCTGCAGCTGTATGACGACGAAGACGGCCAGTCGCAATTTGCCACTGTGTTTGAGAATCCGGCCGGGCCGGCAGCTTGCCTGCTGGAAGCGACCCTGGCGCTAGAAGGCATCCGCTGCGCCGCGTGTGTCTGGCTGATTGAGCAACGGCTGGCGCGTTTGCCAGGGCTGCAGCTGGTCAACCTGAATGTGGCGAGCGAGCGGCTGCATGTGCGCTGGGACAAGACCCAATGCAAGCCTAGCGATATCCTTCAGGCGTTGCACGGGATCGGCTACAGCGCCTATCCGTTCGATGCGGTCAGGCAGGGGGAGCAGTTGCGTAAATCCGGCAAGCGCTTGTTTCGTCAAACGTTCATCGCCGGGCTGTGCATGATGCAAGTCATGATGTACGCGGCTCCCGCCTATTTCGCCGGAGCTGGCAGCATCGACCAAGAGCAGCTCCAGTTGATGCGCTGGGCCAGCCTGCTGCTGACCTTGCCGGTATTGTGTTACTCGGCGCTGCCTTTCCTGTATGGCGCCTGGGCCGGCGTCAAGTTGCGCCGCTTTTGCATGGACTTGCCGGTAGCGATAGGTATCGTGGCGGCATTTGCCGGCAGCGCAGCAGCCACCTTGCGCGGCTTCGGCGAAGTCTATTTCGATACCGTTACGATGTTTGTTTTTCTCCTGTTGTGCAGCCGCTACCTGGAACTGACCGCGCGGCGCAAGGCAGCGTCAACGCTGGAGCGCCTGCAGCATGCATTGCCCGATTCCGCTACCCGTTTGCTTGACTATCCGCACGCGATGGACGGCGAGGTGGTTGCCGCGGCAAGACTGGACAAAGGCGACCTGATCCTGATCAAGCCGGGCGAAGTGATTGCAACTGATGGCGTTTTACTGAGCGGCTGCAGCAGCATTGACGTGTCCTTGCTGAGCGGGGAGAGCAAACCGGTGTCTTGCGCGGCTGGCGATACGCTGCCCGGCGGCGCGGTTAACTGCGGACAGCCCATAGTGTTGCGGGTAAGCCGGCTGGCGCGCGAAAGCACCTTGTCGGCCCTGCTCAAGCTGGCGGAGCAGTCGGTCCAGTGCAAGCCGCGCATGGCGCAATGGGCAGACCAGGTTGCCGGCTGGTTTGTGGCGGCCCTGCTGTTGTGCGCGTTGCTGGCGTTCTGCGCCTGGCAATGGCTGGACCCGGCGCGGGCCTGGCCAATTGCAATCGCCGTGCTGGTGGTGTCCTGCCCTTGTGCCTTATCGCTGGCGACACCTTCGGCGCTGGCGGCCGCAACTGACCGGCTGCTGCGCAACGGCGTATTGATCGTGCAGCCGCATGTGCTGGAAACGCTGCATAGGGCAACTTATATCATTTTCGACAAAACCGGCACGCTCACCGTGGGCAGGCCTGTACTGCAGCACGTGGAGTCTTATGGAGACAGCGGCGGCGAGCAATATTTACAGATTGCGGCTGCAATGGAGCTGTCCAGCACCCATCCTCTGGGGACGGCCATCGTCGATGCAAGCGGTGGCATATCGTCGCCAGCGATGGTATTGCCCATCGAGGCAATCAGGCAGATGGCGGGAGAGGGCGTGCAGGCGGAGCTCGACGGCATTCTGTATCGACTCGGTTCAGCGTCGTTTGTCACGGGGCTGGCCGGCGCTGTGACGTCCGCCATGACATCAGGGGATGCGGCCATGACGCCAGTGTTCCTGGGCAGCGCAGGAAAATGGCTGGCGCGTTTCAACTTGGCGGACGCGATACGGGAGGATGCACGCCAGACCGTCGCCTATTTCCAGCGCCAAGGCAAGCAGGTGATATTGCTGAGCGGTGACGAAAGCCATGTGGCACAGCATGTGGCGCGTGAATTGTATATCGATAGCGCTTACGGCGAGCATCTGCCGATGCAAAAGCTGGCGTTCGTGCGAGCTTTGCAGCGTCGCGGCGAGATCGTCGCCATGGTAGGCGATGGTGTTAACGATGCTGCCGTGCTAGCTGCCGCCGACGTTTCCTTTGCCATGGGGGCGGGTACCGCACTGGCTCAGATCCATGCAGATACGGTGCTGTTGTCGGATCGCTTGTCGGGGTTGGCGGATACCGCCAGGCTCGGCGCAAGAACCATGCACGTGATCCGGCAGAACCTGGCCTGGGCATTGGTCTACAATCTGGTGACTATCCCGGCAGCTGCGCTGGGCCTGCTCAATCCCTGGTTATCGGCGGCGGGCATGTCGTTCAGTTCCGCCCTGGTGGTGATCAACGCATTGCGGTTGCGTAACAAGATATAGGAGGATCGATATGGAAGCGCTTTATCTGCTCATCCCTATCAGCACCGTACTGGTGTTCCTGGCTATCTGGGTGTTCGTCCGTGCTTCCGATAGTGGCCAGTTCGATGACATGGTCGGCCCGGCGCTGAGAATCCTGCTGGACGACGACAGCGCCAGGCCGCCAGAAAAAATAGTTGCCGAGTCTGGTCCCGAAAGCAGCACCGCGAAATAATTTGCGTCAATGCGCACTATTTGATTCATATCAAAGGGTGGCCGCGTATAGCCAGTTAACCTCGCCCCATTGCAGTGGTATTTTGGGAGAGAAGAACGTGGAAAAGGCGCTTAACTATAACTATAAGGTCGTCAAGCAGTTTTCGATTGCGACGATCGTGTGGGGAGTGGTCGGCATGCTGGTCGGCTTGCTGATTGCGGCCCAGTTGGCGTGGCCGGCAATGAATTTCGATATACCCTGGCTGAGCTTTGGCCGGCTGCGGCCCTTGCATACCAATGCGGTGATCTTCGCGTTTGGTGGCAGCGCGCTGATGGCGACTTCCTACTATGTGGTGCAACGGACTTGCCAGGTGCGCCTGTTCTCGGATGGATTGGCCGCATTCACCTTTTGGGGCTGGCAACTGGTGATCGTGCTGGCGGCGATAACCCTCCCGATGGGCTACACCCGCGGCAAGGAATATGCCGAGCTCGAATGGCCGATCGCCATTCTGCTAGCCGTTGTTTGGGTGGCGTATGCCGTGGTGTTTTTCGGCACGCTGGCAAAGCGCAAGGTCGCGCATATCTATGTAGCTAACTGGTTTTACGGCGCTTTCATCATTGCGGTAGCGCTTTTGCACATTGTCAACGGCATGGCCATGCCAGCTACCTTGACCAAGTCCTACTCCGCATACAGCGGAGTCCAGGATGCCATGATCCAGTGGTGGTACGGCCACAATGCGGTGGGATTTTTCCTGACTGCGGGTTTCCTCGGCATGATGTATTACTTCATCCCCAAGCAGGCTGAGAGACCGGTATATTCCTATCGCTTGTCGATCGTGCATTTCTGGGCGCTGATCTTCACTTATATGTGGGCCGGCCCGCACCATCTCCACTACACCGCATTGCCGGACTGGACTCAGTCGCTTGGCATGGTGTTTTCGCTGATCCTGCTGGCGCCGTCCTGGGGCGGCATGATCAACGGCATGATGACCTTGTCGGGCGCATGGCACAAGCTGCGTACCGATCCAATCTTGAAATTCCTGGTGGTGTCGTTGTCGTTCTACGGCATGGCGACTTTTGAAGGTCCGATGATGGCGATTAAGACCGTCAATGCCTTGTCGCACTACACGGACTGGGGTATCGCCCATGTCCATTCCGGCGCGCTGGGCTGGGTCGGCTTTATCACGATGGGCTCGATGTATTACCTGATTCCGCGTCTGGTAGGCAAGCAGCAGATGTGGAGCGTGAAAATGATCGAACTGCATTTCTGGATGGCGACCATCGGCATCGTCATGTATATCGCCGCAATGTGGATTGCCGGCGTGATGCAGGGATTGATGTGGCGCGCCGTGAATCCCGACGGTACGCTTACTTATGCTTTCGTTGAAGTGGTCAAGGCGACTTATCCCTATTACGTGATTCGCTTCTTTGGCGGTCTGCTGTATCTGGGCGGCATGCTGCTGATGGCGTTCAACGTATTCAAGACGATGCGTTACAGCTTTCCGGTGGATACGCGCATTGCCGTGCCGCGCACCCATCCCGTAGTGGCGCAATTGGTTCCTGGGGCCAAGATCGCGGCTGAAGCGGTGGAGGTTCTATGATGCAGCCGATCCAATTTGAAGCGGGAGCATGGGCATGAAATTTTCACATGAGTCGATAGAAAAAAATCACTGGCTATTGATCGGATTGGTCATCCTGGTGGTCAGCGTCGGAGGCCTGGCAGAAATCGTGCCCTTGTTTTTCCAGAAGTCGACTACCCAGCCGATTACCGGCCTGCGACCTTACTCACCGTTGAGACTGGCGGGGCGCGACATTTATCTTCGTGAGGGCTGTTACAACTGCCATTCTCAAATGATCCGGCCATTCCGCGCCGAAACGGAACGCTATGGCCATTATTCGGTAGCTGGCGAATCGGTCTACGACCGGCCGTTCCAATGGGGGTCGAAGCGCACCGGGCCGGACCTGGCGCGCGTCGGCGGCCGTTATAGCGACGAATGGCATCGCGCCCATCTGCACAATCCGCGTGACCTGGTGCCGGAATCGAATATGCCAGGCTATCCGTGGCTGGAATCGACGCGTCTGGTTCCTGACGATATTGTGCCGCACCTGCGTGCGCTGCAGCGTCTTGGCGACCCATATACCGATGCCGAGATCACCGCTGCGCCTGCGGCGTTGCAAGACAAGACCGAGCAAGATGCGTTGATCGCTTATTTGCAAGGATTGGGAATCCAGATCAAGGCGGAAAGATAACCATGGCTATCCAAAAAATACTGATTGATGCGCATAGCATCATTACCGTGATCAGTTTCGTCACGTTTGCCGGCATTATCTGGTGGAGCTATATTCGAAAGCATCCCAAGGACTTCGACGAAGCGGCGTTATTGCCTTTCGCCGACGACCAGGAGCAATTCGATAAGGTAAAGGCAGAACTCGACGCAAGGGAGCTGCGCCATGGCTGATTTTACCGATGGCTTCTGGAGTCCCTATATCACTATATTGACGATCCTCAGCATCTTCGGCTGTGGTGTGCTGTTGTGGATGCAAGGCAGCCGAACCGTCACGCTTGAACCAGGGCAGGATCCCGCTGACAATACTACCGGCCATGTCTGGGACGATGATTTGGGAGAATTGAATAATCCATTGCCGCGCTGGTGGATGTGGCTGTTCTACGTGACTATCGTTTTTGCCTTGGTCTATTTGGTACTGTATCCAGGCCTCGGCAGTTTCGCGGGACAGCTTGACTGGAAATCCAGCAGTGCCTATCAGAACGAGCTGAAAAAGGCTGATGCCGACTACGGCCCCATGTTCAGCAAATACCTGCATCAGGACTTGAAAGCCGTCGCCGCCGATCCGCAAGCGCATGCGATCGGTGAACGCCTGTTCCTGACTTACTGTGCGCAATGCCATGGTTCCGACGCCCGCGGCAATAAAGGCTTTCCGAATCTCACCGACCAGGACTGGCTGCATGGCGGTGCGCCGGAAACCATCAAGACCACCATCATGGAAGGCCGGCATGGCGTAATGCCGCCGATGGGGGCGGCACTGGGAGGAGACAAGGATGTTGAGAACGTCGCACATTATGTGTTGAGCCTGTCTGGCTCGACATATGATCCGATCAAGGCGATATTCGGCAAGCCGAAGTTTTCCGTCTGCATGGGCTGCCATGGCCCCGGTGGCGGTGGCAACCAGGCTATTGGTGCACCGAACCTGAGCGACAAAATCTGGCTATACGGCGGCAGCGTCGACACCATCATGGAAACCATTCGCAAAGGGCGCGATAACACCATGCCGTCGTTCAAGGATTTTCTTGGCGAACCGAAAGTGCATGTGCTTGCCGCCTATGTGTGGAGTTTGTCGAACCATTCTGGCAGCGTGGTCGAGCTTGATCACCCGGCTGCTACTTCACAATGATCGTAAACCCGACGGCCAACAATGAGCGCGAGTGATTCCTCTCCTAAGACTGCTGTTGTCAGGATGTACCAGGCACGGCAGCAGATATACCCGCGCGATGTAAGCGGGCGTTATGCCACGTTGCGCTGGCTATGCGCGTGGCTGACGCAGTTGGTGTTTTACGGCATGCCGTGGTTAAGGTGGAATGGCCGCCAGGCAGTGCTGTTTGACCTGGCAGCACGCAAATTCTATTTGTTCGGCATCGTGCTGTGGCCGCAGGATTTTATCTACCTTGCCGTGCTGCTGATTGTCTGCGCGTTCTCGCTGTTCTTGTTTACGGCAATCGCCGGCCGGGTCTGGTGCGGCTACGCTTGCCCACAAACTGTGTACACCAAAATATTCCTTTGGATAGAAACCCGGATAGAGGGACCGCGTAGCTCACGCATGCGGCTCGACCGGCAAGCGTGGTCGTTCGATAAAGTGCTGCGTAAAAGCAGCAAGCATCTAGCCTGGGGTGTCGTGGCGTTATGGACAGGCTTTACTTTCGTCGGTTACTTCACTTCTATCCATGATCTTGTGCGCGAAACAAGCGTACTTGGCCTGGGATCGTGGGAATGGTTTTGGGTTCTGTTTTATGGCTTCGCCACCTATGGCAACGCAGGCTGGATGCGCGAGCAGGTGTGCAAGTACATGTGTCCCTATGCACGCTTCCAAAGCGCCATGTTCGATCGCGATTCCTTGATAATCACTTACGATACGGAACGTGGCGAACCGCGCTCAACCCGCTACCAGAAAACGCCAGAACCGACATTGTCTTCTTGCATCGACTGCAGCATGTGCGTGCAGGTATGTCCGACCGGAATCGATATCCGGGCCGGCCTGCAATACATGTGCATTGGCTGTGCGGCCTGCGTCGATGCCTGCAATATGGTCATGGACAAGATCGGCGCACGGCGCGGACTGATCCGTTATTCGACGGAGCATGCCATGGCAGACAAATTGCCGGCGGCTGCCATTCTGCATCGGATTTTTCGCCCACGTGTACTGGTTTACAGTTCAGCATTGTTGGTGATCGCGACGATTTTCACCGGTTCCCTGGCATTCAGGCCCCCTCTCAAAGTCGATGTGATCCGCGATCGCGGATCCATGGGCAGGGAAGTTGAAGAGGGCATCGTCGAGAACGTCTATCGGTTGCAGGCCATCAATACCGATGAAGTGCCTCACCGGTACAGGATAAGCGTGGCGGGAATTGCCGGCATTGCACTGTCCGGCGAAGACGAGGTCACGCTTGCCGCCACTGAAACGCGGCTAATACCCCTACGGGTAAGAGTGCCACACGGACAGGGTAAGCAGGGTTCCAACATCATTCATTTCAGGCTGCAGGCGATCGATGGCACTGGAGCACAGGTAGATGAAAAGGCGGTGTTCTATATTCCGCACTGAAGACGCACCGTCGCCAGATTACTGCACACCCATACAAACAGGATATATATGAAAAACCAGCGGAATATGACTTTCAAGCCAGCCGTTGCTCCCAGGCCGTGGTATGTCCAACGTTGGCCATGGCTACTGATGCTGGGTCCGACGGTGGTAGTGGTGGCCGCAAGCTATACCTGTTGGTTGGCATTCACCCGGCAAGATGCGCTGGTAGAGGACGACTACTACAAAGAGGGCAGCGCCATCAATCAAGATTTGAGCCGCGATCAGGAAGCGATCCGGCGCGGCATCGCTGGGTACCTGAGCTACGACGCGAAAAGCGGCGTAATGAGTGGCGTCTTGCATCATGTTGGCGGCCAGCCGGATCCGGACATTGCGCATGAAGTGACTCCAGGCTTGCAGTTGCGCCTTATTCATTCGACCTTGCCTGATAAAGATATTACCCTGTTTGTACGACCGGATCTCAACGGCAATTTCTCGGTGCGTTTGCCGCAACTGGAAATGGCGCGTTGGCGGATACTGATTGAAGATGCACATCGCGATTGGCGCTTGCACGCCAACTGGTCCTGGCCGCAACAGGCGAGCGTCGATTTGAACCCGGTTGCGATGAAACCGGCGGACGATTGATGGCGTCCAGGCCGATCAGGAGGGGCGATGCACTGAGACGAAGCAATAGCCACGGCTAAGCTAAGCCACTTGTTGCGCTCAGATGTCGATATTGGAGAGTAGGCTGGCCACCCAGAATGTACCGAAACCACGTGTGCGCAGCAGGTGGAGCGACTCGGAAAGGGCATTCCTATATTTTGACGATTGCTTCACATAACACTTGCCAGTCTGCTTGACTTGAGAAGAAGTCGGCCGGAACACTTTGTGGGGCGGTTTGCTTGTGTCTCCCTCAGGATTTTATGACCAGTACCGGACAATCCGCGATACGCAAAAAGTGTTCAGCAACGCTGCCTAGAATAAGCCGCTGCATACCTTGCAGGCCATGCGATCCCATGACGACCACACTGGCGCGCCATCGCCTGGCCACCTCATGTATGAGGTCTGCTACCCGTTTTTCACGCTCCTGCAGCTCCAGTATCTGCACATCGCCTCGAAGTTCAAACGTGTCGAAAATCTTCAAGGCTGCCGTCCTCAGGCCGGCAGCTTGCTCCGCCGCGGCTTGCAGTATCGGTTCGCGCTGGAAGTAAGCGACACCAGGCAGGGGGAAAGTGAGAAACGGGTCGACATAGATATACAGGGCTCGAATCTGGCAATCCTGTTCCTTGGCAAGTGCGCAGGCATGGCGCAAGGCGTTTTGCCCAAGTTCACTACCGTCTATCGCGACCAGGATACGCTTAAGCATGATTGTCTTCGGCGAGATTTTCATGCCCGGTCGTCGGCTCGCTGGAGTGCACCAGAAGCACGGGCCGTGTCGACATCCGCACGAAATGCTCGGCGACGCTGCCCAGCAGCATGCGCCGTACCCCGCGCCGGCCATGGGTGCCCAGCACGGTCAGGTCGGCGTCCCATTTTTCGGATTCTGCCTTGATAGCTCCAGGGATGTCTCCACCCGTACCGCGCAGGTCTATCAGGCTGGTTTGCACTTGATATCCTTGCGATCGCAAACTGGCTTCTGCCTTCGCCAGCAATTTTTTTCCATCTTCTAACGTCACTTCGCGCAATAACTCGATGTAGGTGAAATCCTCGTTGATCATGGGATAGGTGGTAATCGGATCTTCCGCAACATAGAGGATGCGGACAGTCGCTTCGGTCGTTGCAAAATTGGCAATCTGTGCCAGTGCCTGGTCGGAAGTCAGGCTGCCATCTACGGCAAGCAGAATTTTTTTATACATGGTCATGGGGTTCTCAAAAAAGTGGGATTGCCGCGTTGGCGAGTTTTGGCCTTCCTGGCGTCATCCCGATTCGATCGAAATTTCCAAAGTGAGTGAATTCGACGTTTTCCAAAGTACTCATGTCTTAAAAGCCATTGTATGCGGAGACGATACATCGGCAAGTGCTATAGCCGGTGTGGTTGACATGGATCAAACACGCGCGCAACTCTTCCAGGCTAAGGCTGTGAAATACCAGTGCTTTTTTGATCCAGCGCAAGTTGTCTCCGGCGATGTACGTCAATATGCTCAAAACAACGTACTTTCCATCCGTGTTTTTGGCGACGGCTAAAGCAACATGAAAAATCCCACACTGGTTTGGCAACAAAAAATCTTGATGCCAGCCGCGCTGCTGTTGTCGATTCCTGCCTTTTACCTGACCTTGGCAGGAATGGGACCGTTTTATCGCAACATCGGCGGCGGTCTTTATGTGGTCGTAGCGGCAATGGCTGGCGCCGATCTACTGTGCCGGGGAAAGATGAGGCACTGGCGCGATGGCGCAGTGACCCTGGACAGGGTGATTTTTCTCGGCGCAGCGCTCAGTGCCTGGCCGAGCAATCCTCCCTGGTCCGTGCTTGAATGGATCTTGCGGATGGCGTATTGCGCCATCGTCTTCTTCCGCTTGGTGATGTTGTCGAGGAAGTATGTCGTGTCGTGCCGCCTGCTGCACGTAGTTGCGTTCGCAGTCGCTGTGCTTGCAGTGGCAGGCGCCGGTTTCCTGTGGCTAGAGCCACGGGTACATACCTACGCCGATGGGGTCTGGCTGGCTTTCATTACCGGCGCTACAGTCGGGTACGGCGACTTGGTCCCATCGACGGCAGCGTCCAGGATTCTTGCTGCTTTCATTGTCTTGCTGGGTTACGCCTTATTTTCCGTGGTCACGGCCAATATATCCGCGATGCTGGTTGGAGAGGACGAAAAGCGCTTGGAGCGCGAACTTCATGCCGACATGCGCATGTTGCGCAAGGAAATTTCGCTATTGCACAAAGAGTTGAACTCTTCACAAGCAGAAAGCCGCGGTAACGACGCAGAGAATGCTGACAGGAAATTGAAGCCGGTTTAAACCAATTGAAAGAGACAGGCAATGAAAATCCAATTTCTAGGCGCCACGGGAACCGTGACTGGCTCAAAGTATCTGCTGAGCGCCGGATCGGCAAAAATACTGGTCGATTGCGGCTTGTTCCAAGGGTATAAGCAATTGCGTCTCCGTAATTGGGAGCATATGTCGCTGCGGCCTTCGGAACTGGACGCAGTGATCCTGACTCATGCGCATCTGGACCATAGCGGCTATCTGCCGCTGCTGGTCAAGAATGGCTTCAAGGGCAAGATATTCTGCAGCGAAGCGACTTTCGACCTATGTAAGATAATGCTTCCGGACAGTGGCCATTTGCAGGAAGAAGATGCAAATTATGCCAATCGCCACGGCTTCTCAAAACACACTCCTGCTCTGCCTTTATATTCAGAAGCAGACGCGGTGCGCGCGCTGGATTTTTTCTCCCCCGTCCATTTCGATGCGGATTTCCAGGTGTGCGAAGGCATGCGCGCACGCCTTCAGCGTGCCGGCCATATTTTGGGCGCCGCTATCGTCGTCCTGAAAAGTGGCGAGATGACCATAACGTTTTCGGGCGATCTCGGCCGCCCCAATGACTTGATCATGCTGCCGCCTTCCACCGTCGAAAAGACAGACTACCTGGTGGTCGAATCAACCTATGGCAACCGCCGCCACGACCCGGCTGATCCTGTCATCTTGCTTGGCAAGACCATACGCGAAACAGCCGAGCGCAGCGGAGTAACGATCATCCCCTCCTTTGCCGTGGGGCGGGCTCAGTCCTTGCTCTACGCCATTCACTTACTCAAAGAATGCGGCGAGATTCCGGCAGCTCTGCCGGTCTACTTGAACAGCCCGATGGCGGTCAATGCCACCGAGATTTATCACCGGCACGGGCAAGACCATCGGCTTGATCATGCACAATGCGATGCCATGTTCCACACCGCTAAGATCGTCACCAGTGTCGAAGAGTCGATCGCCTTGAATAAAAGGCAGCGGCCGATGGTCATCGTCGCTGCCAGCGGCATGGCCACCGGCGGGCGGGTTTCGCATCATTTGAAGGCCTTTGCCCCTGACCCGCGCAATACGATTTTGTTTGCCGGCTATCAGGCTGGCGGCACACGTGGCGCTTCCATGGTTGCCGGCGCCGACGCCATCAAAATCCACGGTGAATATGTTCCGCTGCGAGCGCAGGTAAGCCAGATCGACAATATGTCGGCGCACGCCGACGCAGACGAGATACTTGCCTGGCTGTCGCATTTTTCAAACCCGCCCAAGCTGACATTCATTACCCATGGCGAACCGCCAGCGGCGGACGGATTGCGCAAGCGGATCGAAGAACAGTTGCATTGGAATTGCCGGCTACCGGATTACCTGGAGAGCGTGGAGCTGCCATGAGCGATATGCATTATTGCCAACCCGCGACGGCCCCCGAAATGGAGAATCATGCGACGAACGCATTGCGGATGCGGCGCGTCGGCATCGATACCTATCAAGAACTGGTCGCCTATATGCGCAGCGACTGCGATATCTGCAGATCCGAAGGTTTCGAGGCGCATTCACGGGTAGAAGTGTGGAGTGGCGAACGCTATATTGTCGCCACCCTCAACGTTGTGCATTTCCCGATGATTGCGATGCACGAAGTAGGGTTGTCGGAAGCGGCTTGGCGCGCGCTCGGTGGCAGCGACGGCGATCAGGTGCAGGTCCGGCACCCTGCGCCGATGCAGTCGTTTTCGTCAGTGCGGGCGAAAATCTACGGACATCCTTTTACATCAGATGGCGTTGCCGCGATTGTATGCGACATTGTCGCCGGCCGTTACTCGAACATCGAAATGGCGGCTCTTATCACCGCTTGCTCTGGTAGTCATCTGGATGTCACCGAAACCGTCGCATTGACCGACGCCATGGTGAAGGTCGGCCAGCGTTTGCAATGGCAGGCCGACATGGTAGTGGACAAGCATTGCGTCGGCGGCTTGCCAGGCAACCGAACCACCTTGCTGATCGTGCCCATCGTCGCTGCCTGCGGCCTGACCATTCCGAAAACCTCGTCACGCGCCATCACCTCGCCGGCCGGTACCGCCGACACCATGGAAACCCTGGCACCGGTAGCGCTGGACATCGATGCCATGCGAGGCGTAGTGGAGCGTGAAAACGGCTGTGTCGCCTGGGGTGGCGCGGTCAGCCTCAGTCCTGCCGACGATCTCCTGATCCGGGTCGAACATCCCTTGGATCTGGATAGCGACGGCTTGCTGGTCGCCTCCGTGCTGTCAAAGAAGATAGCGGCCGGTTCTACCCATGTTGTGATTGATCTGCCGGTCGGGCCGACGGCCAAGGTCCGGTCGCCGCAAGCCGCCATGGCGTTGGCAGAGCGTCTGGTCGCGGTGGGTGCGGCATTGGGTATTGCCGTCAAGCCTGTGATGACCGACGGCAGCCAACCGGTGGGGCGGGGCATCGGCCCTGCGCTCGAAGCCCGCGATGTGCTGGCGATTTTGCAGAACCTGGCAGGGGCGCCGCAGGATCTGCGTGAGCGTGCGCTGCTGTTGGCCGCCAATGTGCTCGAGCTGGGTGGTAAGGCCAAGGCAGGACAGGGGATGGCGCTGGCGGCCTCCGTGCTGGACAGCGGCGCTGCCTGGCGCAAATTCCAGGCCATCTGCGAAGCTCAGGGCGGTATGCGGATCCCAAGCGAGGCGGCATATACCCACCCGGTCCTGTCGCGACATCTGGGCCTTGTGATTGCGATCGACAACCGGCGCCTGGCTGCCATTGCCAAGTTGGCAGGCGCCCCGAAGGCGCCTGCCGCCGGCATTGTTTTCCATGCGCCTTTAGGCAGCCGGATGGAGATTGGGCAACCGTACCTGACTATTCATGCCGAGTCGCCTGGAGAGCTGGCCTATGCGCGTGCTTATGCCGAGGCCCAGGAAAACTTGATTTCTTTACAGGAGGTTTGATGAGACCCGTACTTTTCTCGATGCCAGGCAACGACGGCTTTGCCTCGCAGCTGCGCAGTATTTTAACTGCCGAAATCGGCGACATGCAGATGCATCACTTCCCCGACGGCGAGTCCTGTCCGCGTTTCATGACTGCCGTCGGCGGGCGTGATGTGGTGCTGGTCTGTGCGTTGGACCGGCCCGACGGCAAGATCATGGAACTGTATCTTGCCGCCAGCGTTGCCCGCGAACTGGGCGCCCGCAGCGTCGGCCTGGTCATTCCCTACCTGCCTTACATGCGGCAAGATGCACGCTTCATGGAGCAGGAGGGGGTGACTGCCAGCCATTTCGCGCGCCTGATCTCCAGTTGCTGCAACTGGCTGGTGACGGTCAATCCGCATCTGCACCGGTATCGCGATCTGGCTGAAATCTATACGGTTCCGACCCGTGTTGTGCATGCGGCGCCTGAACTGGCGAAGTGGATTGTCGCAAATGTAGCGCTGCCGGTGATCATTGGTCCGGATGCCGAAAGCGAACAATGGGTGGCCGCAGTGGCCGCCGCGGCCGGCTGTCCGCATACGGTGCTGCACAAGAAACGGCGCGGCGACCGCGAGGTCGAAGTGTCGATTCCCGACGTGGCGAGGTGGGGCGGGCGCACGCCGGTCCTGGTCGATGACATCGTTTCTACCGCGCGCACCATGGTTGCGGCGGTCAAGCAGGTCAAGGCCGCTGGCATGGCGCCACCGGTGTGCATCGCCGTCCATCCCCTGTTTGCGGGGGATGGCTATATCGCATTGCAGGTAGCTGGCGTCCAGCGCATTGTCAGCTGCAATACGATCGCCCATTCGAGCAACCGGATTGACATGGCAAAGCTGGTTGCCGTTGCCGTCGAGGATTTGCTAGGGACCTAGTTCGCTGGAGGATACGGGTGAGTGCAAGAAACCTGCAGTATTTTTTTGAGCCGCGCTCGATTGCCGTTATCGGCGCTTCTGAAAAGCCGAAGAGCATTGGGACATGCGTGCTACGGCATATAGCGCGGGCAGGCTTCAAGGGGGCCATTTTTCCGGTCAATCCTAAGTATGACCTGTTGGATGGCATCAAGACCTTTCGTCAGCTGGATGAGTTGCCGGCAGCGCCTGAGCTGGCTGTCATCTGTACCCCTGCGGCCACCGTACCCAAGATCATCGGCCAGCTGGGCGCTATGGGCGGCAAGGCGGTTATCGTGATGAGCGAGGCAGCAGATAACGACGACGGCTTGCATCAAGTTGCCCTGCAGGCGGCACGTCCCCATCTTTTGCGCATCCTTGGCCCAGGCTCGGCCGGCATCATGGCGCCGGCAGCAGGGCTTAACGCCAGTCTGGCGGCAGGAGGCGCATTACCAGGACGGACAGCATTGCTGGCCGAATCCGGTGCACTGGCTTGCGGCTTGACCGACTGGGCAAGTTCGCAGGGTATTGGCTTCTCCAAGGTGGTGGCGCTGGGAGGCAGCGCCGACGTCGACATCGGCGATATGCTCGATTTCCTGGCCGGTGACGTCGATACGCAGGCGATATTGCTGTGCGTCGAGCATATCCCGCATGCGCGCAAGTTCATGTCGGCGGCACGCGCCGCCGCGCGCAACAAGCCAACTCTGATACTCAGGAGCGGCCTGCGCGGCGCTGTCCCGGATGCGATCTTCGACGCCGCGGTACGACGGGCTGGCATGCTGCGCGTCTTTTCTACCGAAGACCTGTTCAGTGCGGTCGAGACCTTGTCGCGGATCCGCCAGCTTGATAGCAGCCGGCTGCTGGTGATTAGCAATGACCGCGGACCGGGTTTGATGGCTTGCGACGCCCTGGCGCGCAATGGTGGCAAGCCGGTGACTTTATCGGATGAAACTATCGGAAAACTTAGCCTTCGTCTGCCGGCAACAGGGAGGAACGTTGTTCCCGTCGCGCTGCCTGCCAATGCGTCTGCGTTGTTGTATGGGCAGGTGATGGAAGCTGTAGCGGCAGACCGTGGCGCGGACGCCTTGCTTGTCATCCATGCGCCGAGCGCGTTGGAATCCTGCACGGATATCGCCAATTCCATTGCTTCCATAGGTAAACATAACGAGCGCAATATTCTTTCTTGCTGGCTGGGTGGGACGTCACTGGAGCCGGCGCGACGAATTTGCACGGACACCGGCATCCCCGCATATGCGACGCCGGATTCAGCAGTATGCGGCTTCATGCAGATGGTCGATTTCCGGCGCAATCAGAATTTGTTGATGCAGGTACCGCCGGCGGCATCGGCTGATTTCATTGTCGACAGGGTGGCTGCGAGCGCGATTGTCGAGGCTGCCTTGCGCGACAACCGGCAACGTTTGGCGGCAGCCGACACTGGTGCGCTGTTAGCTGCTTACGGCATCACTGTAAAGGCTCCGCTTCAGGCAAGCGATTCGTCGTCAGAGGCGGCCGCGCTGACAATAGGTCTGGCCATTGATCCGGTGTTTGGCCCGGCCGTGGTCCTCAGGCGAAGCGGGAAGAATGACGGGATTGAAACAAGCGCAGGCTTGCCGCCCCTGAACATGGTGCTGGCGCATGACATGGTCACGCATGGTGGCGTGACAGGATCGAATGACGACAGGCTGCAGCAATCAGGTCCCGATGAGGACCGGATTTGCCGGGTCCTGCTCAAGGTGTCCCGTCTGCTGACCGACATTTCCGAACTGGCCGAACTTGAAATTGGTTTTGCTTCACCGGGCGGCAGGGAGATGACAGGCTTGTATGCACATGTCAGCTTGCAGCCGAGCGAGGTCGGAGACGGCCTGCGACGGCTGGCGATCTGCCCGTATCCGGACGAACTGGAGGAAACCGTATCCTGGCAGGGCGCGCCGTTGCTACTGCGGCCGATCAAGCCGGAAGACGGTAGCGCGCATGTGGCGTTTTTCAACGCGCTTGATCCTGAGGACGTGCGCTACCGCATGTTTGTCGGCATGCGCGCCCTGCAACCGTCGCAGTTGGCGCGTTTTACGCAGATTGATTACGACCGTGAAATGGCGTTCATTGCGACCAGGCCGAACAGCGATGGCGTCACTGAGACGCTAGGCGTAGCCAGGGTGGTGGCGGATCCAGATAATATCCAGGCGGAATTTTCAGTGATCGTGCGTTCCGACCTGAAAGGACTTGGGCTTGGCCTGGTGCTGATGACAAAATTGATCATGTATTGCCGTCGCCATGGCACTCGCGAGATGATTGGTGAAGCGTTGCCACACAATGTGCGCATCCTGCATCTGGTAAAAAAGCTGGGTTTCGACGTGAAACCGCTGGAGCGCAACGGCACCATATGGCTGCACCTGGATCTTCGATCCGAGTCGCGGCATTAAAAGTGCGACTTCAATTTTTAGCAGGCGTTGGATTGGGCGGCTTGCAATCTTTTTTTACCATCGGCGTCGTTTCGCCGCCAAGCGTGAGCTCTTTCAATTTTGTGAGATCAAGGATCTGGATTTCCCGCTTGTCGACAGCGATCCAGCCTTTCGACCTGAAACTGGACAAGAGCCGGCTGATGCTTTCGATAGTCAGGCCTAGGTAATTGCCGATGTCCTCCCGCGACATGCGGAACTGGAAATCGGTGGAAGAATAGCCGCGCGCCAAGTAACGTGAGGACAGATTGACCAAGAAAGCAGCAAAGCGCTGTTCAGCACGCATGTTCCCAAGCAAGAGCATGACATTCTGATCGCGCGTGATTTCCTGGCTCATGATGCGGTGGAAATGATGCAGCAGGGTCGGAATATGGCCGAACAGTTCTTCCAGCCGCGCAAATGGAATCTCGCAGACTTCGCTATCTTCCAGCGCCACGGCGTCGCAGTGGTGAAGATCTGAACTGATGGCATCCATGCCGAGCAATTCCCCAGCCATCTGGAAGCCGGTAATCTGCTCCTCACCGTTATTGCTTATATGGCAAGTTTTGAAGTGTCCAAAACGGATCGCGTAAAGGCTTTTGAACGGGTCCCCCATCCTGTATAAGCGCTGGTCACGGGCGATACGCTGCCCGCGCCCGATGATCTGATCGAGACGCCCCATGTCGGCATTGTCCAGGCCCATTGGCAGGCACAGCTGGTGCAAGCTGCAGCCCGCGCAACTGGCTTTCAGGACGGGAATGTTCAGAAGAGGTGAAGGGGCTCTGGAAAAAGGTGTGTTCATAGCTGGATTCCGCTTGTTACTTGTTGGTTGACGACCCCACTGCATACTATTTTGGCATCCTACCACCGAATGTGCACTGTCTATGGCATATATCGACAAAGGGCCATCCGAAGCTGAAGACGCGGCCATTCTAAGATATTGCGCCGCCCCGACCTGTTAACAGTGACAGCCTCCGGCTTTTTTTGATGTGCATCAAAGCTTGATTTTCTACCGTATCTAAAATGATCGTCAGGATGCGAAATTGAGCGCGGCAAGCAGAACCAGTTCTAGGAAGCATAGACGGAGACCGTCTAAAATGGCAGCTAAGACGCCGCGCAGATGCCGCTACGGGAGATGTTTTCTATCAATCGTCAATGGAGATGTGATGAAGAGCGATCGTCAGTTAAAGCAGGATGTCATGGATGAGCTTGAATGGGATCCTTCCATCAATGACACGGAGATCGGAGTTGAAGTCAGGGATGGAGTGGTGACGTTGGGTGGGCACCTGAGCAGTTATGCCGAGAAATATGCCGCCGAACAGGCCGCGCTGCGGGTGTCAGGCGTCAAAGGAGTTGCAGTCGAACTCGACGTCAGGCTGTCCGGGGCAAGCGAACGTGCGGATGCCGAAATCGTGCGCGCCTCCGAGTTTGCATTGGAATGGAATGTTCTGGTTCCAAAAGACAAGGTAAAAGTGATGGTGGAAGACGGCTGGGTAACGCTGAGCGGCGAACTGGAACGGGACTACCAGCGTGTGGCTGCGGGAAAGTCCATCCGTAACCTGATGGGAGTGACCGGCGTCAGTAATCAGATCACGGTCAAGCCTGCCGTATTGCCTAGGGATATCACGGTCAAGATCGAAGCCGCTTTGCAGCGGCGCGCCCACATCGAAACGCAGCGAATTACAGTAGTCGTCAACGGCGACCAGGTGACGCTTACCGGACCGGTGCGTTCTTGGTCGGAGCGCTACGCCGCCTTACAGGCAGCCGCAGCAGCGCCGGGTGTGACGCGCGTAATCGATAAGATGGTGATTGCCGAGGTTGGCGCGTGGGGCGGATGATAGCATCCGGCGACTGAAGCAGCACGCCCTGCCACACCGGTGGCAGGGCGTTTTCTCTTAATGCACCATCAGAACCGGCACCGTCATCGATTCCAGAATCGTTTGTGTCACACCTCCCAGCATGATTTCGCGGAAGCGCTTATGGCCATATCCTCCCATCACGATCAGGTCGGCGCCGAAATCCGCGGCGTGTGACAGCAGTGCGTTGCCAGTGTCGATATCCTTCGGCATGGTCTGTTCCGAGACGTCTACCTTGATGCCGTGGCGCGTCAGGTAAAGAGCGATGTCGGTTCCTGGTTGCTCGCCATGAGCGCCGGACGGCATACCCTTGTCAAATACCACGACCTGTACCACGTCGGCCTGTTGCAGCAGTGGGATCGATGCGCTGACGGCCCGTGTCGCTTCCACGCTCGCATCCCAGGCTACCAGTACTCTTTTGCCGCAAGCCGGGAAATGACCCGCATAGGGGACGATCAGCACCGGCCGGCCGCAATTCAATAATACATATTCGGGGAAATCGGCACGCAGCATTGTGGAATAGTCGACTGGGTTGACTTGGCCGAGCACCACCAGGTCGCTGTAGCGTGCCTGCAAGCATAGGCCGACGCCCGCATCCTCCTCGATCAGACGTTTTTCAAACGATTTGACGTCCATTTTCCAGGCAGTGGATTCAAAATCCGCCAGCCGGCTGGCCGCTTGTTCGCGCAGTTCGCTCAATGCCGGCCCGAGCAGGGCCAGGTTGCTTTCGCCGATGACTCCCGGCATGAAAAACTGGGGGGCGATGCCGGTCACCGCGGCGCCGATCAGATGCGCATTGTGTTTTTGGGCAAGCAATGCGGCAATCCTGATCTGCTCCTGGGCACGCCGGGATTCATCTACGTGTACGAGGATAGTCTTGTAGTCCATGTGAGGCCTCTTTGGTCGATCAGAGCAGGAAATCTGCCTTGAGAAAATATTTATGCGCAAACGCCAGCAATTGCGGGTCGTCGGGATGGTCCACGGTTTCCACGCCGACGATTTTTTCTGCCAGTTGATGTTTGTGTCTCAGTAGATGCTTAACAAAGGCCATCTTTTCCAGGCCGGGTCCCACGATCAGGATCTGAAGAGCTTGCGGCAAGACTTTTGCAATGGCGTCAAAGTAGGGCGTCTGCTCCACCGCATCCGGTATCCTGGAATGCCTTTCGGCCGCATATGGATTCGCATGCCTGGAATGTACTCTGATAATTTCGTGCTCAGCCGCATTCGGGCTGAATTCGATGATGTGGGCTTTCGCATGATCGAGCCATACGACGATGTGATTGAATGACATGAAACGTCCTTGCGAAAAATGAATCAAGCGCCAGGCTCGGGTTCGTGGTGCTGATCGTCTTCCATCTTGGCCTGGCAGTGCTGGCAACGCTCTGCCGTCGGATGTATGCGCAGCCGTTGTGGTGCAATCGCTGCACCGCACGTAATGCAGGCGCCGTAGACATGCGATTTGATGCGCCGCAGCGCGGCCTGTATCTTTTGCGGTTCCGCCGGCTGGTTGAGCAGCAAGGCGATTTCGGCATCGGTAAGCAACGCCGCCGTGATGACCTCGTCCCCATTGCTGTGATTGAAATGCGCCTGGTTGACATGGCTTGTCGAGGCAGGGTGCGAACGGACGGCTGCCAGAATGTATTTCCGGCGCCGTTGCAGCTGGCTTTCGACTTGCCCTGTCAGACGAGAAGAGATCATTTTTGCCCCATCGGAAAATGAAGAGTCGGTTATCAGCTTAATTCGGCGAGAGGCAGAGATATTGATGTAAATCAAAAATCGTATCGTTTCTGACTTCAGGGTTGCAATACATACAGGCCCGGCGCTTTCCTATGATGCGGGTGCATGGCCGGCGGCCTGATTTGTTTGCCGGAACGGGTGGCCAGCCAGGCTTCCCAGGCCGGCCACCACGAGCCTTCCTGCCGCGTGACGTCCCGTTGCTGCCCGGCGTCACGGCCATGTTTTCACCGACTTTGAATGCTTCGTCCGCCGCATGTCCTGTCACGGCTTGCAACACGTCAGCCATGGCCAGCTGGGCTCCGCGCACCAGGCTAAGGCCGTTGCTGTGCAGCGCATCTTGCTGGATCACCGGATTGGTGGAAATGAAATTCGACGGCGCCAGCATGTCCAGAACTTGCCGCGCCGAGAATGTCACGACATCCTCGTGGTGCCGGGAAACGCCCGGAATCCCCGTCGTTGCGCCATGCCACCATTGCTGGTTGAGCAGAAAACCCTGCGCGATAAGATTGAAGGGCCAGCGGTCCCAGGCCGGATCGGCAAAACGCCGGTCTTGCGGTAGCGGTTCTACGCAACGCGTAATGCCTGCGGCGCCCGGAATGGAGGTTGCGGCAGCATACAGCGACCAGCGCCACAGGTTTTTCCACGCCTTTTGCAACAACCCGGCTTGTTCAGACGGCGCCAGCTGCAAGTGCGCCAGCCAGTCGAAATAGGCATTGCCCAGGGCGGCGGGCGAAAGATTGGCGGTGACCTGGGCCAAGCTTGCGTTGGCGATCATGTCAAGCGGAGGAACCTGGCTGCATGGCGCTGCGGATCGCTCAGGCGCCGCGCCTAGCCATGCGCTTGCCAGGCGTTCCGGGCTGGCGGATTGTTTGTTTCTTTCCATGATTTTGCTTTCCCGAGAAGGATTGCGCCCAGCATAACCGTGACCAGGTGGGGAAATTTGATCCATATCAACTCAGCCGGAAAGAGTTGCCACTAGAGTGATTGTGAACAGTGGGTAAAAGGGGAAGTTTCATGGAGAGCGCGATGATCACAGGTCTGGGGGAAATTGCAACGCTGGGGGATTTGTTCACTTGGCGGGTCAGGCTGACACCCGAAAACGAAGCGTATCGCCATTTCAATCCAACGACAGGGCATTGGCGCTCCCACAGCTGGGAGCAAATCAGCGAGCGCGTCAGGAGTTGGCGCAGTGCGCTGGCTGTTTTGCATTTCCCGCTGGGCGCAAGGATAGCGATATTGCTGCCTAACGGGATAGATGCGGTCTGCATCGATCAGGCGTGTCTGGCACTAGGATTGGTTCCTGTACCCATGCATGCGCTCGACAATCCGGCCAGCATCGCATACATCGTCAAGGACTGCGACGCCGCGATGCTGGTGGTGTCGACCCGCGCACAATGGGAGGCGATCGCCGCCGTCGGTGAAGCAATGCCGCTGTTAAAACTGGTGCTGGTGACGGACGATGGAAATTTCGCCAATCACCATTCGCCGCTGCATTCCCAGGGACTGGTGGTTGCCTTGCCTGCCTGGCTGGCCGGCGGCGCTCTGTCCAGCAAGGCATGCGGACTGGCAGTGCCGGGCGACGCCCTGGCGGCCATTGTTTATACCTCGGGAACCACAGGCAAGCCTAAGGGGGTCATGCTGACTCACAATAATGTCTTGTCGAATATCCGCGCGATGATGACAAGAGTGAGTGTAAGTTCGTCGGATGTGTTCCTGTCGTTCCTGCCGCTGTCGCATACTTTCGAACGCACGGTAGGCTATTACCTGCCGATTGCCGCCGGCAGCTGCGTTGCTTACGTCCGGTCGATTGCGCAGATCCCGGAAGATCTGAAAATCGTCCGGCCTACCGTGTTGGTCTCGGTGCCGCGTATTTATGAGCGATCGTACATGAAATTGCTGGAGACGCTGGCCGGCTCCAGCCGCATGGCGCAAGGATTATTCGCGTTGACGCGAACAATCGGCTGGCGACGTTTTTGTCGACACCAGCATTTGCCTAGCGCCGGCGCTGCTCCGTACTGGCTGGATGCCTTGCTGTTTGCCCTCCTGCGGCCGTTAGTGGCGCACAAAGTGCTGGCCCAGTTCGGTGGACGACTGCGTATTGCGGTGTGCGGCGGCGCGCCGTTGTCGCAGGCGGTGGCAGAATGTTTCCTTGGATTCGACTTGCCCTTGGTGCAGGGTTACGGCATGACCGAGACATCGCCGGTGATTGCCTGTAATACGCCCGCCGACAATTGGCCACTCACGGTTGGCAGGCCGCTGGCTGGAGTTGCAGTGCGCATCGGCGATAACCAGGAGCTGCAAGTACGTGGCGACGGCGTCATGGCCGGTTATTGGAAGCGCCCCGAAGAAAGCGCCAAGGCAATGACAGGGGATGGCTGGCTGCGTACCGGAGATCAGGCAGTAATGGAAGGGGGGCGCATTCGTATTGTCGGCAGGATCAAGGAGATCATCGTTACCTCCACTGGCGAGAAGGTTGCGCCGGCAGACCTGGAACTGGCGATCACGGCCGATCCATGGTTTGAACAAGCGTTTGTGATTGGCGACAACCGGCCGTTCATCGCGGCCTTTGTCGTTCTGAGCCAAGCCGGATTGGCTGAGCTGTCGCAGCAATTGCAGCTTGATGCGAGCGTGGGCATTGCCATGGCCTCGCCGCAGTTGCGGGATGCCGTCCTGAATAAAGTCCAGCAGGCTAGCATGCGCTTTCCAGCCTACGTGGTGCCGCGCATTGTCCGCATTGCGACGGAGCCATGGTCGCTGCAAAACGGCTTGATGACGCCGACATTGAAACTCAAGCGTAATGCATTGCTGGCGCATTTTCACACCGACATTGACAATCTCTACGCGCCGCGCACGCCCGTCCAGGTAATGGCAGATGCTGTAGCATCCATTGTCAACTAGGAACGGACGATAGCTAGTGCATGCCGGGCCGCGATCCATTCTTCATTGGTGGGCTCAACAACGGCCGCAACCTGGCTGTCGGCAGAAGAGATCAATGGCAAGTTGCTTTGATTAGCATCCTGGTCCAGGCGCACTCCCAGGAACGCCAGGTCTCGGCAAACGCGGCTGCGGATCTCCGCACTGTGCTCGCCGACGCCGGCGGTGAACACCAGAAAATCGAGACCGCCCAGCACAGCGGTCAGTGCGCCGATCTCGCGCACGATGCGCCGCACGTACAAGTTCAGTGCGGCGCGTACCTGATCGCCGACGGCATCCTGCCGCTGCTCTTGAGCAAACAGTGCCGGTGGATCCGGGGAGACGCCGGAAACACCTAGCAAGCCAGATTCGTGATACAGCAGATGGGCTACCTGTTCCAGGCTCAACTTCTCGATTTCCATCAGGTAGAGCACCGCCCCTGGATCGAGCGCGCCACAACGGGTACCCATCATCAGCCCGTCCAGTGCTGAAAATCCCATGGTCGTGCCGATACTGCGCAATTCTCTCATTGCGCACAGGCTGGCGCCGCTGCCCAGGTGGGCAGCAATCACGCGGCCGTGGGAAGCGGCGCCAAACCGTTCTTCCAGCGCCACCGACATATATTCGTATGACAGGCCGTGAAACCCGTAGCGTCGCAAGCCGCGTTCCCATAGCGCATGAGGCAACGGCAGCATTTGCTCGACGTAGGGCAGCGTGTGATGGAATGCGGTGTCGAAACAGGCTATCTGCAGCAGTCCAGGCTGGTCGGCCAGCAATACTTCGATGGCTTCCAATGCAAATGGCTGGTGCAAGGGCGCCAATGGAATGTAGGTTTTCAAGTCCGCCAATACAGTCGCATCAATTTGTGTCGGCGCTGAATACTTGCTACCGCCGTGCACTACGCGATGCGCCACCGCGCATAAGCGGCGAGCGCCGAGGTGGACGACTACTCGCTCGCGTATATGTATCAACGCGCTGTGATAGGGCTGTACTGTATCCAGCGCCAACGGTCCGGATTCGATGCCGGACTCGACATAGCTCGGATTGGCGTCGCCTATGCCCTCGACTTTGCCTTTCCAATCGGCCTGGCGCGGCAGCACAGGATGAGCCGCGTCGAACAGGGCGAATTTGATGCTGGACGAGCCGCAATTGAGCACCAGGACAAATCCGGCGCTGCCGGCCGGCGGGATTGGGGGCGTGTTCATTGTGGATGGCTGCGGTAATGATGGGCCAGCATCAAGGCGATGGCGCAGGACGCGATGCGGGTTTCGCGCGAATCGGCGCGGCTGGTCAGGATGACTGGCACCTTGGCGCCAAGCACAATGCCCGCACTGGCGGCATCGCCCAGGTATTCGAGCTGTTTGGCCAGCATATTGCCGCTCTCCAGATCAGGTACTACCAGAATGTCGGCACGGCCGGCGACTTCCGAGACAATGCCCTTGATGCTGGCGGCAGCGACAGAGACCGCATTATCGAACGCCAAAGGGCCATCCAGTAGCGCGCCCGTAATCTGGCCGCGCTCTGCCATTTTGCAGAGTATTGCAGCATCCAGCGTCGCCGGCATGTGCGGATTGACCGTTTCCACCGCCGCCAGGATCGCCACCCGCGGACAGGCGACGCCGATCACATGCGCCAGGTCGATGGCATTGCGCACGATATCCGCTTTTTCCTCCAATGTCGGGGCAATGTTGATGGCGGCGTCGGTAATGATAAAAGGGCGCGGATAAGCAGCGGTCTGCATGAGATAGCAATGGCTGATGCGGCGCTTGGTGCGCAGTCCGGCTGCCGCTGCCACGATGGCTTCCATCAGCTCGTCGGTATGCAGGCTGCCTTTCATGATCGCTTCGACTGCACCTTTGCCGGCCATTTCTGCTGCGCGCGCGGCGGCCGCATGACTGTGCGGAACATCTTCGATGGCGATGCCGGACAAATCCAGGCCGGCGGCTGTTGCCACCGCTTCGAGCTTGGCCCGTGGAGCCACCAGCAGCGGTTCAATCAAGCCCGCCCGGCGCGCATCTAGCGCCGCCGACAGGCTCGGTTCATCGCAGGGATGCACTACCGCAACACGGATGGGTTTCAAGGACTTCACATGCTCCAGCAGGCGCTGCACCTTGTCACCGGAGCTGAGCCGGACTTCGGGCAAGGTCGTCCTTGGATACGCGATCTTTTCGCTTGGCGCGATCACCTCGGTTTCGCCTTCGATCGCAATCTTGCCATTCTGGTTGATGCATGAACAAGCGAGCCTAAGCTGCTTTTTTTCAAGATCGCGCGCCGTCACCGTGACGCTGATGGTGAGAGTGTCACCCACCCGTACAGGGTGCAGGAACCGCAAAGTCTGCGCCAGATACACCGTACCCGGCCCGGGCAGGCGGGTGCCAAGCACCGCTGAAATCAGAGACGCTCCCCACATGCCGTGGGCGATGACACCATGAAAACGGCTGGCAGCAGCGAATTCCGGATCAAGATGCTGGGGATTGACATCGCCGGACATGACAGCGAATAGCTGGATATCTTCGGTGCTCAACATGCGTTCCATGCTGGCGCTATCGCCGACGGCAATCTCGTCGAACGTCAGATTGTGGAGTACGCGTAAATCATCATGGAAGGTGGTGTGAGAGGTATCGGTCATGTTAGTCAAAAGTAGATTGAACGGCAGTCCGGTTGCGGAGCTCAGGCCGGACGCCGCGGCAGATCCAAAGGATAACAATAGGGATACAAAAAGCTTTTGATGTAAATCAACTATACAGGACGGCGCCGCAAGCATGGAGCGATCTGTCAAACCACGGTGTTTTCCGGCTTACATGTTCGCACTTGATGCATATCAAGGTGACGCGAGTCCAGGCAGCATACGGTGGCTATGCCGACGTTCGTCCACCCAGGGCGACCGGCTACGAGAATCAAGATGTCACATTCAGACGGATCGGGCATTGCGCCACTGCAGTTGAGTAAATCAGTGTTGTCAAGCATGGAAGAATATGGCTCCGGGTATGTCACGTATCCCGCCACGAAGCATTTTTCCACGCGCTTCGATGCTGATGATTTTATGAAGTCCGTTGCCGATCGCCACAATGCGAGACCACGGCACGGCTTGTCGCTATATCTGCGCATGCCTGGCTGCGACGCCGGCTTCGATTGTCAAGCCTGCAGCGGCCGTTCCGGGCCATGCCGCAGCCGTACAGATCTCTATCTGCGCTATCTGAAGCGCGAGATCGATATGCAATCGGCGCTATTCAGCGATATGGATACGGTCGAACAGTTGTATGTCGGCGCCGCCGCATCGATCTGCCTGCGCACGGAACAGAGCGACGCTCTGATGCAGCATCTGCGACGCTCCTTTAATCTTGCGGCCGGCGCCGGCCGTGAATATGCCGTAAGGATAGGAGCATGCACGACATCAATTGCGCACCTTCATGCACTGCATGCGCAAGGTTTCAACCGGCTAAGTTTGAGCGCTCAAGATCTTACCCGGAATCCAGCCGTCGTGATTGCGCATAATGGCAAGCTGGCCCAGTCCGCCGCCAAGGCTGCTGAACTGATCCAGGCGGCACAAGCAGCAGGCTTTCGCTCGGTCAGCGTCGATTTCATCTATGGCCACCCCTATCAGAATCTCATGTCGGTCGCGCGCAATTTGGCCATTATCACTGCTGCCGCACCTGACCGCGTCGTACTGCATGACTATATGCGTTTTTCGCACGCTTCGGCAGCGGGGCACCCGTCTTGCCGTATACAACCGCCTGGTACGGACAGCAGGCTAGATATGTTTCATCGGTGCGTCCGGCAACTCAACCTGGCAGGCTACGTGTATATAGGCATGAATCATTTCGCCAAGCCGGGAGACGACATTGCATTGGCCCAACAGCAGGGACGCTTGTATCGCAATTTACAAGGTTTTTCGATACATGCCGAGACCGATGCGATCGGCTTCGGCATGTCGGCCATCTCCGCCATAGGCAGTTGCTATAGCCAGAATGGAAGGAAGCTGAGCGATTATTACGCGAAGATCGACGCTGGCACGCTGCCTATTGGGCGCGGCATGTATTTGACGAAGGACGATCTGCTGCGTCGCTTCATCATCCAGCGGTTGGCCTGCAATTTCGAGGTGTCGCTCGGTGTCCTGGAAATTGCCTATTTGATTGTTTTCAAAGAATATTTTGCAGCGGAAATGGGCATGTTGCGACACATGGCGGCGGACGGCCTGCTACGGATTGAGCCTGACAGGATCACCGTACTTGCCAGAGGCAGGCTACTGATACATGTCATCTGTCGGGTGTTCGACCGCTATCAAACTGCGCCGCCAAGTCAACAAATTTATCCGTAGAACAAGCAGGCATGACAGAAATCTTCGTATCGATGCGAAATTTGATTCACATCAATAACGCTGTTGTCCTGTACGGTTACGCTGGCGCCAATCACCTATCCAAAAGAAGGAAGCGTCATGACAAATAAAATGCAGGCTGCCGTTGTCGAACAGTTCGGCAAACCACTGGTGATCCGAGAGTGGGATATTCCCGCTGCCGGCCCCGGCCAGATCCTGGTCAAGACAGAAGCCTGTGGCGTATGCCACACCGACTTGCACGCCGCCCACGGCGATTGGCCGCTAAAGCCTGCACTGCCGTTCATTCCAGGACATGAAGGCATCGGTCTGGTCGTGGCGGTAGGGGCTGGCGTGACGACGGCGAGGCTGGGCGATCGGGTTGGCGTGCCGTGGCTCTATTCGGCTTGTGGTCATTGCGAGTATTGTCTTTCGGCCCACGAAACGGTATGCGCGGAAGCACAGTTTGGCGGCTACACGAAGAATGGCGGCTTTGCCGAGTACATCCTGGCTGACGCCAGCTATGTCGCCCATATCCCCGCAAGCCTTGCGGCAGTCGATGCGGCGCCGATCATCTGCGCCGGAGTCACTTCGTATAAAGGTATCAAGGAAGCCGGGGTAAAGCCTGGCGACTGGATAGCGATTTCAGGCATTGGAGGCTTGGGAAACCTGGCCATCCAGTACGCCAAAGTAATGGGCTTGCACGTATGTGCGATTGATATCGACGACGGCAAGCTGGCCCAGGCAAAATCCCTGGGCGCCGAGCTGACCATCAATGCCCGGGCCAGCGACGCGATCGCCGCCATGAAAGAAGCGACGGGCGGCGGCGCCCAGGGCGTCTTGATCACCGCGCCTTCGCTTGAAGCGTTCCAGCAAGGCGTCGCCATGACTCGCAAGTGCGGGACCTGCGTACTGGTCGGCCTGCCGCCGGGTGAATTTCCGTTTCCACTGTTCGACGTGGTCGCGAATTGCATCACGGTGCGCGGCTCGTTCGTCGGTACGCGCCAGGACATGGCGGAAGCGCTTGCCTTTGCCGCCGAAGGCAAGGTAAAGGCGCATATCGAATTGCAGCCGCTGTCCGCCATCAACCGGGTTTTCGAACGGCTTGAGCATGGCGAAGTAGCGTCGCGCGTGGTGATCGATTTCCGCAAGAACTGAACAAGCCGGTTCGAGCTGCGTTGTAGAAGCAATATGAATTTTCAAGGGAATGGAAAAAATGAACAAGAAAGCATATCTGGTGGGAGGCGGCATCGGTTCCATGGCCGCCGCCGCATTCATGATCCGCGACGGCAGGATGCGGGGAAGCGATATCACCATCCTGGAGGCTGCCAGCGTTTCAGGCGGCAGCCTGGACGGATGCGGCAATCCTGAACAGGGTTACTCCATGCGCGGTGGCCGCATGCTGACCTTCGACAACTACGAATGTACCTGGGATTTGTTCAAGTCGATTCCGTCGCTGACGGCCGAGAACAAGTCTGTACTTGAAGAAACCATTGAATTCAACGAATTGCACAGGTCCGACTCAAAGGCTCGGCTGATCGACCGCTGGCGCGGCAAAGTCCCGGTGGCGTCGATGGGGTTTTCGATGCAGGATCGCGCCGAACTTCTGAAGCTCAGCAATGCAGACGAAGATATGCTGGGCAACAGCAATATCACTGACTGGCTGTCGCCGCCTTTCTTTGAGACCGAATTCTGGTACATGTGGTCCACCACCTTCGCTTTCCAGCCCTGGCACAGTGCGGTAGAGTTCAAGCGTTATCTGCATCGCTTCATGCTGGAATTCACACGTATCGAAACGCTGGGAGGCGTCAAGCGCACCATTTTCAATCAAAATGATTCCCTGGTTCGTCCATTGCACAGCTGGCTGGCGGCGGAAGGCGTTCGTTTCATCATAGATTGCACGGTGACGGATTTTGAACACCGGACAGTCGACGACATGTTCGTAGTCAGCGCCATCCGATGCCGGCGGCGAGGCGTGAACGAGGTCATCGAAGTTGGGCCGGGCGACCTGGTTTTCTTTCAAAACGGCTCAATGACCGATGCCTCCAGCCTGGGTTCCATGACAACCGCTCCTGCGTCCTTGTCCAAGATTGACAGCGGCGGCTGGACGCTCTGGGAAAAACTTGCACTGGGGAGGCCGGAATTCGGAAATCCTGCCGTCTTCAACAGCTGTATTGCCCAGTCGTCCTGGGAATCGTTCACGGTAACTTCGAAGAATCCGGCATTCTTCCGGGGCATAAAGGAATTTACCGGCAACCAAGAGGGGACCGGCGGTCTGGTGACATTCAAGGATTCCAATTGGTTGCTGTCGGTGGTGCTGCCGCATCAGCCGCATTTTTCCGATCAGCCGGAAGATGTACAGGTATTTTGGGGCTATGCCCTGTTCCCGGACAGAGTGGGAAATTTTGTCGCCAAGCCCATGGCGGAGTGCAACGGCGAGGAAATTCTTCGCGAGCTTTGCGGGCATCTGCGCTTCGACCTGGATTCTGTCGCTCAGGCAATCTGTATTCCCTGCCGCATGCCATACATTACGAGCATGTTCATGCCGCGTACGCGTGGCGACCGGCCATTGCCCGTGCCCCGGAATTCCAAGAACCTGGCATTCATCAGTCAGTTCGTTGAAATTGCGGATGATGTCGTTTTCACCGTCGAATATTCTGTGCGAGCCGCGCAAACGGCGGTCTACCAGCTACTTTGCATCGACCGCCAGGTACCTGCCGTCACGCCGCATGACAAATCGCCGCTGGTCTTGCTTGAGACACTGATCAAGTCGCTGCGCTGATTTTGAAAAAGTCGATTAAGGAAGCAACGGCTCTTCGCACTTGGTTTGCCAGATGTTCGTACATTGGAATAACGGTTCTTCTTTTGGGATACGGCTGCAATGTCCTTGCGGACGATATCCCCGCCTGGTTTGTCAACGGCCGTCCCAGCGAAGAGGCAATCCAGGCTGTAAAAATCCTGCAGGCTGCTGATCAAGATGGCCTCAATCCTGAAGACTACCGGGCAAACTTCCTCGCGTACATCGTCGATGAAGCAAGGCGCGGCGCACTCTCTTCGGACGATGGTCGGGCTGGTGATGCGATCGCACTCACGCAGGCTGTGGAACGTTTCATTTCCGATTTGCATTTTGGCCGAATTAATCCACTTGATATCCACGCATCGTTCAAGACGCCGCCTCGGCAGCTGATTCCTGCTGCTTACCTGAGGCAAGCCGTTGCCAGCCATGCGCTGCCTGCCGCCGTGCGTGCGGCCGCACCGCAGTTACCGCTTTATCGCCAGTTGCAACAGGCACTGGCCGCTTATCGGGAGCTCGCAAGGAATCCGCTCATGCAACGTCCTCTGTCGCCGTTGCCGGCAAATAAAATCGAACCCGGTCAGTCTTATGTCGGCGCCCGCGACCTTGCGCAAAAATTGGTAGCCCTGGGCGACATGCGTACAAGCACTGAGACCAGCACGGCATACGCCGGAGCCATAGTCGACGGAGTCAAAGCGTTTCAGATGCGACACGGCCTGAGATCCGATGGAATAATTGGCAAGAGTACATTTGCGGCGTTGAGTATTCCCGTCTCGGCGCGCATACGGCAAATTGAGCTGACGCTTGAGCGTCTGCGATGGACGCCGCTGCTGATGAACGAACGCATGATTGTGGTGAATATTCCTGAGTTTGTACTGCGCGCTTACGATACAAAGGAGCGCAGCGTGAAGGTCCGCACGAATGTGATTGTGGGAAAGGCGATGAACAAGCGAACTCCGATTTTTGTTGAAGATATGCGGTTTATCGAATTCAGTCCATACTGGAATATCCCGGCTTCGATCGCCAAATCGGAAGTGGTGCCGCGCTTGCGGCGGGACCCTGCCTATTTCAAAAATCAAGGTCTCGAATTCGTCAGCCGAGCCGGCACTGTCGTAGCTGATCTGTCGCAGAAAAACCTTGAAGCCGTGATGCATGGCCAGATGAAGATGCGCCAACGCCCCGGGCCCGCCAATGCATTGGGAAACATCAAATTCGTCTTTCCCAACAGCGACAGTATCTATCTGCATCACACTCCGGCAATCGATTTGTTTGACCGCGATCGACGCGATTTCAGTCATGGCTGTATCCGCGTGGAAGATCCGTTGGCATTAGCGAAATTCGTCTTGAACGACCAGCCAGAATGGACTGAGCAGCGTATCCGCGATGCGATGGACAGCGGGAAATCAACAACATTGCGCCTCAGGCATCCACTGCCGGTTGTCATTGCTTACGCTACTGTTATCGTGAAAGGCGACGATAAGATATATTTCTTTGACGATATTTACGGTAATGACAAATTGCTTGATATGGCCTTAAGGAAAGAAGAAAACTCTCGGCTAGGCGAGTGGAAAAGAATCGTCAAGCCGAATTTGCACGGTTAAGAAATGATTCTCTAAAAAAGAGCCGATCTTGAAGATATCGAAGATCGGCCTCTTCATCAAATTCCAAGTTGTCAGCGTGTCATGTGCTGCTGAGGATGACTTTCATAGCTTGCTCTTTTTCTGCGTTGGAGAAGACTTCGTAGGCCCGCAAAAATTGGTCGAAAGTGAAGCGATGCGTGATCAGGTTTTCCGGCTTTAGCTTTTTCGATTCAACGGTCTTGAGCAGCATCGCTGTAGTATTGGTATTGACCAGGCCGGTAGTCAGCGTAATGTTCTGCGCCCACAGTGTCTGGATCTGGAAATCTACGCTCTTGCCATGTACGCCAACATTGGCGATATGGCCGCCGGGACGGACTATTTGCTGACAGACATCGAATGTCTGTGGAATGCCAACTGCTTCAATCGCAACGTCGACGCCGTCTTTTGTGCTTGCCTTGATGTGTTCTGCCGGCTCGGTTTTGGTGCTGTTGATGACTTCCGTTGCGCCGAACTTCGTAGCCAGGTCAAGCCGAGATTCGTCAATGTCGATCATGATGACTTTTCCAGGCGAGAAAAATTGCGCGGTCAACAGGGCTGCCATGCCGACCGGGCCGGCGCCGACGATGGCGACCGTATCACCCGGCTTCACAGCGCCATACAAGACGCCGATTTCGAAACCGGTCGGCAGAATATCGCTTAGCATGACCAGGGCTTCTTCGTCCATCCCGGCAGGAACTGGATAGAGGCTGTTGTCGGCTTGCGGAATCAGTACATATTCGGCCTGCGTACCGTCGATCAGATGGCCCAGTATCCATCCGCCGTCCGCACAATGCGAATACATTTGCCTTTTGCAGTACTCGCATTTGCCGCAAGAGGTAATGCAAGAGATGAGCACATGGTCGCCCTTCTTGAAATTGCTGACGGTGCTGCCGGTTTCTTCCACGATGCCGACGCCTTCATGCCCCAGTATCCTGCCGCGGCTGACTTCCGGCACGTCGCCTTTCAAGATATGCAAATCCGTGCCGCAAATGGTGGTTTTGAGCATCTTGACGATGGCGTCTGTGGGTTTGGCAATTATTGGCGTGGGAACAGAGTCCCACGATTTTTTTCCAGGCCCATGATAGACCAGGGCATGCATCGTAGAAGGGCGTGTCATGGAATTCTCCTTGATGGACTACCGGTGCATTAAGTCGCTTCCTGGATATTGGAAGCTTGCTTGCCTTTTGGTCCCTGTGTTATCTCAAATCTGACTTTCTGGCCCTCTTTTAGAGTCTTGAAGCCATTCATCTGAATTGCGGAGAAGTGCGCGAACAGATCTTCGCCGCCGTCATCCGGAGTGATAAAGCCGAAACCCTTGGAGTCGTTGAACCACTTGACGATGCCTGTTGACATGGAGTGCCTTTCAAAAAATACCGCGATTCGCGTAAGCTGAAGTCGTTGCTGTCACATGCAGCCATACTTTCGGTTTGCTGGCTTTCTTGCTACCTGGCGCCAACCACCAGTTTTTTCATCTTGTTGGCGGTTTTTGCCGCGTGCGTTGCAGCGCCTCGGAACATCTCAGCCTGGGTGCAAGAAACTATATCCGCCATATGATGGCTATAGACGCAAACTTGTTCAGCGGTTGGCCGCATTTGCGCAGATCTCAGCAACAGCCATTCTTGAGGCGTAGCGGCAGACATCATTTGCTGCGAGACATTGGCTGACTTTGCCAGTGAATCCTTCATCGTATCCAGATTCAGGTTGGTGGCCTTTACTGCACCTTCGAGCGTTGCGGTGGTCAGTTCAGCCATGACATTAAGTTGGGCTTCGCATGCGGCCTTCATCGCGGCTGAAACAGGTTCCAAGAGTGGAAACATGGTATCTCCTTGTCAGAAATGAAAATTCTCAAGCGCCAGTCGAGGCAGCGCATGTCTTGTCTGGCGTTATTGTGTGCTTTAATCGCCAGAGGCGATTGATGCATATCAAATTTGCGGCAGAAATCTGACGCCATGGGGCGTATGCCATATCACCATAGAAGAACCCTCGGGCGCCGCATCCGGGCGGACGCAGATATTCCTGCGGTTCCCGGACAAATCGGCCCCGGTTTGATGTAGGTCAAATTGCTTATTGGCTACCTCTATAGGATCCGGGTTGCATCTGTCAGATACTTGCTGCCCTGTCAGCGGACACGACGAGAACGATGGTGTGGCATACATCAAACGACGTACTTGTTTTTTATTTGATTCATTTGATATTCAGGATATCTATCATGTACACCAATATATTGGTTCCAGTTGACGGCAGTCCAACCTCGGATCGCGCGGTAGCGGAAGCCGCAAAACTTGCCGCAATCTGTTTTGCACATGTACGTCTGCTGCATGTGCTTGATATGGCCGCCTACACCAGTGGTTTCGAGCAGGCCGAAGTCTACGTCAACCAGATTCGACCCTTGGCGCTGACCGCAGCAGAAGACTTGCTCGCACGCGGACAAGCCGTCCTTAAAGCTGCCCAAGTTCCGGTTGATACTGAGCTGCGGGAAAGCGCAGGCGGACGCGTGGCTACCATCATCGTCGAACGCGCGGCAGCGTGGGGCGCCAACGTCATCGTAATGGGAACGCATGGCCGGCGCGGGATAGAACGCTTGATGATGGGTAGCGATGCTGAGCTAGTAGTGCGCACATCGCCGGTGCCGGTGTTGCTTGTCAAAGCAGTTTGATTTTCTTTAATTTACAATTGTCTGGGAACCGATCATGAAAAAAATGCATCCGCCGGTCTATGCATTCCGCACCCATGAGGCGGCGGAGCAGGCCATCCGCTCATTGAGCCAGGCAGGCTTCGATGTTACGAAGTTGTCGCTGGTCGGCAGGGGATGCCATAGTGAAGAGCATCCCGTCGGATTTCATACCGTGAGCGAAAAAATCCGTTCCTGGGGTGGGGTAGGGGCTTTGTTCGGTGGCGCGTGGGGTTTGCTGCTGGCCCCGACTGTATTCTTCTTTTTACCGGGCTTAGGCTTGATGGCGACAGCCGGGCCTTTGGTATCGGCGCTGGTCGGCGCCTTCGAAGGAGCGCTGTTTGTGGGCGGCGCGTCAGCCTTGGGAGCGGCGTTGACCGGTATCGGCGTGGCGGACGACCAAGTGATCGAATACGAGACGGCCCTGAAGGTAGACAAATACCTCCTGATCGTGCATGGCAGCGCCGAAGACCTGCTTCATGCAGACTCCGTCTTGGCCGGCGCCACGGCAATAGCGTAACGCATGAAAATGGCCAACGTCGACTCCGGCGCCCCGATTCCTGTGAACGGCCTTCGGATCTTGTGGGAGCGCCTGAAGGAACATCCTTTGGCCCGGGTCGGGCCCGGATTGATCACCGGCGTCGCCGACGACGATCCCAGCGGTATTGCCACTTATTCGCAGGCGGGCGCCCAGTTCGGCCTCAACATGCTGTGGACAATGCCGCTGGCGTTCCCTTTGATGGCCGCAATCCAGTCCATGTGCGGGCGTATCGGCAGGGTCACGGGAAAAGGGCTGGCGGCAAATATCAAGGATACGTTTTCCCCGGCCGTACTGCTGGCGGTGGTACTGTTGCTGCTGGTAGCCAATGTTCTCAATATTGCGGCCGATGTGGCTGCCATGGGAGAGGTAGCGGAGCTGGTTACCGGCTTCAACCGTCATCTGATGACAGCTTTTTTTGTATTTGGCACCTTGCTGTTGCAAGTATTCATTCCATACCATCGCTACGTTTCCTTCCTGAAATGGCTGACGTTCTCTCTGCTAGCCTACGCAGCGGTCCTGTTCACAGTTCATGTTCCGTGGGGAGAAGTGGCGCTGCGCACTGTCTGGCCGAAATTCGAATTCAATTCTGCTACCGCTGCCGTGATCGTCGGCGTCTTCGGCACCACCATCAGTCCCTATCTTTTTTTCTGGCAGGCATCCGAAGAAGTTGAGGATTTACAGGCAAGACCCGGCGCTGTCCCGTTGATCCGTGACGGCCAGGATCCTGGCAACGAACTTCGCCGCATTCAGTGGGATACCTGGAGCGGTATGTTTTATTCCGATATCACGGCCTTTTTCATTATTCTGGCGACGGCTGTCACGCTCAACGTTGCCGGTGTCAAAGATATTGATAGCGCTGCCCAGGCAGCCAGCGCGCTTAGGCCTCTCGCGGGGGATTTTGCCTACATCCTGTTTGCTCTTGGCATTCTTGGCGTCGGCCTGATCGGCGTACCAGTGTTGGCTGGTTCTGCCGGTTATGCGCTGTCGGAGGCTATGGGCTGGAAGTCCGGACTGGAACGCAAGGCAGGCGACGCACGCGGATTCTATGGCGTCATCGCCGTCAGCGTGCTGGCGGGGCTCGCCATTCAGTATTCGCCGATCAGTCCGATGAAAGCTCTGTTCTGGAGCGCTGTGATCAATGGCGTCGTCGCCGTGCCGTTGATGATCGTGATTATCGTGATGGTTTCAAAGAAATCTGTGATGGGGAAATTTACCGCAGGCCGGCTGACAACTGCGCTCGGCTGGATAGCAACTGCAGTGATGGGAGCGGCGGCGATACGAATGTTTGTCGCTAGCTAGATCTATAGTTGGTCTGTCCCCGTGCTTACGGAGCCTCCTCTGTTCAACCGATTCAACATGCAACTGTCGAGTATAAACAGCAAGTCGGCCTTGCGATCAATATGGACGGCTCAGATTTGCAGGGGAGTTTTCGTACTATTGGTACAGATTAAGCTACGTCCCGTATTTGAAAAACAAGGATTCATGTTGCTGATGAGACTGTCGACAGAGAGCAATTTTTTGACGGTATTGGTGACGGTATAAATTATTTTTCAATGTGTTTCTTCCTTATTTTTTGTGGGTTTTAATGGACTATACGAATCCCACCCTCCGCCAGTACACGTAGTATCCATGCGGGAAGCAGAGCATGGGCAAGAAATCAAAGCCACCCTAAGTGATCAGGAAATTTACAGATTGATGCCACAAACAAAAGCAGAAGTAGTTGGTGCCCACGCGCCTAGTCTTAATAAGATAATGCTTCAATGGGGATTTTCTGACAGATTAGAGCAAAGTCATTATTTGGCCCAGGGTGAGCATGAGTCGGGGGGGGGAGTGAGCTTGATGACCGAACTCCCGTCTAAATATGCAAGTAGTGCTTCTCACTATAAAGGCCGTGGTTTTGTACAAATTACATCTGAGGGAAATTACAAAGCATTTAACTCTTACGTGGTGAAGTACATTAGAAATGTTGATGTCGTAGCGAATCCGGAGCTTTTAGGTTCTGATTCATATCTTGCCTTTGCCGCCTCCTGCTGGTACTGGAGATCAAATGATGTACGCCGCTCTGCGCACAAAGGCTTTACAGACGAGGTGGTGGGTGAGGTTGGGCGAGTGATTAACAGAGGGCCCGGCCGACGGGATGAACCTGACTATCTCCCCGTTAATCGAGAGGATCGACTCGATAAATTTCATCAGACAAAAGAAGTTCTATTAGATTGAGGAATGACGATGAAAGATTTGTATTCTCGGAATGTGGCGGTTTTTTTATTTCTGTATTTTTTCTCGAATTTTATTTTTGCCGTCGAAAAAAATGATGTTGAGGTCTTGCATAGCACTATGAAAGCTGGCTACATAAAAAATGTGACGATCAAAGTCGATGGAAATGTTCAGGAAATAAAACTGCCATCTTCAGGGGCTTGGGAAAAATCCTTCTCCATTAGCGGGTTGCGTTGGGGCGGTTCGCGAATGCTTGGGGTCACCCTCGATGATCGCGGTCAAATTCCGTCCGTTGCATATTTTCAAATTGAGGGCAAGAAAAGCTGTTTTGCTGGAGAGCATTCTCTATTGAGTTTTGACAATGAAAGTAATTTTGTTGTAGAGCCTATGCATTCCAGCGCTAGCGAACAAGTCATTAATCGCTATAAGTTGAAAAAATGTGAGTTGAGCTTTTATGATCAACTTGTTGATAAAGCAGTGGAGGCAGATGATCCTGACGTAATCACGAGGCGAGTCATTAGAGTTAAGGGAGTAGATTTGCCACGCTACGAGTGTGATTACACAATCAAGCAAGGGAAAATCCTTGACGCCGATAATTGCTTTAGGAAATAGGTTGTCGACTTCACCATCACGCAGATACCTGCGCAGCGACAACGGCCCGGAATTCGTCAGCCTGGCCTTGCTCAAATGGGTGCCGAACAGGGAGCAGTATGTGCATTGATCGATCCGGGCAAGCCGTGACGAACAAATTTGAGACGGGCAAATGTCGAAGACAGCGTCCCACTCGATGAAATATAAAAATGTATTGGCTGGGTGGAGCAATCATATCTGGCTGCGGAAGATGATTTTGCCAATGCGTGGTTAGCAGATTGCCAGTTCTTTCAATGCGGTTTTAATGCAAGAATAGCGGCGGCACGTTTTTCGACGTATTCAGCATTTTCCTCCCGTCCGGTCTGACGGTATACCACGGCCAGCTGGCCGAGCGTGTTGGCGATGTCCGGGTGATCTTGACCAAGTATGCGCTCCTTTATCGCCAGCGTACGCTTGAGAAATGACTCTGCTAGCGCGTATTGTTTTTGGGTGGAATATAGCCACGCAAGATTACTCATTATCCCTGCGACATCCAGAGGTAGTGAGGTTGCTGTTCCCTGGATAATTTGAAGAGCGGTCTTTTCCGCAACAATGGCTGCAGCAAATTGCCCTTGCTGGCTCAGCGCCACAGCTTCGTTATTCAAGCTTCCCCAGTTATCTTCTTGTGCGTATGCGAGAGGGCTCCCACCGTATCCCAGCAGAAGCAACAGCAATGATTTGGTCAATATGTTCATGAATTTTTCAGTCATTTCTATACTCGTTCGTTCAAACGGGTCATATCTTCGATCGTCCCGTCGGGATTGATTTTGAAGTCCAGAAATAGCTGACTTGTACCGCACTGCTGTAAGTCGGCCTCGTATAGTTCATTGAAAATAATCGAGGTGCGACAGCAGCGACAGGTGATTGCCGTTCTACGGTTTGACCCGACTCCTGTAGCGCAGGCACACTTGCCGTCTTCGATGTTTTCATGCCAGTTGTCGTTTCTTGCGTCATTGGTTGATAAAAGGAAGCTCAAACCACACGTTTGCAACGTCCGAATGGATCGTGGCTGTGAAGGATCGGAGGATCGTTGCTTGCATTTGCCGCAGCATTTTCAGCTAAGACTTCTTTTATCGTCGTCACAGAAACGCCATATCTGTTGGCTAACATCCGTATAGGTGCAATGCTGCCGGCATTGATCAACGCCATATGTTCGGCTTTTAACGCCGTATGGCTCCATGTTCCGTCTTGATTCTTGGCTGTGCCGGATTTTTTTGCAATTGACATATCGGATAGATTTCTATGCCGCACTTCGGCGTTCCATGGCGCCTGCCAGCAGATCTGCCGTCCGACTGGCAGGGGAGTGTCTGAATGGTCTTCCGGGAGAGTGCTGTGAGCAAAGCATAGGGTCAGTGGTGTGTGTCAGAGTTTTTGTACCTGGGAAGGCGCTTGAAAAACACGCGATGCCTGAATATTTTTCTTAGGACGATGGTGCCTGTCACAAATGCTCCTATCCCCACACACCAAGCGACAAATGCTAGTTCGGCAGAAGCGATACGCGATATTTTATATTCCAGAGCCACGCTTGATATGGCAACTACAACATATATGATCAGAGGCAGGCCGTACTCGACTTCAGCGTTGCAGCCTCGGCAAACAGTGGCGCCGCGCACGATCAATCTTCGACAGTAAGGACATACGATATACTTCAATTTAACTGTCCCGCGGCTGCTGAGTGGAGGAAATGAAAAATGTGTCGCCCGACATCTCGGGCAAAAAAACGTAACAGATGATGACATCCATAGAGATGGGAGGCCGGTCAATTTAAAATTTTCGATTATAGGAAAATAGAAGCCCGGCGGTCCCAAGTAAAGAAACATCCATTGCGTCTCTTGGCGTTATTTTCCAACCCGCTGCAGGTATGGCGATGGGCGACAATCCGTTGTAATTGAGTGGGACTTTATCTTTGTATTTCCCTACATACCCATACATGAATCCCACTCCCAATTTTGCATAAAGGGCGGGCTGTCCAAATAGCTGATCCCACGTATAGCCCGTATACACCGTACCTGTCGGTTGTCCAAAGGAGTTGGAGAACAGCGCTCCTCCGATGAACCATTGATCACTTCGATGGTGCTCCATGCCGATCAAAACGACATCTTTGTGCTCGGGGCTGTATTGATAATGATAGGTATATGGAGAAATCTTCAGTTCCCAATAATCATTACTCGTGGATGTCAGTGTTTCCTCTGCATGCAGCGGAAGGGCAATAAACAACGAGCCAATCATTAAAATTACCGCTGGAAAATTCACAAAAAACATTGCTTCCCATCTCATTTTTATTACGACATCGCAAAGCACTTAACAACGCACATGCGAAGAAGCAGCGACGACAATCAACAACTGGTCAGGCTTTATGAATGGCAATCAGCCAGGCTGCGTATTCCAAAGTGGATTTGTAACCCGACATGCTGGGATGTGTGCGATTGGCTGCCGTAGTCAATTGGTCTTTTAACGCCAGCAAATACGTTTTCGGATTGTCGGAATTTCTCTTGGCGAAGTCGCAAATATCTTTGACGATGTGATGAGTCGCGATTTTGACGTTTTGACCGTAGAGCGACAAGGCTGCCAGCGCTTCAATTTTCTTGAAATATTCATTGTTCAGATAATTTTCGAACTGAGCCCCCATTGCCTACTCCAGAAAACATCACTGCCATGGAAATAATTTAAGAGAATATTAGGGATAGATAGACCGCCTGTCTATTCGCTTGCATGGCATTTCACAAGAGTTTTCAAATTCATCAATGATCGAAAATGATGTGTATTTTTTGGTGCACAATCGGCGCATGAACATATAGGGCGTTCTGCTGAGATAATGATTTAGTTAACTATTTTCTTTGTATGTCATTCAAAGAAAATAATCATTCACCTTATGTCAAGAGTCCGGGCAGAACACATGCGCACCGGCCAGCGCACTAAGTGCAATCATGACTACGCATTTCATTTCGTTTCTCGCCGCCTTGCCGGGAGAGGACCCCCAAATTAAAACGGCCGAAAAAACGTTACGTTGTGTTCGTCAACCTTCTGCTTGTAGCGCGTGTCGTGGATCGCCATATGCACAGGCTCTTGTCTTTCGTCGGAGTAGCGGTTGAAGATGCCTGCGGAATTGGCCGCATGAACGACCTCGGCCAGACCAGGTCCAGCCCAGTGATCGTGTCCTCTCAGCAGATAGAAATGCATCTGACCGCATTGCTGGTGCGCCCAGTAGTCGTGCCAGGCAAACGAGTCGGGGCGCCATAGCGAATTGTGGCCCTCGAAAAATACTTCGCGGCTCATCGGCATGCACTCGGGTGTCGAGATGATGATGTAGCGCGTCCGGTAATTGAGAAATTCCAACAGGTCGCGGCCCTGCGAATGCAGCATGTGCTCGATGACGTCGCCCAGGATGACGACATCGTAGAGGTTGCAGCTGCGTTCGTAGAGCTTGTCCGCCGTGATGGGAAGGATGTGATGGTATCCCACCTCGCGCAGCTGATGAAAAGCAGCGTGGTCGCATTCGAGCGCCGTCAACTCGCATTCTGGAACAAGATCCTTAAGCAGCGCGCCATACTTGCCGCCTCCTGCTCCGATATCCAGGATCCGTTGCGGGTTGATGGTCTTGATGATGTGCTGGGTCAAGACATCGAATGTCGGCCAGGAGTAGCCAATATGTGCCATGGGTATGCCTTAGGGTTTGGAAGAATTGATCGGACTCACGCTAAAATCCTGTTGTCTGTCATTGATTGTTTGGCAATGTTTTGAGCAGCGCTTTCAAAATTACAAACCATCTTCATCCATCGCAGACCTCACAAGTGATCGTGATTGAATATTCGCGTGCGTGGGCGCATAAGGCCTGCGTGGATGCCGCGCGAGAGGCCGCAGAGGACGCTTTTGCCGAGGCATGAAATGGGGAACAAAGAAGTGTGCCAGAATTTTTTGTGCTGGACGGAGACTCACCGCACGGCCAGATTGTACTTGCTGGCTGCATGGCGGTAGTAGAGCGCTGCCCCATAGCCGAACGTCCCGCCTATCAGAAATGCCATAACCACGGCAAACATGAGGGGCGCCCCAGCCGGGGACAAAAGAAAATACCAAGTGAAGACCCCCCACGCAATGCCAAACCATATCGCAAAAAACAGGCAATTGAATTTGACGCTGGCAAGATGCGGAGGAGGAACTGGAATGCCCGCACACCATAGCAAACGATGCAGAGGAGGGGCGTAGTTGTAGCGCGCAATTCCAGTCGTCTCTAATATGCGTAATGCTGTTTTGATTGCTGGTAGATACGACATAGGGGAGCGTCTCGCGTTGTGGTGCCCATCTCATGGAGAGCTAGGTTGAAATTACTGGCTGCTTGCATCCATGCAGAATTTCCGTAGAAGTATGTAGGGCGAATGTTAGGGATAGACGCACTAAGTGTCTATTGGCTTGCACGGTATTTCACAAGATTTTTCAAATTCATCACTAATAGAAATTGATCTTGTTTCCTGGCATGCAATCAACGTGTCTTTTTCGCAGTAACAGCAGCTGATTGTTTGTGATGCTTCTTCATATGTTTTTTATGCGAATTGACTTTCACTGGTTTGTCATTGACCATGGTTTTCTGAGCGGCGGCAGGAACATTCGCTGGCAGGGCGCCGATGGAGGGCGCTTTGGCATCCACTTTGGCGGCCGCTGCCGATGTCACATTGCTTGCGGCATTCGTGGCTGCCGTTTTGGCGGTTGTGGTCGCAGAGGTTTTAGCTGCGTCGACTGCCCCATTGGCCATTGCCGTGGCGTCAGCTTTGGCTGGCATTTGCGCATATGCGGTACCGATGGCGAAAGTTGCGATAGCGATGGCCGAGATCAGTTTTTTCATGGTGTGTCCATCCTTTGAAATTTATGTGCAGGCATCTCCTGCATGTTCCAATAACGTGAGCATCGGGAACTTGTTGACGCGACAATGTGAACAATTGAAAAATCTCCATTTTGATCAGCGTTCTTTGATCGCATTGCAATAGACTGTGCATCGGTTAGGTCGCCGATCTAAAAAACATAAGCTGCTTGTATTGACCATCCATAATTTTTTAAGGAAATAACGCGATGAATAAAACGGAATTGATCGATGCTGTTGCCACGGATGCCGATATCTCGAAAGCCAGCGCGCAACGCGTGTTGGATTCGCTCATTGGCCACGTGATCAAGGTCGTGACCAAAGGCGATACGGTGCAATTGATCGGATTCGGTTCGTTTTCCGCGGGCAAGCGCGCCGCACGGATTGGTCGTAACCCACGCACTGGCGAAGAGATTAAGATTGCTGCTGCCAAAACTGTGAAGTTCGCAGCTGGCAAGGGATTCAAAGATACCGTGAATAAAAAGAAGAAATGATGTCAGGCAAGCCTCTTGATAGCACTCCAGGGGCTTGCTGGTTTTGGCGGCCATTCATGGTCGCCGACTATTTCATCTTATTGCTGCTAGCTTGTGTGGCCATCCCCGCCGGGGCTGATACAGTCTTGACCCAGCCCTCCATGCCAGCAGTGTCAGCGTCGGAAAATTTGCAGGGCGCCGACGCATCAATTCCTGCTTCGGACACCATCCCTCATTCATCCTTCCCCAGCGAGTCGATGTCGCCATCAACTCCTGAGACATCCAATGGCCAGTACTTGTTGCGCGAGCGGACAGTAGCGCCTAAGCGAAATCTTCATCTTGATGGGGGTATGCACTTGCGCTCCGATCTCGGCACCGCTGTCCAGCGTGGCACAGCCTCTTGGTATGGTCCGGGTTTTCATGGGCGCAAATCGGCGGACGGCGAGCGCTTCAATATGTATTCGATGACAGCGGCGCATCTGAGTCTGCCGCTGCTCAGCTGGGTACTGGTGCGTAATGTCCGCAACAACAAGGTAGCGTTGCTCAAGGTAACCGATCGCGGGCCGTACCGTAGCAAACGGATTCTGGATGTTTCCTACGCTGCCGCGAAGCAGTTGGATTTCATACGTAGCGGTACCGCGCAGGTCGAGGTCCGCCAGCTGTCGCAAAGCGAGGCCAGCTGGGTGCGCCGTCAGCTCGATGAGGGAAGCGGAACGTCGACCGAAGAGGAGGGGAGTTCATCGGTCGACACCCACTATGAATCAGCAGTGAAAGTGCAAGAGATCATTCGACACGACGACAAATAATCACTTTGCCCGGATCGGAAAACCCGCAGTCAAGCGGGTATTCCACAGCATCGAACTTCAGCCTCGTCATTCATTCAAGCGCGCTTGATAAGTCGCAGAATGAACAATAGGATGATTGCTCCTACGGTAGCAGTGATGATTGATCCGATAATGCCACTGCCGATGTGAATGCCCAGCACGCCGGCTAACCAGCCGCCAATAAATGCGCCGACGATACCAACGATGATATCGATCAGCACACCGAAGCCGCCGCCTTTCACTACGACTCCCGCCAGCCATCCAGCAATCGCGCCAACTATCAGCCAAACGATAAGACCCATATTGTTCCTTTTGAAATTGATTGAATTGATTGAATTGATTGTCATGAAACTGCCAGGTAAGAGTAACGCAAAAAAATCTAGAAAATAATGTATTGCGGATTCGAAAACGTTAAAGATTGTGATTTCTTCCGGTGCGTTGGATGACTGCGTCAATGAGAGCGTTACTCCTCGCGTTTGGGACGGACACGGAACGCAACCTGACCGCCGCAGCTTGCTGAAGAGCGATATCGATTCCATCTTCTGGCGTCAAATGCCATCAACGCTGCACGTCCTGGCGGCGTGATGCTCTGGATTCTCTGCTGTTCCGATCAGTTGAAGCAGGCCGCTTTTTTTCTATGCAAATCACCAGCTGCGACCTTGCTGCGTCGCGGTGAATGCTGCATTTTTAGCCGCACTAATATTTATCCGGTACGCAAAAATAAGGTGAGGATAAGGTGAGGATTGTGGCGCCCCACTTGGGAAGCTATTGCAAGAGAAGTCCAGCTATCGCGCAAATTCCGTGGGGAAATGTAACAATCAGCATTGAATAGTCGATAGAATATGAAGACGCATATTTGACTGTCGATGATTGTAGAAAAACATATGAAATGTCTTGGGCGCTGAAATGCATAATTCATCAGGTGCGCTTACCGATATAGATCCTGTATCAGCCGGGTTTGCTATAGACCAGGATGGTTTTGTTTCTTACAAAAACTCGCTTCTCTTTTTGCCCCCCAAGGAACGCGGCGCCTTTCGTCTGTTGCTGAATGCCTGGCCGAAAATCGTTTCAAAGGAGGTTTTTTCAAAAAATGTCTGGGCTGGGCGCATGTCGGATGAGGGTTTGGCCCGATGTATTACGCAGCTGCGACGGGCTCTCTCCAGTCTCGGTGTCGTGCAGATCGATTCCCTTTATGGTCAAGGTTACCGTCTGGCGATTTTGTCGGATAAAGTGCGGCGATTGCCAGCTTTGCCGGCGACGGCGCATTCCAGCAAATCCGATGCGGCAAAGCCCCATGCCGCATTGGTCGAGGCTTGCATCCACGCCCGGCAATTGCTTGAACGTCGTTCGCTGGATGCCTTTTCCCAGGCTGAATCGATACTCAAAAATGTCATCTCCAAGGCGCCCGACTATATGGTGGCCAAGCTGTTGCTTGCACAATACGTGGCCGACAGAGCATTTTTCGATGGGAACATACAGCGCTCGCAAATCGACGATGCTCTTGGCGAATTAAGATCCGTTCAAGATGCCGAGCCCTATTTGCAAGGCCTGCAATCACAGATCGGCTACCTCCTCGATTGCAAGTGGCATTTCGATGATGCCAAGGGCGCGCACGAACAGGCGCTGCAAATGTCGCCTGATGATGACGTCGCCTATTATCGTTACGGCTTTCACCTGCTGACCAGCAATGCTCCGTCCGAGGCCGTCAGCGCTTTGCGCTCTGCCGTTCAGCTCAATCCATTCTCGCCGAATATGGCGGTCGGACTGGTGCGTGGCTACGCTTGCGCCGGCATGGATCCAGTTGAGGTGCTGGTGCACGCGCGCAGCGCCTATTCATCCCATCCGGATAGCCCTTCGGCTTACGTGAATCTGCTCTATACGCTGGCCTGGGTGGATCCGCAGCCGGAAATCGCCCATGCGGCGCGGCATTTCGTGCAAAAGAACCGCTATGCGCACGCTCTTGCATCCAGGGCCGTGGCATACGTGCTTGCGCGTTGCGGCGATCATGCGGGGGCGCTGGAAATCATTGAGAAGCATAGCAGCACCCATGGAATACATCTGGCGGCTCTAGTCGCCATGGGAATGCTCGACGAGGCGATGGAGAAAGTGAAGGCCGCTGCCGAAACCGGATTTGGCGTCTTGCCTTTTTCAATCAGCGTTCCGGAATGCGATGCGTTGAAAAAGCATCCGGATTACGCCCAGGTGCACGCCAAGGTATTTGGCCGTGTTCCCACCAAATAATTGATAGCGCGACTGAATAAAGTTGACGTGGTATTGTCCTTCCTGCGCTGGCATCACCATTGCCGGTCTTCTGAAGTCAATAGAGGCTAGCAAAGCATGAAACAACTGGACCTGACGCGTTTCGATCTCAATCTTCTGGTTGTGCTTGAGGCGCTTTGGGCCGAAAGACACGTCGGCCGCGCCGCCGAAAGACTGCATTTGTCCCAGTCAGCAACCAGCCATGCTTTATCGCGGCTGCGTACTGCCTTTGCCGACCAGCTTTTCATTCGCAACCCCCGCGGGATCGAACCGACCCCGCTGGCCATCGAGTTAATGCCGCGTGTGGCGGCGGTGCTCGAGTCGGTTCGGCTCGTCGCCAGCCCACGTGGCCCGTTCGATCCAAGCCGTTTGCAGACGGTGCTCTCAGTGGCCGCCACCGATCACGCCATATTGACCGTCATCGCCCCTGTTCTGGCCAAGATCCAGGCTGCCGCGCCGGGCGTCGTGCTGAGACTCAGACCAGCCGATACCGAATCCGCTCTGCGCATGTTAGACGCCGGCGAAATCGACATCGTGCTGGGGTCGGGCTCTTTTTCCCAGGTTCCGCAGCGTTTTGATTGTCAGCTTGTCCATAAGGAGCGTTTCGTCGGCATCGCGCGCAAGGGGCACCCGGCGCTGGTCAAGCGAGGCAAGAAGCTGCACATGGATTTGGATGACTTCGCTCGGCTGCCCCACATTCTGGTCTCGCCGCGCGGCGATGCGAGGGGCGCTGTCGATGAAGCGCTGGAGGCCCTCGGTCGTGCCCGCAAGGTGAGCGCCACCTGTCCCAGCTTTCTGGCTGTTCCGTTCATGGTCGGCGCTTCGCTATCGATAGCAGTGATCGCCGAGCGGGTCGCATTGCGGATGCAGGAGACCGCGCAGCTGAGCCTTTTTGAGCTGCCCTTGGCGCTGCCAAGCTGGGAGGTGCTCGTTGCTCGAGCCCGAGGGCGCGCCAACGAACCCGCCGTTCAGTGGATTACGGATATGATGATCGCTGACTAAACATCGGCAAGGGCTTGCCGCGGTTGGAACGACCAAGGGGCTATGAATCGTATGCATCGACATGCTGCGTAAATGCCATTGGATCGAATGCCTCGGGCCTCCTAGAATTCGGTTGTCGTTTATTTAACCATCTAGGAGTACCCCATGAAAACAGAACCTACCTTGGTCATGATCCCTTGCTTCTCAGGGGCTCCGTGGCAGCTAAACCAGTTGACCTACTTGCAGAGTCGCCCCATGCGTACTCTTCGGTTGCCGGACGACGTGTGCGAGCTGGACACGTTGGCCGACTTCATCGCTGGCCAGGTGAAGGACCTCGAGAGCTATGTGTTGGTTGGTGATTCCTACGGCGCGGTCGCCTCGATCGCGTTTGCGACGCGGCAGCCGAAGGGCCTGAAGGGCCTGGTGCTCTCTGGCGGTTTTGCCAAGAACCCGATTACGTCGCCCTTGCTCAAGACGATGGGAGCGCTTGTTGCCTTCTTCCCCGGGGCCTTTTACCGACAGGGAACCCTTCGGTTCCACGCCGCGCAGTTGGCTTCGTCGTTTGACAAGGAGGGCGAGATACTTTGGTCAACCGCAAAGAGTCGCGCCCTCTTCATCAGGGAGACGCCGCATCAGGCCTACGTCAACCGCATTCGCTCGATCGAGAAGGCGGACTATACGGCCCTGCTGAAGAAGATCGACGTCCCCACGCTGATCCTGACTCCCGAGGAAGATAAGCTGATCGGCGAAGAAGCCGCGGGAATCCTCCGTCAAGGCATAAAGGCCTCGCAGGAAGTCATCATGCCGCGCACCGGTCACATGTTCAGGTTCTCGCATCCTGGCGCCTATTCTCTCGAAATCAGGAAGTTTCTGGAGCGGGCATCGCTGTAAGGGCTCTGTAAATAGCGGCGCCGTCAAGATTCGTACCTGGAATCCGGCGTCATGCAGGCGCATTGTGAGGCCGAAAGAGCTCAGATTACCAAGCGGCATCCGCGACCTCTATAGTCCTGGGCAGTAACGCAGCGAGGCAATCCGGCTCGCCAGCTATCGTGCAAATTCTGCGGGGGAACGTGACAATCAGCGTTGAATAGTCGATAGAATATAAACGATGCAAATTTGACTGTTGATGATTGCAAAAATCGCACGTTTTTTTGATCGCTGAAATGCCTAATTCATCCGACACGCTTGCCGATATAGATCCTGTATCAGCCGGGTTCGATATAGACCGGGATGGTTTCGTTTCTTACAAAGACTCGCTGCTCTTTTTACCCCCCAAGGAACGTGGAGCCTTCCGTCTGCTGCTGAATGCCTGGCCCAAGGTCGTTTCAAAGGAAGATTTTTCAAAAAATGTCTGGGCCGGGCGCATGTCGGGTGAAAGTCTGGCCCGATGCATGACGCAGCTGCGTCGAGCCCTCGCCAATCTTGGCGTCGTGGAGATCGACTCTTTCTATGGTCAAGGTTATCGACTGACAATCTTGTCGGATAAAGTGCGGCGCTTGTCCGCTGTGCCGGCGATGGCGGATGTCTCTCACAAATCCGATGCGGCAAAGCCCCATGCCGCATTGATCGAGGCTTGCATCCACGCCCGGCAATTACTTGAACGTCGCTCGCAGGATGCTTTCTCTCAAGCGGAAGCCATACTCAAAAATGTCGTCGCCAAGGCGCCCGACTATATGGTGGCTAAACTGCTGCTTGCACAATACGTAGCCGAGCGGGGGTTTTTTGATGCGAATATACAGCGCTCGCAAATTGACGATGCGCTTGGCCAATTAAGAATCGTCCAGGATAGCGAGCCATATCTGCAAGGCTTGCAATCGCTGACAGGCCATCTTCTTGATTGCAAGTGGTATTTCGATGCGGCCAGAGGCGCGCACGAACGGGCCTTGCAAACGTCTCCTGACGATGACGTCGCTTATTATCGCTATGGATATCATCTGATCTACACCAATGCCGGATCCGAGGCCGTTAACGCCTTCCGTTTCGCGGCGCAACTCAATCCGTTCTCAGCGAACATCGCCACCATGCTGGTGCGCGCCTGCGCTTGCGCAAACATGGATCCGGCCGAAGTACTGGCGCAAGCGCGCAGAGCATATTCGTCTCATCCGGATAGTCCTTGGACTTACGTGGTTCTGCTCTATACCTTAGCCTGGGTAGACCCGCAACCGGAACTCGCCCACGCCGCACGTCATTTCGTGCAAAAGAACCGCTATGCGCATGCCCTCACGTCCAGGGCCGTGGCATACATACTTGCGCGTTGCGGCGATCATGCGGGAGCGCTGGAAATCATTAAGGAGCATAGCAGCATTCATGGCATACATCTGGCGGCGTTAATTGCCATGGGAATGATTGACGAAGCGATGATAAAAGTGAAGGCAGCTGCCGAAACCGGATTTGGCGTCTTGCCTTTTTTACTCAACGTTCCAGAAAATGCAGCCTTGAAACAGCATCCGGATTACGCCCAGGTGCACGCCAAGGTGTTTTCCCGCATGCCGGCGGAATGAGCGATTCCGGCGGGAGAAATATGCTGTGTTTCATTGCTGCTTTTTTTGATCAAAGCGCTCGCAGAACAACACAATCTGATGCAATAGAAATTGCAGTTCTTGATCTTCAATCTGACTGTGCGCCAAAGCACGCCATATTTTACGTTGGTGCCAGTCGAGCAGGCGAAGGTAATGGGCAGGCCATTTGCCAAACCTGGATGGCAGATTGCGCCAGGATTCATGGTTTAACACTATCCACAATACTGCTTCAATGAACAGGCGATTGTCTTTTCGGAAATGATGTGAACTTTTGGGAAGCGATAGAATGAAGTCTAATTTTTCCCAGTGGTCGTCAGCCAGTTTTTCGCCGTATATCAACATCTCCCATCCCGTAATAATTTGCGCCTGGCCAACCCGCCGTTGTCGTCCGGAGTCGGGTGGACGGCATGGCGGCGATGACGAACGTCATGAGCATTCGCAGTGGAATTTTTCAATATGTACTCGCTATAACGAGCGATGCCACGAATTTTCAGTAGAGCGAAAAATTAAGGCGCCTCTATAACGATCAGCGACGCCGCATAGTTGAGGGTTTTTCTGTAATCCGGCAGGCTTGGATGCGTGAGATGGCTCAAGGTCAGCAATCTATTTTTGAAAGCCATGAGATTGAATTCGGGATCTCCTAATTTTTTCAGAATCAGATAGCGGCAAACCTCATTGATCGCGACGTGCACCTGGCCGACGACATTCATGCCGTAAAGCGTAAGCGCTGCCAGGTTTGAGATTTTATCGATGCATTCATCGAGCACTTTGTCGCCGGAGATTATTTTCATGTAATTTTTGCCGCATGATGATGAAGGAAATCATCCTAGAGATCGAGCTGTCATCAGTCCATCGCTTTGTTCGATCTTTCACAAAGCTTATCAATTCCAATCGTATTCGGTAATAATATTTTCTCGGCGACAAGTATTCGGCGCATCTTTTATTGTCTGCAGGCGTTACGCCGACTGCGCTGAAGGCGGGAATTCATCAATGTTTACGTCTTCTTGATGATTTCGTTAATCATTGTTTTCGTATGTCACACGAAGAAAAGAATCATTTATATTACATTCAGTGTCGGCCGCGTGACGGTCGGTTTGTCTCTCTTATGAATGGATTCTAGTCATGTTTCTTCGAGATGATCAGTGGGGAAAATTGGAGCCGCTCATGCTTGGCAGAAAGGGTAATCCTGGAGTCAGCGGGCGTAATAATCGCTTATTTATCGAAGCAGTGCTTTGGCATATCTCCGGTAAATGCTGCTGGAGCGAATTGCCATCTGAATTTGGCGGATGGAATTCCGTCTACATGCGATTCAGGCGTTGGAATCAGAGCGGCTGCTGGCGCCAGATGCTTGAAGATCTGCGCGACGACAAAGAACTGTCTGGCGTAATCAAGCGCATCGCTGCGTATGCCGATGAGCAGACGCAAAGTGCGGTGAGAAGAAAAGACAGGAGAGCCAAGCGCGAGGTTTATAGCGCATCGACAACGTATGCTGGAAAAGAAACGCAGGCGCCTGACGAAAGCGAGTCAGGAAGTCATTGGCTGTCGCTGGTGGACGCCATTTGACTAATTCTGAAGTCAGCATTTCGAAGCGGAATAAAGAGCTTTGCACATATCGTTAGTGCGAAAAACAGGAGGAAAATTGACGACCTATTTTCAGAGCGCGGATCAGGATGACGGCGCCAGAGCGTATGTGCATGCGGATAGAGAGAAGTGCGAAATTGTCGCGAGAAAAAAGGTCGAGGCGCGACGGATGCTTGAAGACGCCTTGGAAGAAATCCGGCAACGCCAGGCTGAGTGGAACGCCAGCTAGAAGCAGGGATGGTAGAGGAGCCTTGCTTGGTATTCGCGATTGTTGACATCGCAGGCTGGCAGGAACTTGGCGGCGGATATGTGTCCGGCAGATGGGGCACACGATCAATGATGACGTCTTCATGATGATTTTGTAAGCGGGTGCTTATTGGGGAGACAAAGGCGAAAAGCGCATATAACATTGGCAAAAATCTCGATAGCGTATGAAAAGGTGAGGATAACTTTCCTTTCCAAATCTGCTTCAGAACGGGACTGAAGGTAATGCAATTTTCAATTTCAATTCGATGATAAATTCCATGCCGCCGACTGCGAGGTCGGTCCCGGATTGAAAATATTGAGCGGTAAGAGATAAAGCAATAGTTGTTCTCGAATATTACAAGAAGAGAAAATGCAGCCCTGGCGTCGGAAAATTTCGGGTATTGCTCCCGCATCTGTTGGGCTTACGGTCGACCAATATGGATTTGTGGCCTATAACGATTCGATACTCGATTTGCCGCCTAAGGAGAGGGGGGCATTAAGTCTTTTGTTAAACGCATGGCCAAAGTCGGTTTCTAAAAAAGACTTTGCCCTGCATGTATGGAATGGGCGGATGTCTAATGAAAGTCTGGCGCGCTGCATGGCGCAGCTGCGACGGGTGCTTTCCCATATTGGCATGATAAAGATCGATTCACTGTACGGGCTCGGATATCGCCTGACCATCCAGACAGAGGATGTTGGTGCATCGGCTCAGTTGCCATCGGATCGCGACCATCAATCCGGTACGGTCAAGGTGCATCCTTCAGTAACGGCGGCGTGTTTCTATGCGCAGCAAGTTCTCCAGAAACATTCGCCTGCGGCATATGATCGGGCGGAATCGATCATCAATCATGTGATCTATCAAGCCCCTGATTACATTCCGGCGAAACTGGCATTGGCCCAATGCATGGCTAATCGGGCGTTCAGCGGAGTGCCATGCGGCCCGCAATTGATTGACGAAGCGCTGAAGATACTGACGTCTGTCGAGCACACCGAGCCTGGCGCATCGGGTTTGCAGTCACAACAGGCCAATCTTCTCGATGGCAAATGGCAGTTCAATGAAGCTCGGCTCATGCATGAGCAGGCATTGCTCCTGGCGCCGCAAAATCCTGCCACCCATTTCAATTATGGCTTGCATCTGCTCGCGACTGGCGCAGCCGCCGATGCCGTCACGGCGTTCCGCTCCGCCATCGAATTGAATCCCTTCTCGCCCGAGCAATCGATCATGCATGCGCGGTCCCTGGCTGCTGCCGGCGCAAGCGCCAGCGATATAGTCGAGCACGCGCGCGAGGCATATCGCATTCATCCGGACAGCCAGCAAGTGTATCTGTATTTGCTGGGCATGCTGGCGTTTGCGGATCCGCAGCCGGAACTGGCGCACGCCGCGCGGCAGATAAGCTTAAGCCGCTCTTCCTGGATCTACGCTGCCGGCACCATCTCCTATGTTCTCGCACAATGCGGCGACAGGGAAGGCGCCTTGGAACTGATTGCCGCACAGGCAACGGCCAGCGCCAGCATCCGCGTAACGCACCTGGCGGCTTTGATTACCCTGAATCTGGGGGACGAAGCGGTGCTTAGAGTGAAAGCGGCCATGCACGCTGGGTGTGGTCATTTGCCGATTTTGTTGAGATGCGTTGAAAATTCTGCGCTTAGAGAGCGTCAAGAATATCCCGCCATTCTTGCGCGCATATTTTCGCATCAGCCGCTGTCCGATCCGCCGTCCAATATATGAACGATGATTGTAAGGGCTTACTGAATCCTGTGGCGAGCGCTCAAGTCAAAGCACTTCAATATTAAGAGCCAAAGTTTGTTGTAACTCTTCTTCAGCGGCATTTCTGCATCGCTAAATCTACATCCTCAAAATATCCATAAGGCAACGTATCTGAATTCGGCTTTTTTCCGAGGATTCTTTCGTCAGCTATTAGCTAGATTGCCAATGGTTGTTGACAGAAGGCTTTGCCCTTCTCATCAGCCTTTAATGTAAAAACAACAAATCCTTACGACTTCCTGATGGTTTGGTTAATGATTGTTGGGTCTCCTTTTTTCTAAGGCGTTCACATCTATATTTGTAAATATCCAAAGTGGGTCGCCGATGAAATGCAGATTAATTTCATCCAAATGAATTTGTAGCAGTCATCTCGATGAGTCCATCAAATTCACGAAAGTGAAATTCAGAAATTAGTTTGATCGATTCTGGGATGTCGACCTGGGGCGCTTGGATGTTTGTGGGCGCTAGAACATCGTTGTCGAGCGCGGGAAAGTCGGATTACAGAACAAATCGAAACTAAAGGGAAACGTCGTGAATAAAAATTATCGGAGCATCTGGAACGAAGCTACAGGCGTGTGGACAGCCGTGTCTGAAAATTCGACTGCTCGTGGCAAATCAAAGAAGAGGGTTGTTCTGGGAGCAATCGCAGCTGTGATAATGCTATGCGAGGGAGCAGCTCACGCTGCTGGTTATAGTGCGGGTGGGGGCAATGCCACAACTGCCGCTTCAATTGCTATTGGAGATAACAACGTAGCCCCTACAGCCACTGGATCTGGTGCGATCGCTATTGGCGATAACACTGTTGCTAATGGCACAGTTACTACCGCTGTGGGGGCTAGCGCCAATGCTACCGGCACCAATGCAACAGCCTTCGGCGAGTATACTACTGCGGTCGGTAATGCTACTGCGGTCGGTGGTGGTTCGAGCGCAACAGTAGCTGGTGCTACTGCGGTTGGCTACGGTACCAATGCAACTTCCAGCAATGCTACAGCGGTTGGTAGTGCTGCGAACGCAACAGGCTCTGCCGCCACTGCGCTTGGCTATAATGCCAACGCGTCTGGTAGTTTTGCTACTGCGGTTGGCAATTACGCCAATGCTTCCGGCGCTGGTGCTATTGCGATTGGTGATAACGTCACTACCGCTGCAGTTGCGGCAGCCTCGGATGGCATAGCCCTAGGTGGTCAATCTTCCGTATCAACTACAAGTACTTCGGGTATTGCCATTGGACGTGGCGCCACGGTTACAGCCGCTTATGGCGTCGCCGAAGGCGATGGTGCTGCAGCCAGCGTAGCTGGTTCGATAGCGCTTGGCAAAGGAGCTACGACGACCGGAACGTTAACGGCTGCGACTGGTGGGACAACTAGTATAAGTACTGCCCCGATAGGGACCACCACTTATAGCGGGTTCGCTGGTGCCAGTGCCACGGCAGGTGTAGTGAGCGTAGGTGCGCCCGGAACAGAGCGCCGGATTCAGAATGTCGCCGCCGGGCTGATTACCGCCGGTAGTACAGACGCTGTTAACGGGAGCCAATTGTATAGCGTGGCAAGCACGGTGGGCTCCAATATCACTTCTTTGTCGACTTCGACGTCAACTGGTTTGAGTACTGCAACCAGTGGAATTGCATCGTTGTCGACCGGCCTGAGCACGACCAACAGCAACGTGACCTCGCTGTCAACTTCTACCTCCACGGGCATCAGCACGGCGCAAAGCGGCGTGAATTCACTGTCTACTGGTCTGAGCACAACGAATAGCAACGTGGCTTCGTTGTCGACTTCGACCTCGACGGGTCTGAGCACGACCAACAGCAACGTGACGTCGCTGTCGACGTCGACTTCGACCGGTATCAGCACGGCACAAAGTGGCGTGAATTCGCTGTCCACTGGCCTGAGTACAATGAATAGCAATGTGGGTTCGTTGTCGACTGGCTTGAGTTCAACCAATAGCAGCGTGACTTCGTTGTCGACTTCGACCTCGACGGGTATCAGCACAGCGCAAAGCGGTGTGAATTCGCTTTCCACTGGGCTGAGCACCACGAATAGCAATGTGGGTTCGTTGTCGACGGGCTTGAGTTCAACCAATAGCAACGTGACTTCGTTGTCGACTTCGACCTCGACGGGGCTGAGCACGACCAACAGTAACGTGATCTCGCTGTCGACCTCGACTTCGACCGGTATCAGCACGGCGCAAAGTGGTGTGAATTCACTGTCCACTGGCCTGAGTACAACAAATAGCAATGTGGGTTCGCTGTCGACAGGCTTGAGCACGACCAACAGCAACGTGACCTCGTTGTCGACCTCGACTTCGACCGGTCTGAGCACAGCGAACAGCAATGTTGGCTCCCTGTCGACAGGTCTGAGCACGACCAACAGCAGCGTGTCATCGCTGTCGACCTCGACCTCGACCGGTATTAGCACAGCACAAAGTGGTGTGAATTCGCTGTCCACAGGTCTGAGTACAACGAATAGCAATGTGGGTTCGTTGTCGACTGGCCTGAGCACGACCAACAGCAACGTGACCTCGTTGTCGACCTCGACTTCGACCGGCATCAGCACGGCGCAAAGCGGTGTGAATTCGCTGTCCACCGGTCTGAGCACCACGAACAGCAATGTTGGCTCGCTGTCGACTGGTCTGAGCACAACCAACAGCAGCGTGTCATCGCTGTCAACCTCGACGTCGACTGGCATCAGCACCAACGCGAGCAACATTGGCTCGCTGTCGACTGGTTTGAGCTCCACCAACAGCAACGTGAGCTCGCTGTCGACGTCGACCTCGACCGGCATCAGTACGGCACAAAGCGGTGTGAATTCGCTTTCCACTGGGCTGAGCACCACGAACAGCAATGTGGGTTCGTTGTCGACAGGGCTGAGCACAACCAATAGCAATGTGACGTCGCTGTCGACCTCGACCTCGACGGGTATCAGCACCAACGCGAGCAACATTGGCTCGCTGTCGACTGGGCTGAGCACGACCAACAGCAACGTGACCTCGCTGTCAACTTCTACCTCAACCGGCATCAGTACGAACGCCAGTAACATAGGTTCGCTGTCAACAGGTCTGAGTACAACGAACAGCAATGTTGGCTCGTTGTCGACTGGTCTGAGCACGACCAACAGCAACGTGAGCTCGTTGTCGACCTCGACGTCGACCGGTATCAGCACGAACGCCAGCAACATCGGTTCGTTGTCTACCGGTCTGAGCACCACGAACAGCAATGTTGGCTCCCTGTCGACCGGGCTGAGCACGACCAACAGCAACGTGACGTCGTTGTCGACATCGACCTCGACCGGCATCAGCACGAACGCCAGCAACATTGGTTCGTTGTCGACAGGGCTGAGCACGACCAACAGCAACGTGAGCTCGTTGTCGACGTCGACTTCGACCGGGATCAGTACGAACGCCAGCAACATCGGTTCGTTGTCCACTGGCTTGAGCACGACCAATAGCAGCGTGTCATCGCTGTCGACCTCAACCTCGACCGGCATCAGCACGAACGCCAGCAACATTGGTTCGTTGTCGACAGGGCTGAGCACGACCAACAGCAGCGTGTCATCGCTGTCGACAGGGCTGAGCACGACCAATAGCAGCGTGTCATCGCTGTCGACCTCAACCTCGACCGGCATCAGCACCAACGCCAGCAACATCGGTTCGCTGTCGACCGGGCTGAGCACGACCAACAGCAACGTGACCTCGCTGTCGACCTCGACCTCGACCGGCATCAGCACCAACGCCAGCAACATCGGTTCGCTGTCAACAGGGCTGAGCACGACCAACAGCAGCGTGTCATCGCTGTCGACCTCGACGTCGACCGGCATCAGCACGAACGCCAGCAACATCGGTTCGTTGTCGACGGGGCTGAGCACAACCAACAGCAGCGTGTCATCGCTGTCAACCTCGACCTCGACTGGCATCAGCACCAACGCCAGTAACATCGGTTCGTTGTCGACTGGCCTGAGCACGACCAACAGCAACGTGACTTCGCTGTCGACATCGACCTCCACGGGTATCAGTACCAACGCGAGCAACATCGGTTCGCTGTCGACTGGCCTGAGCACAACCAACAGCAGCGTGTCATCGCTGTCAACCTCGACTTCGACGGGCATCAGCACGAACGCCAGCAACATTGGTTCGTTGTCGACAGGGCTGAGCACGACCAACGGCAACGTGAGCTCGTTGTCGACGTCGACTTCGACCGGGATCAGTACGAACGCCAGCAACATCGGTTCGTTGTCCACTGGCTTGAGCACGACCAATAGCAGCGTGTCATCGCTGTCGACCTCAACCTCGACGGGCATCAGCACGAACGCCAGCAATATCGGCTCGCTGTCGACAGGGCTGAGCACGACCAACAGCAGCGTGTCATCGCTGTCGACATCGACCTCCACGGGTATCAGCACGAACGCTAGCAACATCGGTTCGCTGTCGACAGGGCTGAGCACGACCAACAGCAACGTGAGCTCGCTGTCAACCTCAACCTCGACCGGCATCAGCACGAATGCCAGCAACATTGGTTCGCTGTCCACTGGCCTGAGCACGACCAACAGCAGCGTGTCATCGCTGTCAACCTCGACCTCGACCGGTATCAGCACGAACGCGAGCAACATCGGTTCGCTGTCGACAGGGGTGAGCACGACCAATAGCAATGTGGATTCGCTGTCGACATCGACCTCGACCGGTATCAGCACGAACGCGAGCAACATCGGTTCGCTGTCGACAGGGTTGAGCACAACCAACAGCAATGTGAGCTCGCTGTCAACCTCGACGTCGACGGGCATCAGCACGAACGCCAGCAATATCGGCTCGCTGTCGACAGGGCTGAGCACGACCAACAGCAACGTGACTTCGCTGTCGACATCGACCTCCACGGGTATCAGCACGAACGCGAGCAACATCGGCTCGTTGTCGACAGGCCAGAGTACAACGAACAGCAACGTGTCTTCGCTGTCGACGTCGACTTCGACCGGCATCAGTACCAACGCCAGCAACATCGGTTCGTTGTCGACGGGGCTGAGCACAACCAACAGCAGCGTGTCATCGCTGTCAACCTCGACCTCGACGGGCATCAGCACCAACGCCAGCAACATCGGTTCGCTGTCGACAGGTCTGAGCACGACCAACAGCAATGTGACGTCGTTGTCGACGTCGACTTCAACGGGTATCAGCACCAACGCCAGTAACATTGGTTCGTTGTCGACAGGCCTGAGCACGACCAACAGCAACGTGACCTCGCTGTCGACTTCGACCTCGACCGGCATCAGCACGAATGCCAGCAACATTGGATCGCTGTCAACAGGTCTGAGCACCACTAACAGCAACGTGACGTCGCTGTCAACCTCGACTTCGACCGGCATCAGCACCAACGCCAGCAACATCGGTTCGCTGTCAACAGGCCTGAGCACGACCAACAGCAGCGTGTCATCGCTGTCAACCTCGACGTCGACCGGCATTAGCACGAACGCCAGCAACATCGGTTCGCTGTCAACAGGCCTGAGCACGACCAATAGCAACGTGAGCTCGTTGTCGACCTCAACCTCGACGGGCATCAGCACGAATGCCAGCAACGTCGGTTCGCTGTCAACAGGCCTGAGCACGACCAACAGCAACGTGAGCTCGTTGTCGACCTCGACTTCGACCGGGATCAGCACGAACGCCAGCAACATCGGTTCGTTGTCGACAGGCCTGAGCACGACCAACAGCAATGTGGCTTCGTTGTCGACTTCGACCTCGACGGGTCTGAGCACAACCAACAGCAACGTGGCTTCGTTGTCGACGTCGACTTCGACCGGGATCAGTACGAACGCCAGCAACATCGGTTCGTTGTCGACTGGCCTGAGCACGACCAACAGCAACGTGACCTCGCTGTCGACCTCGACTTCGACCGGCATCAGCACGAATGCCAGCAACATCGGTTCATTGTCGACAGGCCTGAGTACAACGAACAGCAACGTGACTTCGCTGTCGGCCTCGACCTCGACCGGGATCAGCACGAGCGCCAGCAACATCGGTTCGTTGTCGACAGGGTTGAGCACGACCAACAGCAACGTGGATTCGTTGTCGACCTCGACCTCGACTGGCATCAGCACGAACGCCAGCAACATCGGTTCGTTGTCGACGGGCCTGAGCACGACCAACAGCAATGTGACCTCGCTGTCAACGTCGACCTCGACCGGCATCAGCACCAACGCCAGCAACATCGGTTCGTTGTCGACGGGCCTGAGCACGACCAATAGCAACGTGACTTCGCTGTCGACCTCGACCTCGACCGGCATCAGCACCAACGCCAGCAACATCGGTTCGCTGTCGACTGGCCTGAGCTCCACCAACAGCAACGTGACTTCGCTGTCCACAGGTCTGAGCACGACCGATAGCAACGTGACCTCGCTGTCAACTTCGACTTCAACCGGCATCAGCACCAACGCCAGCAACATCGGTTTGTTGTCGACGGGTCTGAGCACGACCAACAGCAACGTGACCTCGCTGTCGACCTCGACTTCGACCGGCATTAGCACCAACGCCAGTAATATCGGTTCGTTGTCGACTGGCCTGAGCACGACCAACAGCAACGTGACGTCGTTGTCGACCTCGACCTCGACGGGCATCAGCACCAACGCCAGCAACATCGGTTCGTTGTCGACAGGGCTGAGCACGACCAACAGCAACGTGAGCTCGCTGTCGACCGCAACTTCGACTGGCATTGCTTCACTGTCGACGGGAGTTGCCAACTCAGTTCAGTATGACAATCCTGGCCACACCAGCGTTACTCTGGGAGGAGTTGGAGCTACAACGCCGGTGACTCTTACCAATGTGGCTGCTGGTGTGAAGCCAACCGATGCTGTGAATTTCAGTCAGCTGTCGTCTTTGTCTACTTCAACGTCGGCTGGCATCAATTCGCTGTCAACCGGCTTGAGTACGACGAACAGTAACGTGACGTCGTTGTCGACCTCGACGTCAACAGGGATCAGTACGGCGCAAAGCGGCGTCAATTCACTGTCAACGGGGCTGAGTACAACCAACAGCAATGTGTCGGCGCTATCGACGTCGACTTCGACGGGCTTGAGCACGGCGGCTAGCGGCATCAATTCGTTGTCAACCGGCCTGAGTTCCACCAACAGCAGCGTATCGTCGCTGTCGACCTCAACTTCAAGCGGCTTGAGCGTAGCAACGAGCGGTATCAATTCCTTGTCAACCGGCGTGGCGTCGATATCAACCGGGCTGCAACAATTGACTACGCTTTCAACAAGCATGGTCGGTGTCGGTTCATTATCGACGTCGCTGAAACCGCTTGCAGATGCATCTAGTGGTGCTGCTGCCAACGGTTCAACGATTGGTGTCACTACCATCGGCGGCGCCAACAGCGACGGCACGGTGCAGACGCGCGGCACCAACGGCACGGTGATCAACAATGTGACGCCGGCAACCTGCACCACAGTCAAGGGTGTGGATGCAACGGGTTCAGGCTTGTGCGCGCAGGCCACTAAAGATGGCGCCACGGCATTCGGTTCCAACGCCCAGGCAACCGATGCCAATACCACTGCTGTGGGCTTCCGTGCCTTGGCGTCGCAGGCCGGATCCGTGGCGATTGGCAATAACGCTCAGGCGACTGGCGATCCTACTGTCGCGATTGGTCAGAATTCGCTGGCCTCCGGGAATAACTCTGTCGCCACCGGTGCAGGGGCGCAAGCCACCGGGAACAATGCGGTGGCCTTGGGCGCCGGTTCGATAGCGGATCAAGCCAATACCGTGTCGGTGGGGGCTCCCGGCAGCGAGCGTCGTATCACCAACGTGGCGGCAGGTGTCAATCCAACCGATGCCGTCAATGTCTCGCAGTTGTCTGCTGTGCAAAGCCAGGTTGGAGACGTGCAGCGTATCGCCTTTAGCGGAGTGGCGATGGCAGGGGCTCTGGCAGGTCTTCCACAGGTTGATACCGGCAAGACGTTTGCATTGGGTGCGGGAATCGGTAGTTATGCCGGTTACACGGCTCTGTCGATCGGCGCCAGCGCCCGCGTCAGCCAGAACGCCGTTATCAAATTCGGTGTCAGCACGACATCCGGTACGCGCACATTGATCAATGCTGGAGTTGGCTTTTCATGGTAACGAAAAGCTAGTTTTTACATGTGCTTCGAATGAGCGTCCTCGGGCGCTCATTTTTTTTAATAAGCATGATTTTAATGAAATATGAAATATGAAATTGGCGCCCAGACCGTGATGCCATTCGTTCCAATCAATTTTCCGCTTGCTCCCATCCTGGGCTCACGTTTGTCATCTGCATCATTCCTGGCGAAATCGTTTCCTTGGAAAATATTTGATGAATCAATCGGATTTGAAATCGGCGATGGCGCTGAAACTGACCAGGAAAGGATGGTCGGAATTTTCTTCTCGGGACTGCTTGTTAAGTCATTTCTTCCTGCAAGTACTGTTTCAGCCACTGCAGCGCCGGCCCGACCGGCGCATCGATACGATTGATCAGCGAGAGCTTGTAGTCCGAGCGGAAGCGGTCAATCAGGTTCAGGCGCAGCAGCGTGCCTGCCGCCAGGTCGTTCTCGACCAGATGCAGCGGCATCGAGCCCCAGCCCAGGCCGGCCAGAAGCAAGCGGTGCTTGGCGCCAAGGTCGGCCAGCTTCCAGATACGGGCGCCATACACACCGAAATTTTGCCCCTCGGTCAGCCGGCTGCGGTCGGTCAGGACCAGCTGGGTATGTTCGCGCGCTTCGGCAATGCGTATCTGCGTGCGCTGTGCCAACGGATGGCTGGCGGCCGCCACCGGCACCAGCTGGATGCCACCCAGGGAATCGGTTTCGATGACGTCGGGCCAGTTGCTGCTGGGGCCGCTGATGCCCAGGCAGCATTCGCCATCCATCACCAGCTTCAATACGCCGCCCAGTGCTTCCATGGTCAGGTTCAGGGCCACGGTCGGGAACGCGCTGGTGAAGGCCTGCAGCGCCGCGGTCAGTTTCTGGAACGGGAACATGACGTCGACCGCCAGCGATATCTCGGCCTCGAGGCCTTGCGCCATGCCGGCGGCATTGGCCGACAGCTGGCTCATCAGCAGGTCGAGCTTGCGCGCATCGGCAAAGATCGCCCGGCCCGCTGCGGTTAGCGTCGGACGGCGCTTGCTGCGCTCGAAAACCGCAATGCCCAGTTCGGCTTCCAGGCTGGCGATGGTGTAGCTGATCACCGACTGGGCGCGGCCGAGGCGGATTGCGGCTGCCGAAAAGCTGCCGGTTTCGCAGACAATAATGAATGTGCGCAGCTGGTCGATGCTGGGAGAGTTCGCCATGGATATCCAAAAAATCGATATTAATGATTCATTCTATCTGATTGTTTGGATGACGTTGCGTGGCTATATTGATAACCCTGATATCACCAACCTCGTATCAATATGGCTATTCGTTCAAATATATTGCGTTATAACAATACTGCTATCGCGTTGCACTGGCTGATCGCGCTCCTCATCGTCTGGGGCTTCGCCTTGGGCTGGGTCATGACGGATATCCCTGGCATCACGCCCGCCAAGCTGAAGTATTTTTCCTGGCACAAATGGCTAGGCGTCACCGTCTTTGTGCTGGCCCTGGTGCGTCTCGGCTGGCGCCTCGGCCACCCGGCGCCGGCGCTCGGCAACGCCATGCATACGGCGGAGAAATTCGCCGCCCATGCTGCGCACTTCCTGCTCTACGTCCTGATGCTGGGCATCCCGGTCAGCGGTTATTTCTATACCGCGGCAGCCGGCATCCCGGTGGTGTACCTGGGCATCCTGCCGCTGCCGACCCTGATCGCACCAGACCAGGCGCTCGCCGCCTCCCTGAAAACTGTGCATATCTGGATGAACTACGGCTTGCTGGCGATCGTAGCGGCCCATTTGCTGGGCGTGATCAAGCATGAAGTGCTGGACCGGCAGCGCCTGCTGGCGCGCATGCTGCCGTTCGGTAAATGACCGCGGCCTGGCTTACTTGCGTTATACCCACGCTAACCATCCCCATTTTTTGAGAAATTGATGATGAATACCATTTATCCGATTCCCGGCCTGCGCACTATCGCGCTGTTCTCCACATTTGTCCTGGCCGGCGCCATGGCGGCAAGCGGCGCCTGCGCTGCCGCCGGCCTTGCAAAAACCGATGTGGCCGTAGTGTTCAAGCAGATGAACGTGCCGGTCGAAGGCAAATTCAAGCAAGTGCGGGCGGACGTCCAGTTCGACCCCGCCAATCTCGCGGCAGCTCGCGCCAAGATCGACCTCGATATCGCCAGTTTCGACATCGGCTCGGCCGAGTACAACAAGGAAGTCGCCGGCAAGGACTGGTTCAATGCCTCGGCCTTTCCGACCGCTTCGTTTGTTTCGACCCAGATCAAGGCAGCCGGCGCCAATGCCTACAGTGTTGCCGGGACCCTGAAGATCAAGGGCAAGTCGGCTGACGTCGTGATCCCGGTCCAATACCGCAAGGAAGGTGGCATCCAGGTTTTCGACGGCGTGCTGCCGATCAAGCGCCTGCAATTCGACATCGGCAGCGGCGACTGGAAAGACACCAGCCTGGTGGCCGACGACGTCCAGATCAAGTTCCATCTTGTGGTACCTGCCAAGTAATCATCTAATCATCTTACCCATCCACACAAGGATCATCCAATGAAAAAGCACGCTCTCATCGCCATCGCCATTGCCTCTGCCGCTGCTGTTGTCTCCGGATCGGCTTTCGCTGCCGTTTCCACCTACAATCTCGACCCATCCCACACTTACCCCAGCTTCGAGACTGACCACGGCGGCATGTCCGTCTGGCGCGGCAAGTTCACCAAATCGAAAGGAGTGATCGTGCTCAACCGCGCCGCCAAGACCGGCAGCGCCGAAGTCGTCATCGACGCGGCATCGATCAGTACTGGCAATGCCTTGCTGGACAAGCATGTCGGCTCAGCTGAGATCCTCGATGCCGCCAAATACCCGACCGCCGTCTACAAGGGCAGCGCGATCCGCTTCGACGGCGAACAGCCGGTTGAAATCCAGGGCGCATTGACTTTGCACGGCGTCACCAGGCCGCTCAACCTGAAGATCGATGCTTTCAAGTGCGCCATCGATCCGATGCTCAAGCGCGAAGTGTGCGGCGCCAATGCCACCGCGCAGTTCAATCGCGCCGATTTCGGCGTCGATTATGGCAAGTCGGAAGGTTTCAGCATGCTCACCAAGCTGCAGATCCAGGTGGAAGGCATGAAAGCGGATTGATCGTCCGCCGCACAGCTGTTGATATGAATCCGATGGCCCTCGCTGCGAAGCGAACGAGGCCGTCGCTTTTTCGGATTTACAGAATCGAAATGGCTGGGAAGCCAGATTGAAATTTCTGGAGTGTAACTTTAATATTGCTTAACTATTATCTAATGTTCGTTTTTATGACTAATACTAATATTCATTAATTGCATTTAAGACTAGTCCAATATGTAGGGAAAGTCTTAATCCTCATACTCGCTCCTATCAAATTTTCATCCAGATAGGAGCCAGTCATGAACCAAATCCATCGTGTGCTGTGGAACGAAACCACCGGTACTTTCACTGCGGTTGCGGAAACCGCCAAGAGCAAAGGCAAGCGCTCGTTGAGCCGCACCTTGCGCCGCGCTGCGGTTGCCGGCGTGTTGGCCATGGGCGCTGCCGCGGCCATGGCCGGCGAAGTGTGTGAGTTGCCAGATGGCACGAGCGGCACAATGGGTGCTAATGGGGTGTGTGCAGCAGATATGTCGCTGATGAGCGACATCGGCCTTTTTTCGGCAACCATGCCATCATCGCCGGGTCTTGCCATTGTTTCTGGCGGGAGTGCTACTACAGGCAATGCCAATGACATTGCCATTGGTAATTCTTCGAATGGCAGTTCAAGTGCTGGTGCCTATCCGGCGATTGGTATTGGTACCAGTGCAACTGCTACTGGTCTGAACACCATTGCGCTTGGTACTGGCGCGAGTGCTACAGCCGACGCCGCAACGGCAATTGGCAGTAATGGCTCGGTAGCATCCGGTTACGGGTCTACTGCAGTTGGCGGTACGGCATCGGGGCAATATTCTTTGACGTTTGGACTCGCCAGCCAAGCCGCCGCAACACAGGCCTTAGCTGCTGGGTATGGCGCAAAAGCCTTGGGCGCCAATGCGGTTGCCATCAGCACCGGCGCGACTGCCGCCGCGACTAGCTCCATCGCCATAGGTAATACTGCCAACGTGGATGCCACGGCCATCAGTGGAACTGCCATTGGCGCTGGCGCCAAGATCAATGCCAACATGGGCAATGGCATTGCGCTGGGTAGTAACTCGGTCGTAGATCGCCTTAACGCTGTGTCAGTCGGCTCATCTGCCCAGCAGCGCCAAATTGTGCACGTTGCCAACGGTACGGCAGCCACCGACGCGGTAAACGTGTCGCAGCTCACGCCAGTTGTGACTGCGTTAGGTGGTGGTGCTTCAGTCAATCCAACGACCGGCGCTGTGACTGGCCCAATATACTCGCTGACCAACGGCGGCAGCCAGACCACAGTCGACGGTGCGCTAAGCGGGTTGGACACGGCATTAAATGTCACCAAAAGCAGTGTCGCCACCAACGCAACAGCTATCACCAACCTGACCACTCAGCTCAACAGTGGCGCTGTGGGTCTGGTACAGCAGGCTTCGGCAACTGCCGATATCACCGTGGCTGCGAGTCACGGCGGCACAGCGGTGGACTTCGCCGGCACGAGCGGCACGCGCACGCTCAAAGGCTTGACAGCGGGCGTCGACGCTACCGATGCGGTGAACATGAGCCAGTTGAACGCCACCAATGCGAGCGTTGCAACCAACACAACGAACATTGCAGCGAACACGGCCAATATCGCAACTAACATGACCAACATCGGCAACCTCGATGGCCGCGTGACAATGAGCGAAGGCGACATCACCAACATCAAGCAACAGCTGGTTGACATCGGCGACGGTACAGCCGGTCTGGTGCAGCAAGACGCGACGACTAGAAATGTTACTGTTGCTGCGGCAAGCGGCGGTGCGGTGGTCGACTTCAGTGGCACCGACGGCACCCGTACCTTGTCTGGCGTTACAGCCGGCGTGGCCGACACCGATGCCGTGAACATGAGCCAATTGAGCACCACCAACAGCAACGTTGCCGCCAACACGACGAATATTGCGGCCAACACCAGCAACATCGGCATCCTCGATGACCGCGTGACCGTGAGCGAAGGCGATATCACCAGCATCAAGCAGCAATTGGTCGACATCGGCGACGGCGCCGCCGGCCTGGTGCAGCAAGACGCCGTCTCGGGCCGCATCTCGGTCGCCGCGGCAACCGGCGGTTCGGTAGTGGACTTCAGCGGCAGCGCCGGCGTGCGTACCCTGAGCGGCCTGGCCGACGGCAGCATTGCAGCCGGCAGTAGCGAAGCGGTGACGGGCAATCAATTGTTCAACACCAACAATGCGGTATCGGCGCTGGGCACCCGCGTCGGCGCCACGGAAACCAGTATCACCAACATCAACGGCGCGCTGGCCGACCTTGGTTCGTCAATGACCGGCGCGGTGAGCTACAACGCCGATCGCTCGATGGTGGCGCTGGGCGGCGCTGGCGGCACCATGATCGACAACTTGAACAACGGTATCATCTCGGCCTCCAGCATGCAGGCGGTCAACGGCAGCCAGTTGTTCAACATGCAGGCGGCATGGGATCAGAAATTGCAGGATCTGGCCGATTCGTCGGATGTCGCGCTGGCCGATCTGAAGCTGAAAGTCGACGATCTGAGCGGTACGGTAGCCGATCAAGGCAAGCAGCTAGGCGAGGTCAACGACCGCGTCGGCCTGATTGAAACCGGCATCGCCGACGGCTCCATCGGCGGTGGCGGCGGCTCCGGCGTCAATCCGCAAGGCAACGCGGAAATCGGCAACGGCGCCTCGGCCTCAGGCAACAATTCGTCCGCCATCGGCAGCGGCGCGGTTGCTTCCGGCGACAACAGCACAGCGGTTGGCGCAGACGCATCAGCCACCGGCGACAAGAGTACGGCGCTGGGCGCCAACGCATCGGCAACGGGCAGCAACTCAGTCGCCATCGGCGCAGGTTCGGTGGCGGATCGCGACAATAGTATCTCGTTCGGTTCCGCAGGCAGCGAGCGTCAGTTGACCAACGTGGCCGACGGTACGCAAGCCACCGATGCTGTCAACAAGCGTCAGCTGGACGGCGCCATCGCCGGCGTGAACGACCGCATGGACGGCATGAATAGCCGTATCGACCGGCTGGACAAGCGCGTCGACGAAATGGGCGCGATGAGCACTGCTGCCGCACAGATGGCGCTTTCCACCGCCGGCCTGGCGGGCACGCATCGTCTCGGTGTCGGCATCGGTGCGCAGAATGGCCAATCAGCGCTTGCCTTGGGCTATCAGCGTGTGCTGGGTAAAGGGACGCGGACTTTGAACCTGGGCGGCTCTGCTTCGACACGCGGCACAGTATCGATTGGCGCCGGGGCTGGTTTCTCCTGGTAAGCAAATCGATCATTGACGACTGAGCCTTGTCGGTAACCACACCGCCAAATCTCGCAATGGCGAGGTGGCTACAGCGCTGCGCGCGCCGAGGCGGGGGCGTTCGCTTGCTCAGATCGCTGAAATCGATTCGGCTCGCATCCGAAAGCGCATCAAGCGCCCGAGGATGCGGGGGAGCAACTCAGTCGTCGATTGCTTCAACACCAAGCAGCCTAAGTCCCTCAACGTGGTCCTTCATGGCCTGGAGTGCTTCGGGGGAGTGCCCTTGCCAATCCGTGACTTCGCCCGTGACCCGTAGCGGCTCTCGGGAGCGGTACGACTTCGTCGGATTACCCGGGTATTTCTTGTCCGTCAGATTGGGATCATCCATCATCGGGCCGGTCGGTTCCACTATGTATATTCTGCCGCGACCTTCGCCGCGCGCCAGCTCGGCTCCCCAGGTGGCTGCATCCAGGGTGGCGGTCAGGTAGACGTAGGTCGCCGTCTTCCCCTTGCCGTAGTTAGAGGTGTAGCCGGGCTCGATGAGGTCTCCCGGCTTCAGGTCAGCACGTGTGCCATGGTAGAACCTCTGTGCACTCGGGGCGTCGGTAGCTGCCGCCGGTTCGCTCCTAATCATATTTCTCTTCCTTTTCCGGGCAAGTGATAGATGACGTCCGGCAGATGCTCATGCAGGCAGAACGGGCCGGAATGTAATGTGGATGGCTGATAAGCAAGGCGAGACTGGTGAAGTCTACTTACACGGCAGGCTTATGTCTACCGCGCAGGGATATTCAACGCGCCGCGCGTTTCTTCTATCCAGGATCGTTGGGGCAGGCCATTGCAGCGTCAATCGGGCGTGCAGCAATTATGCTGTCACGACATCGTCCCAATCGATGCGATAGCCATGCAAGGCACCGAACATCTTTTCCGGTGTGAAGAAGGTCTTCATCGCAATCGGCATCAAAAGGCTGAACAATGCCTTGGCCATCGGCCCGGAGGCTCTTCTATTGTTGGTCTTCGCTGCGTCCGCGGCGACTTTCTCGACCCTGGGCCGGCGCAGCCGCTCGTAGGCGAGAAAGGCCGTCGCAAGGTCGGGCAGGTCGCGCAGGCAGCGCGCCAGCTGGATGGCGCTCTCCATGGCGAGCGACGCGCCCTGGCCTGAACTCGACGATGGCGCATGCGCGGCATCGCCGACCAGCACCATGCGGCCGCGATGCCAGTGCGGCACCGGCGGCAGGATTTCTCCCGCGCCTGTGACGAGCAACTGCTCGGGACTCGTGTGGGCAAGCAATGCGCCTCCGGGAATGTCGTCGCGATAGACCTCGCGCAATGTCTCCAGCCACTGCGCCGCCGGCACGGCCCTTGCCTCTGCCGCCGTCAACGGCGTCGGGTGCGGCAGATTGCCAAACCACATGGTGTTGCCGTCCGCTTCAGTCCAATGGCCGAGAAATGCGCGCTTTCCATGCGCGAAGTGCATGGCGCCAGGAAGGCCAATTGCGCCGCTGCCTATCGCGCGCCCGCCGAATCCGAGCAGGCCGGTGTACTGCGGTCCTGGCGCCTGCGGATCGATCAGCGTGCGGACTGCGGATCGGATCCCGTCAGCGCCTATCAGCACGTCCGCACTGGCGCTGCTGCCGTCGGAAAATCGTGCGGTAATGCCCGCAGCGGTCTGGTCGACCCCAGTCAGTCGCTTGCCGTATTCAATGGAGATGCCATGTGCTGCTGCGTGCCGGTGCAGCACGCGGCACAGCTCAGAGCGCCATAGGAGCAGGCTTGACGGCATGCCAGGCAGGCCGGGAAACTCGCCGACAGGCTTGCCGCGCCCGTTCGCCATCACCATGCGCGTAATCGGCTGGCCGATGGCGCGCACAGCCTCGTCCGCACCGATGATGCGCAGTGCGTCGAGGCCGTTCGGCGCGACCATGAGGGTGCCGCCGACGCCTTGCGCCGAGCTTGGGTACGCCTCGTGGACTGTGGCTTCGATGCCTGCTTTACGCAGCGCCAGGGCCGTCAGGGGTCCGGCGATGCCGCCGCCGATTATCAAGGCCGTTCTGATTTTTGCCATGTTTTTCTCCAGGATGTCCGTTGAATGCGCCCGTCTGGTAACATTCATGCAATTGATTGTATATTACTTAGTAACTAAGATACTTTTACTCTAAGATATTTGGGGCGGCCATGTCAAGCGTCAAAACAAAGAAGGCAGCCTTGCTGCAGGCACTAGGGCTGGAGGTTCGCCGCATGAGCGCGCAGGGCGTGTTGTTGAGCGGCGCGGTGGCCGAGCGGGTGGGGCTGTCCAGCACAGACCTGGAATGCCTGGACTTCATCGTGATGGCTGGCGCTGATGCGTTGACGCCGAGCCAGTTGGCGACAGCGACCGGACTCACGACGGGCGCCATCACGGGGCTGGTCGACCGGCTGGAGAAGGCCGGCTTCGTCAGGCGCGAAGCCGACCCCACCGACCGCCGCAAGGTGCGCGTCGTGGCCTGCGAAGAGCGCGTGCGTCAGATGGGTATCTACTATGAGCGTCTGGCTCAGCGTACCGAGGCCGTATGGGCGCAGTTCAATGAAGAACAGTTGCGCACGGTGCTGGAATTCGCGCGCCGTTCCAGCGAGGTATCGATGGAGGAGGTGGCGCATATCCGCACCTTGCCGGTCTTGAAGGCGATCGATACAGCGCGCAAGCTTAAACCGAAGGATTGATTCGGTGGCATTTCAGCCAGGGCATATAAGCCTATGCGCTCCACGCCAGTGCGCCAAACAAAATATTGGCCGATGCTGCATATCGAGACAATCCTGGATGACATTTCCATATCTAGGGCCTGTTAACCGGCCCTAAGACCACATCATGAAATCAAGAAAGTGGTATGGCAGGCTCTGCCGCCACGATCTTTCCTCATTTTCCGCTGCTGTCGGCATTTTCGTCCGATGGATGGAACAGAGTGCGTTTTGGATGGAAGCGCATAGCTGAGCAACGCCGAATCACGGATGAAAAATTTCTTCCATATATTGGGGTTGGCAGAAATTTATAGCTGAAATTTCGGATGCTTTGCAAGTGGCATGGTGTTCCCGAAAAATATTCCAAACCACTTGACGTTCAATTTCGCAGGTCGCATCCTCAGCCAGCTGCAAACTTTAAAAATATAAATGACTTTGCTTAGGGGCGTAGACGCTTGTCGGATTCGCAGAAAATTGACTACGGTGCGGTCGGGGACAGAGCTTAGGGGCGATCTGCTGTTTGCTTGATTAGTGACGGCGTACTCTGTCCAAGTTACGGAAAAATATGTTCCGGTCTTTGTGCCTTTGTGAGACGAAGCCCGGTTTCCATCGCATATGTTTGTCTTCATTCTCCTATCCTGATTTGCTGCTGGCGCATCATTATTGATCGAGGAGAAGAGACGCATGAAAACAAAAGTATGCAATACCGTATTGATGGGGTTGATCGGCAGCCTGCTGGCAGCTTGCGGCGACGGTGGTACGCAAGACGCCGCGAGCAGCAGCCAGAAGCAATTCGTCTCCAGCGCGAAGGCCAGCTTGCCGGCTTGCGCCGCCGCGTGGGATGCCGCCGTCGCCTATCAAACCGACGCGGTAGCCAGCTACAGCAGCGTCAACTACAAGGCAAACTGGTGGACGCAAGGGAATAATCCTTCTACCAGCAACGGCGTTACCGGCAGCGGACAACCATGGACCTCTCAAGGCGCCTGCGGCGCACCAGCCCCGACGCCTACTCCAACGCCAACGCCCACCCCAATTCCAACGCCCACACCGACGCCAACTCCCACCCCAACTCCCACACCGACGCCTACCTCGGCACCCGGCTGCGTGATTTGGACTGACGGCGGTTCTTATACGGCCGGTGAAGTAGTCAGCTATAACGGATCGACATATACAGCATTGGTCACTCAAACCGATTATGCCGGCGCGGGCTGGAATCCGGCTGCATCGCCGACCTTATGGAAAGCAGGCGGTACTTGCAGCACACCGACACCGACACCAACACCGACACCAACACCGACACCGACACCGACACCGACACCGACACCGACACCGACACCGACACCGACGCCAACGCCAACGCCAACGGCATTTGTCTTCAGTCCATACAAGGACACCAGCCTGGCTTTCAATGCCACTACAAACGTGCTGAGTACGAACGTGACCGGCGCCTCCCAGCCGCTGCTGACTGCGATGCCATCGAATCTCACCGCCGTGACCTGGGCGTTCGCTACCGGCGCGTGCGGCAGTGAAATCTGGGGCACCGCCAACAACGGCGCAATCAATATGACATCGTCCATGGTTGCGTCCAACGTGCCGGCCTGGGTCAGCGCCGGTAAAAAATACATCGTCTCCACCGGTGGCTCGGCCGGTTCGTTCACTTGCACCAGCGATGCTGCATTTGCGGCTTTCATCAAAACCTTTTATTCCGCCAACATGGTGGGAGTCGATTTCGATATCGAAGCAGGTCAATCGCAGGCCGATGTCAACAATCTTGTCCAGCGCGCAGTGACTGCTCAGAAGACCTATCCGAACCTGCGCTTCAGCTTCACCGTGGCGACATTGGGGGGCAATGTTTCACCGGCGCTCGGCTATTACGGCGGCATGGTGATGAGTGCCATCAAGACCTATGGCATGACCAACTACATCATCAATCTGATGGCGATGGATTACGGCAGCCCGGCTGGCGGCAATTGCATGACCAACAGCAGCGGTGCTTGCGATATGGGAGCGTCAGCGGTGCAGGCGGCAATCGATCTGCACAACCAGTACAGCGTCCCGTACAGCCAGATTGAGGTAACGCCGATGATTGGCGGCAATGACTCAAGCAATGAAACCTTCTCGATCACCGACGCCGCGACCTTGGCCAGCTTTGCCAAGCAAAACGGACTGGCCGGCGTGCATTTCTGGTCTGTCGATCGCGACACAGACTGCGCGCCAGGTTCTGCCTCGCCGACCTGCAATACCTACGGATCGGCAGGAACGCTGGGCTTTACCAAGGCATTCCTGAGCGATCTTGGTTTGTAGTCAAGGTAATCCCAGTGCAGAGCCGACTCGCAAGAGCCGGCTCTTAAGCGTATCAATAATTGCGCGCTCGCAGCCATTTGTTGGCGATGACTTTCACACCCTCGATCACCGGACTGCCGGCATGCAAGGTTAAGGTATCGGGAAGATGCTGCTTGTCCGTGTTCAGGAAAAATACGGCGCCGCCCTTGTTCGGAAAGACTTCCAGCCCGATCGAGGGAAATGACGTGCCGCCGCCGCTTTCCACTTCGCTCAGGTACAAAACAAAGGTGCCCAGGCGCTGTCCGCCATGATCCATGTGTTTGCGTGGACCCGGCAATGCAGGATCAAACCAGTCGAAATGGGGTTGGTACTCATTGGTGGCTTGATAATGCTGGACTTGCATGCCTTCTCCGCGCTCGACCGGCCAGTGGGCAAGCGCAGCCAGGCGCGCCTCCACCCGGGCGACCAGCGGCGTTTCGCCGCGCTGTATCATCGCTCCGCGGCTGCTGCGATTCTGATGCAACTGCATGCTGCCGTCGGCGTCATTGACCACCGGGGAGCGCACCAGGCGCGGCTCGCAATAGGCCGCCATCGCGTCGCATTCCTCGTCGCTCAGCACGTTGCCCAGCAATACAATATGCGGTTGGCGCAGGGTCAGCAAAACCCTTACCTCGCGATCGGCGGTACGGATGATATTTGCCGATGTATCGATGTAGGGCATCTCCTTGGCAGCAGGAACGTTGGCGCTAAAGGCGCCATTGCTGGCTTCTTCGATTGCCGCGCGCGCCAGGCCGATACCGAAGCGGCCGTCGCGCACCAGCAAACTGACCATGCCATCCGGTTCGCAGGAACGGGCAAGGTTTTCCGTAATCCAGCTTTGCCATTCGTTGGGGAGAGAGGAAAGTGCCGATTTTGTCATGATTTCCTAGGGGCTGTTAAATAGAGTGAACCTGGATTGGCGTAAGCTGAGACACCAAAAAAGCCGGCTCGCGCGAGCCGGCTCCGTACTAAAGCAACTTCCCATCAAAGTCCGAGAGTCCGGATGAACGCGCTGGTGCATGACAAGCCTGTATCACGGCCGAACGACCAATGGCGCAAGCCGGCAAGCCCGTTCGCTTTGGCCCACGCCGACAAGGCATCTGCGTCGGAAATGATGAAATATATTTATACAATTTTCAAACTTGCAGCCCGACCGAGGATGAGATCATCAAAAATGGTAGTCAAGTGGTTTCAGGAATTTACTATGACTACGATGCCACTTGCAAAGTACCTGAAATTTCAACTCGAGAAATTTGATGAATTTGAAAACAAGTGGAATTTTTTTTGCGTAAATTCATGCCGTAAGACGGCGAGATGCAATCCAAAACTCTTCTTTCCTTCAGTGTCCGTAATAAACAGGAATAAACATGAGCGCAGGGGCTAAACGAAAAAGGAATGCCGCATCAAGCATAGGAGATACCACTTTTCGCGGTCCCGACAAGTGGTCTTAGATATAAGAAAATGATCCTGGTAACTCCTTCGCACGTGTTCAGGCAATCAAGCCGGAAAACGGATCGGCTTATCCGCCGGTAAACGGCAATACCGGCAAGCGGTTGTCCGGCAAAACCCGCATTGGGAGCGATGACTTCCCAGCCATCACCGTTTCGGCGGGCGGCCGCATAGTGCCGATGGTTGAGAGCGGTGAGATTTTTCCAGCACGTTGAAATGGTTGACTCCATCACACTCATTCAGCCGGCGTTGAACAAATGTCTGACGGTATGCCGGGGAAATCTGTCATCATCGGGAATGTCAAAGCGACGAGAAACAGCAATCGGCGCCGTTTTCGGCAGCAATAGCTTGTATTTTTACCAGTATGAAGTGACTGTTTGACATGGTAAATTTTCCTTTTGAAAACTATCCGTGGGAAATACATGCCGCAATTCGAGACGGAACATAAAGGAAGCGTGATCAAAGTCACCAGCACGATTGCCCGAGGCGGGAAGTATTGCTGGGCCGTTTTGATAGACGGGGTATTGCAGCAAGCGCCGGCGCTTGAGCTGTCCAATACATGGCACGGCGCTCGCGATCAAGGATTGGCGTTCGCAAAACATCTGATCGACGCAGGTAAGTGATCCCATGCTGTCATCACGATCTTGCAAGGCTGGCTGTACCAGAACTCTCTTCCCGGCAGCATGGCGAACATGACGCATCAATTTGAATACAAAGGCATCCACTATTCGATCGATGTTTCAGAGGTGAGGAGTGGCGGATGGACCTGGTCCTATCAAATTCAGAATGGGCCGGTTTGCAAATGCAAGGACCTGCTCCTGGACAGCGAAGAAACCGCATTTAGCGAAGCCAAGCGCAAGGTCAAATGGATGATTGACCACCGCAAATGACTTGTTTCCCATGATGGACAGCCTATTCTGCGGACCTTGCCGGACAGGCGTTGCGGGCGTTTTAGCTGCGCCCGCCGCGCTATTGCGAAACCGCTTTCCCTAGCTGTCCGCCATTACCGCATACTCAGCGTTCCGCGCTTCCACGCCGGATCCTGCCAGCGATAAAACAGGCTCAGCGAACGCGGATTGTCTGCCTGTTTCTCGACATCCATGGTATCCATCCGTATCACTTCAAAACTGCGCTTGAAACGCCCATCTACGCGCGCTTCGCGCACTGCCAGCATCTTGGCGCTGCCCGGCACCCAGCCGGCGAATTCCAGGTAGCCGACATCGGGCGCGTTGGCGGCCGGCGGCAGGATGTCGACGGTCCAGCCTTTTTCTCCCTGATGGAATACCCACAGCTCGCGCCATGAAGCTAGCGGCTGCACGGCGAGCGCCAGTGCGCTTTGCTGGGCGTTGACGCTGGCCGAGGCTTTCCAGACCAGGCCGTAGGTGCAGCGTTTGACGAGCGGATTTTTTTGATCGTGCTTGGCGTCTACCAGCGCGACGCAGGTTTCGCCGCTTTCCCCGGGCGTGGTGACGACCGTCAGGCTGCCGCCGCTGGCGGTGACGGGTTCGGGTTCCGCCGCCCAGCGCGAGGCGGCGACACGCACGGCGGCGTCGGTATAGGCAGTTGCGTCCGGTTCGGCGATTTCTTCCTTGTTGACGCCGGCCAGTTCCTGCAAGGCACGGTTGGCGGCTTCCTGCGCCGGCTGGTGCTGCCTGGCGCGCTCGAAGGCGATGCTGGCCCAGATGCCGGCGCGGCGCAGGCGCAGGCGGTTTTTCTCGTATTCTGGCAAATCGGTCAGTTGCACACGGTCGAGGATGTCGGCGCGCCAGGCATCCAGGCTGTTGCGCTCGGTGGGTGTGATGTTAGGGTCTACGCATTCGGGGCGGGTCAGCGCGAGGGCGGCGCGGGCGCGCTGGCCGTCGTTCGATTTCATGGCCAGCACGCGGCGGAAGGCTTCGCCGTTGTAGCACAGCTGGACGCGGCCGTCGCGCTCGAAGCCCTGCATGCCGATGCCATAGCTGGATGCCACTTCCAGATGGGCCGACAATACAGTGTCGTCGGTTTTGCCGCGTTTGGCGGAGGCGCGGCGCGCCAGGCGGTCCGCCATGGTTCCCAGCGCATCGAACGGTTCGGGGCCGATGGCTTCGGCCGGCGCCGCTTTCAGGTAGGCTGCCGCGTAGCTGATGCCGAGCGCCTCGGCGCCCGGCGTGTCGCGCAGGAAGCGCACGACGGCCAGCAAGTCGGGCGCGTCCTTCGGTTCCAGCGACTGGGTGCGTACTTGCGAGGCGCGGATATAGCCGCCCCGTTCGCGGCGGTGGTCGTAGACCTGCAGGTAATCCATCTTCTCGCCGCGCACTTCCAGGCTGTCGCCTTGCCACAGCACGGCCTGCTGCTGGGCAGATTCGCGCGGCGCGGCGCGCAGGGCGGCGCTATCCTGGGTGACGATGGCGACCAAGGCCAGGGCGGCGAGCATCATTGTTGTGTCTCCTCAGCAGCGGCAGCGCCGGTTTGCGGGTTTTGGGAGGCGGCCGCCTGCGTGCTGCCGAGCAGGGCCGAGCCGATGAAGCCGCCGCTCGCTGGGGGCGGGGCGATGATCACCGAAATCTTGTCGGACAGCTTGTCGGCCATGGTTTTCTGGATCAGCAAGGGATTCTTGGTGATCAGCGCGCCATCGCGTTCCAGCTGGGCGCTGGTGACCTTGCCGACCGTTTCCAGGCGATAGGCTTCGACGTCGGCCAGTTTGCGGCGCGAATCGGCTTCGCCGGTGGCTTCGATGCGGCGTGCTTCTGCGCTGCCTTCGGCGGTCTTGATGCGCGACACCTTTTCTGCTTCGGCTTCATACTGGCGCTGCTCGATCTGCTTTTGCTTGAACGGCAGCACGTGCTTCATGGCTTCTTCCTGGGCCTTGGCGGCGATGATTTGCTCGTTGCCGGCCGCTTCGGCCGATTTTTCGCGCTTGACCTTCTCGGCTTCGGCTTCCAGCTCGGTTTGCTGGACTTGCTTGCTCTTCAGCTCCAGCGTGTATTTCATTTTTTCGCTTTCCAGTTCTTCGGCCAGCAGTTTCTCCATGCCCTGGCGGTATTCCGGCGGCAGGTCGACCTGGCCCATCTGCACGCCGCGCAGGATGATGCCGTCGGCCGCCAGCTTCGGTTTCAACTCATTTTCTATTTCTTTCTGGATCTCGCCGCGCTTGGTGGAAAAGATGTCGCGCACCGAATAGCGGGTGAAGGACTTGTAGATCACGCCTTGCACCATGGGCTCGACGATCTCGCCGTTGATATCGGCAGGCAGCTCCTTGGCGATGCTTGCCAGCCTGGCCGGATCGATGGCGTAGCGTATGGTCAGGTCAACGCCCAGCGACAGGCCTTCGATCGACTGGAACGGTGCTTCGCCATTGGCCTTGCTGCTGCGCACCGGGCGGTATACCTGGTCCAGCAGCGAGTAGCGCCGCAACTCATGCAGGCCGGGGATGATCACCACCAGGCCGTCTTTGACCTCGGTGCTGCCGCCGGTGAGCTTGTTGGAGCGGATGCCGACTTCGCCGGGCTCCAGGGTCTTGAACGGCGGGTGGGTGATCAGTTCGTAGCCGGCGCCGCCTATCAGGCCGATCGCCAGCAACAGCATCCAGGCGCGCCGCGCGGCACGGCCCAGGCCGGTCAGCGTGGCGCCGATTGCCGAGATGGTTGTGGTGAGCAGTGCAAGCAAACCTTGCAGCAGTGATTCGAGCCGTTCAGACATGATATTTCCCCTGGTTGATGTGGCAATTCGATGGTCGGGAGCGGCATGCAGTGCTTTTCCCTGGGAAGAATCTTGCGCTCCAGGTGGCGGAAGTAACAATGGGCAGGCAGGGGCAGTCGCGTTATCCGAGGGTGGTGAATGCTCCGCAACGTCGCAGTCCGGTAAGCCGTGTGAAGAAATACTCACAGCGCGGCGCAGACTTTTCATGGGAAAGCGTGGATACTTTCATGCATCCTCAATCCCGCAAAAGGGGAACCTCGCCTCGCCGATGCACAGGGCAGGGGCGGCCGACCCAAGAAATGGGGGCGAGGGGGTCATTGATAGCAGAAGCAGCGGAGAAAAAATGTCAAAGCAGGCACAAAGAGTAGCGGTGATCGAAGACGACATCCCGACCAGCAACCAGCTCAAGGGCTGGATCGAGGCGGCCAAGCCTGGCATCCAGGTGGACCAGTGGTACACGCGCGATGACGCCGAGGCGGCGCTGGCGCGTGAAAATTACGACCTGGTGGTGCTCGACATCGAACTGGGGCGCGAACGGCATGCCGGCGTCGCCATCATCAATGCCATCAACAAGGGCCAGGCGACGCCGGTGCTGGTGGTGTCGGCCATGCCGGCTACCATCTACCGCAGCATCATGAAGGCGCTGGACGCCTGGGATTACCTGCAAAAGGCGACCTTCGAGGAATCCGATTTCATCGATACCTTCCTGGAAATCCTGCGCGCCGCCAAGGACCGCAACGGCGCGAAGGAAAGCGTGCCCCCAGCCAGCAGCAATGAACTGTCGATCGACCCGCTGCGCCAGAAGACTCCGATCTGGCGCGCGCAACGCATCAACCTGCCGCTGACGGCGCAACGCCTGCTGGCGGCGCTGTACGAGCACCGCGGGCAGGTGGTGACCTATGAGCAGCTGTTCCAGGTGGTCAAGAGCGGGCGCAACCGGGACAATATCCGCAAGCACGTCAGCACCATCCGCGATGCGTTTCGCGAAGTCGATGCGGAGTTCTCCTGCATTGAAAATATTCCGATGCGCGGCTTTCGCTGGGTCGACCAGGAAAAATGATGCGCAGCCACTTCAACAGCGGGAATGACTGCCCATGAAAATCAGCTTTCCGAATCTCGCCCAATACCGCTTGCGCATCCTGTTTCGCGGCGCCTTCCTGCTGCTGGCGGTGGCTACGGTTGCGCTGGCGCTGTATGTGCTGCAGCAGGAAAAGCAGCTGAGCTACAAGAATTACCAGGTCAGCTTCCGTAAGACCAGCGACCAGATCATGGCCACCTTGCGTCATCCCGCCGGGCAATTGGCACTGTTGAATCCACGCGCCGAAAATGGCGGCGCGGCGGCGTTGCATCCGGTATTGCTGCCGTTTCCTTCGCTCGATTTCGACGACCAGAACAAGGTGCGGCAGGCCATTACCATGTCCGGCTGCCTGGTCCAGTATGGCGACGACGGCGCGCTATGCGTGGCCGTCGGCAACAATCCTTGGGCCGGCGGCTTCATTTATGCGGCCGGCAGTTTCGTCAGCGATGAACTGGTGCCGCACCAGCGCGGCGAACAGGATATCGGCGACGCCCATCGCTTGCGGGTGACGGTAACGCTGCGCGGGCAGACCTATCGCTGGATTGCGCCGTTTGAAAAGAACGGCGATCCGAATGCCGTGCAGACGCGCGGCGCGCATGGCCGCCTGACCGGCTTTCTCGATGACGATAGCGGCCGCGTGGGAGCCAGGCCGGTCAAGGATTTTCGCGGCTGGATCTGGCAAAGCACCTTATGCAGCAAGCCCGGACAAGGCGACGGCGATGCCGATTGCCCGCGCAGTTCGTTTTTCTCGCTGCGCCTGCCGGTAGGCGTCCTGCAGGATGCCCTGTTCCAGGAAAAAAATCCGGTCTGGCCGCCGGCCGACCTGGACAAGATCCAGGTGCGCATCGAGGTCTTGCCCCCGGGCGACGGCCCGCTGCTGCTCGACAGCAAAAGCGCGAGCGCGGCGCGGGCATTTGCCGTGAGCGACCTTGCCTCGCTGCTGTTGCCGGGCGAGAGCTTGCGCATCAGGAAGCGCGGCGCGGCAGGCGGCGCTGATCTTGTCAGCCTGAGCGGGGCCGAAGATCATCCGGACGACAGCTCGCGCCTGCTAAGCCGCCTGGTGCGCCGCCTGCCGGTGGACGAAGTCGGCCCGCCGAACGACAGCCGGGAATCCGTGGTGACGGCGGCGGGAATCTATGATGTGACCTTGACGGGCGACGAGCGCAGCGTCAACCGCAGCCTGGGCGTGGTGGCTGCGCGGGTATCGTGGTTTGTCGGCGCCATGCTGCTGGCCTTGTTCGTCGCCTGGCTGATCATCGAGATCGGCATCATCCGCCGCATCACATTGCTGACCCGGCGCGCAGCCAAGGTGTCGAAGATCGTCAAAGGTTCGGGCGGCCTCGACCAGTTCGACCTGACCGATCTGCGCGGCGCCGATGAGCTTGGCGTGCTGGCAAGCTGCCTGCATGACCTGCTCAGGCGCGTCAAGGAAGACCTCGAACGGGAGGAAATCCGGGCCGAGCAGGAAAAGGAAATGTGGCATGCGGTGGGCCATGAGATCATGTCGCCGCTGCAGTCGCTGATGGCCTTGCACGGCGCCGCCGAAAGCCAGAGCAGCCGCTACATCAACCGCATGCAGCAGGCGGTGCGGGTGCTGTATGGCAGCGCCTCTCCCAGCGAGGCGTTCCAGTCCACGGTGCTGCAGGTGACGGCCATCGACATCGGCGCCTTTCTCGGCAACGTCGCCGACAATGCGCCGCTGGTCGGCATCGCGGATGTCAGCTTCTCCGGCGGCCAGCAGGGCGTGATGGTCAGGGCGGATGATTATTCCCTGGAGGATGTGGTAACTCATGTCTTGCGCAATGCCGACCGTTGCCGCGAAGCCGGCACCATGATTTCCATCGACCTGAAAACCACCGAAACCGCAGCCACCATCGCCATTCATAATTACGGGCCGAATATCGCTGATGAACTGATCGACAAGATTTTCGAATACGGCGTGTCCGACCAGCTTGACGCCGGCGCCAACGGCAACCGGGGGCAAGGGCTGTTTGTCGCCAAGACTTATATGGCCAAGATGGGCGGGACCATCACCGCGCAAAATGTCGCGGATGGGGTGGTGTTTTCACTGGGGCTGCAGCGGGTGTGATTGGCGGCTGGCTGGAACATGGGATGTGGCAGAACGCTGCTCAATCATTGCTCTCAACACCTGCGCGGATTTTTTCAATGTCTACGGCATCCATGTATTTCGGAATGTTTTTCCAAAGCGAGTGGTATCCGTAGCCGCCGTCAGTCAGCTCTTCCAGCGCCTTTTGCTTGGTCCAGTCCTGGAATACGACGCGGTACATGGCGGTGACCAGGCCGGTCCGGTCGGCGCCATGCCAGCAATGCAGCAAGACCGGGCCTTCCTTGGCGCCGGCGCGTATCGCGCGCAAGGCATCGATCACGTTCTTATCGTTGATTTCCCAGGTGTTGATGCCGACATGCACGGCCTTGATGCCGGTATTTTTCAGCAAGCCGTCATCCGAGTGGAATGAGCGCAGGTTGACCACCGTTCTGATGTCCAGCTGGTTGAGTGTCTTGATGTCCTGGGGCCGCAAGGCGGCGCTGCGATAGAAATTCTTGTCGACCAAATAGAGATTGGCCGAGGTGTCCACCGCCTGGGCCCATTCCGGTTTGCGGGCGACCGTTTGGCCTGCCTCTGCTTGCGCATGTGGTGCAAAGGCGAATTGGATCAGCAGGGCTGATTGGGCCAGGCGTTTCAGGAAATAAGGCGTCATTGTTTGCTGTCGGTAGTTGTCGGTGTTTTCTTGATGCGATCGGGAATCGCCTGGTGCTGCTGGTCCGCCAGGCCAGCCAGCAAGGCCGTGCCATCGCTCGCCACGCGGAAGATTGCGTAGCGGGCCTGGGCGAAGCGCGCGCCTTCCCCCTCGGCGAAGAAATAACTGTTGCTCGGCAGGTGCGCGCCATTGTCTTCCCATTTCAGGCGCACCAGGGTTTCACCGGCTTGCAGCGGTTCGCCGGCCTGGGCTATCCGCAGAAACTGCGCAACGCCGTCGGCGTCTGTGCCGAGGATTACCCTCAGCGCCTGACCTGGCGCCGGGGGTGTTTTGGCGGCGGCCAGCTGGTTAGTCAGCTGCTGTGTCAGTTGATAGTCAAGCGCCATGTAATCACCCTGCATCAGCGAACGCGGATCGACCGGACGCAGCGGCAGCAGTATGGCGCGGCCCTGCGCCAGGGTTTGCTCGTGCCGCCAGACGATGCCGTTCAGGAACAGCAAGGTGATCAGCGCAGCGACGATGAAAAGAGGCAGGCGCCAGCGCATCATGCTGCTCTCCTCGACATGAACAGCCATACCAGCAACAGCACGACGCCGCTCGCCATCAGCAGCAATCCTTTGTGCAGCAAGGGCCAGTTCAGGTTGTAATAGAAGGCGCCGAAACCGGCCAGTGCAGCAGCAATGCCGAGCGCCGTCAGGTAGCTGCGGCCTTCAGCCAGGCCGATCCACAGCGCCAGCGCCGCTGTCGCCAAAGCCGGCGACAAGACGCAGAGCGGCAACAGCACCGCCAGCGGCCAGACCCTGGCCGCCAATCCGGGGTTGCGGCGCAGCGTGATGAACACGGCCAGCAGCAACGGCAGCAGATCGAGCAGCCGGTAGGCAAGCCAGAGCCCATTTGGCGCCAGCCATTGATCGGCATCGGACGGCGCCACGAATACTTCGTTCCAGCCGGTGGCCTGCCATATCTGCACGCCAAGCCAGAACCACAACAGGGCATGGCGCACCGGCTGCCAAACTGCCGGACCGAAGCCGAACAGCTTCAGCGGGTGAGCCCACAGCCACCATAGCGCCAGAGAAAACAGCAGATTGCGCAGCGGCGCCAGCTGCCACATCCATGTGGCGTGTTCTCGCAGGCCATAGTTGTAACGACCCAGCCATGGCGTCATCCAGTACCACAGCACCGCCAGCATGACGCCGGCCGCAATGAAGCGCAGCAGGCGATGTCCGGACAGTGCGAACAAAATCAGCGCCAGTACGAAGGCCGGCAGTTCCCACGAATCCGGCTTCAGGCCGGCGCCGACCAGCACCGCGCCGGCAATCGCTACCGGCACCGCCATCTGCGGCAGGAAAAACGATTGCCGGTTGAGCCGCATCACGGCTGTCGCAGCGGCGACCAGCAGCACGCCGCAAACAATCCAGGCGCTTTCGTTGCGGGCGATGAAGGCCGGCACTACCACTGCCGCCACCAGCAAGGCGGCGGCAATCCAGGCGGCGATGGTTTGCAGGATCAAGACCGACCAGGGCAGGGCATCATCGTGCCCGGGCAGTGCAGCGTCCTGGCGCAGCGCGCCGCTCTCGCGCAAACCGGCGATCACGCTGTCCCAGCCGGCAATCTGGTTGCTTGGCCGGTTCATTGCGTAGCTCCCGTTAGCGCAGGCTGCGGCGCGGCTTGCCATTCCTGGTAGCGGGCGTGCAGCCACCAGCCGATGGCGCCGAGGCCGCCAATCGCCAGTATGGAAACCGGATACAGCCAGTTGTCGCCATGGGCGGAACCGACCACCCAGGCCAGCACGGCGACCCAGGCAGAAAACAAAGGCAGCGCCAGCAGCAACAGATCGCGCCGCTGTAAATAAAAATAGAGCGCTGCAACCACGCAGGCTAGCCACAAGGTCAGGATTACGGGATTGCTGCTGGCTGCCGGGAGCCCGAAAACATGTTGATGTGCGCCGGCCAGCACCATGCTGGCCTGGATCGTCAGCAGCAGCGCCAATCCCAGTCCCAGCAGGCGCTGCAGGATGCGCGCGGTCCATGGCGCCGCCGCGCTTTGCAGCCGTTCGGCCAGGGCCAGCGCCGCCAGCCAGAAACCGATCAAGGGCAGGTTGGCTTCATCGAACAGGCTCCAGGACGAGAGCGCCGGACGCCACGGCGCATGTGGCAGCCACAGCTGCAGCGCCAGCGATGCAATGACGATCCACAGGCCCCACAGCGGCGCGAAATTGTCCAGCAGCGCCCATGGCAAGGCCAGCGCCGCCCATAGCGCAAACAGCTGCCAGGCATCGGCGCCGGTCTGATAGGTTTGCCCGATCACCGCCAGCCAGATGCCGGACATGGCAGCCACGGCAAACAGCGCCCAGCGCCGGCCGTCGCTGTCAGGCCGGGCCAGGAAAGCCCAGGCCAGCAGCGCCAGCCAGCCGGCTTCGGCGACGCCGACCCGCGCCAGGCGCGGCCAGCTCAGCCAATTGGAAGCGAATACCATCACGGTGCCGGCCAGCAGGCACAAGGCGCCGCTGATCAACAGCAGCAATGCCGCCAGCCGGCGCCAGCGCTCGGCGTCAGGCGCAAGATGCAAAGCCAGCAGCGCGCGCCGATAGCCCGGCTGGTCGAGCGCGCCGCTGTCCTGCCAGTGATCAAGAATGCTGCGAGCATTCATCGTCGGACTCCATTCAGGGATGATTGGTGGCGGGGAGGGACGCCATCAATTCAATGTTGTCATTTCAATATATCCATGGCAGGATACGGCAGTAATTTCTTTTTTGCAATATCCCTTAGAGGGGGCCACGACTAGTCGAAGTCAGCCAACCCACACACACATAATCCTCTGTCAAAACTTTATAACTATGCCGACTATCCTTTCGCATGCTGCGATACCACTCGCTCTCGGACTTGGATTGGGCGCGCGCATAGTTCCCCGCCGTCTGCTCGTCGCCGGCATTCTCGCCTCGGTTCTACCCGATTTCGACGTGCTGGCATTCCGCTTTCACGTGCCATATGCCGATGCTTTCGGTCACCGTGGGATTAGTCACTCTGTCGTGTTTGCAATCCTGCTGGCAGCGCTGGCCGCAGTGTTTGCGGCGCGCCTGCATGCCCCGCGCCGTACGGCATTTCTGTTCGTTGCCATATGCGCCGCATCGCACGGGGTGCTGGACATGTTTACCAACGGCGGGCTTGGCGTCGCCATATTGTGGCCGTGGTCGAGCGAGCGCTTCTTTATGCCATGGCAGGTCATCGAAGTGTCGCCGCTTAGCCTCAATCGCATCCTTAGCCCGCGGGGGATAACGGTGATGATGTCTGAGCTGTCATGGGTATGGCTGCCGGCGGTGATTGTCTGCGCCACGCTGGTTTTCTCGCGTACGCTGAGCCAGCACTATTACTCCGAGAAAAAATGATTTTTGCCCGGCTTGGTTCTAAGGTTGAATCCGAGTTTGAATTCGATTTTTATCCCGCCGCCGCTTTCCTGAACCGTTCCACATCCCGCTGCGGCGGCATGCCGTACAGCCGCCCATATTCGCGGCTGAACTGGGACGGGCTCTGATAGCCCACGCGATAACCGGCGGTTCCTACATCCAGCTTCTCGACCAGCATCAGCCGCCTGGCCTCGTGCAGGCGCAGCTGTTTCTGATACTGCACCGGCGTCATGGCGGTCACCGCCTTGAAATGATGGTGCAGCGACGACACGCTCATGCCTACGCGTTGCGCCAGTTCCGCCATGCGCAGCTGTTCGCCGTAGTTGGATTTGAGCCAGCTGATGGATAGCGCGATCTTGTTGCCGGGGCTGTCGGCCATGGCGATCTGGATCAGTTGCGCGCCGCAGGGGCCGGTCAGCAAGTGATACAGGATTTCCTGCTCGATCAGCGGCGCCAGGGCCGGAATATCCACCGGCCGGTCCAGCAACCGCAGCGTCGCCTCCAGCAGGTCTGGCGATGCCGTGTTGACTGCCACGCCCAGTCTTTTGCCGGTATCCGCGGCGGCGGCCGGGACGTCGATCCGGCTCATCAGCTCGGCCAATTTGGCGCCGTCGATCGCCATGCCCAGACCCAGGTGCGGAAGTTCCGGACTGGCCTCGATGACGCGCGATACGACCGGCAGGTCGAGCGACACCAGCAGAAACTGGCCGACCCCGTAGTTGAAGGTGTCAGCGCCCAGCATGATGCTCTTGGCGCCTTGCGCCACCAAGGCGAAGCACGGCCACTGGCTGACATGCAGGGGCAGGGTGGGTGATGAGCGGCGGTTGAAGAACAGGCTGCCGATCGCGGTCGCATATTCGCTGTCAGCCGTCGCATGGCGGCCGATGATCGCGGCGATCTCCTGGAAACGTTCGGATGGCGGATTCATTGACGTGTGTCTTTCTCTTTACGGGATAGCTGCAGTGATGCTACCTGACTCTTGCGGTTGCCGCCCGCTAACCCTCATCCATTTGCAGGATCGTGCATGAGATGCACAGGATCATGATAACGATGGGGCATTCCTCTGCCGTAGGATTGAGCACATCAAGTCATCCCGCCTTGTCACCTGAGAAAGCACGCAATGAATTACACCAAAGCCTACGCCGCTGCCGCCGCGCGCAGCCCCCTAGCCCCGTTCACGATACAGCGGCGCCTGCCGGCGGACGATGATGTCGCCATCTCGATCAAGTACTGCGGCATCTGCCATTCAGATGTTTCCATGTCGCGCAATGCCTGGGGATTTTCGATGTTTCCCATGGTGCCCGGCCATGAGATCACGGGCATTGTGACAGCGGTCGGCGCCAAGGTGCGGAAATTCAAGGCCGGCGACCGGGTCGGCGTCGGCTGCTTTGTCGATTCCTGCACCAGCTGCGCCACGCGCAACGTCGACCTGGAACATCTGATGCCCGGCCTGGTGCAGACCTACAACAGCCCGGAAGCCGACGGCAGCAGCCTGACTTACGGCGGCTACTCTGAATCCATCGTCGTCAAGGAGGGCTATGTGCTGGCGATCCCGGACTGGCTGCCGCTGGACGCGACGGCCCCGCTGCTGTGCGCCGGCATCGCCATGTATTCGCCTTTGCGCCGCTTTGCAGCGGGCCCCGGCAAACGCGTCGCTATCGTAGGCATGGGCGGCCTCGGCCACGTCGGGGTCAAGATTGCCCATGCCATGGGCGCCGAGGTAGCGGTGCTGAGCCAGTCGCTGTCGAAAGCGGATGACGCCCTGCGTTTCGGCGCCGATCACTGCTACGCGACCGGCATGGCGGATACTTTCCAGACGCTTGCAGGCAGCTTTGATCTGATCATCTGCACCGTCTCCGCCGAGCTGGACTGGAACGCCTATCTCAATCTGCTGACCATCGACGGCTCGCTGGTGATTATCGGTATTCCTGAAAAGGCCATTCCGGTCAGCGCCTTGTCGCTGGTGGTGGGCCGGCGCTCCCTCAGCGGCTCGCTCATGGGTTCGATCAAGGAAACCCAGGAAATGCTGGATTTCTGCGGCCGCCACGGCATTGTGGCTGACATTGAAACCATCCGCATCCAGGATGTCAACGATGCCTACGAGCGGCTGGAGAAAAACGATGTGCGCTATCGCTTTGTGATCGACATCGCCTCACTGCAAGACTGACCAGGAGCACGACATGAACGAAGCAATAGAAATCACCACCTTCAAGCTGGCAGCTTATTCCTGCGCAGACTTCATCATCGCCAATGCCGGCGTCAATGCCTGGCTCAAGCGTCAGCCGGGATTCCAGTCGCGCCGCCTGGCTGAGCGGGAGGACGGCACTATCGTCGACATGCTGATCTGGGACAGCGTCGCCCACGGTACGGATGCCATGCAGCGGCTGATGGACGAACTGGCCGATTCGCCGGTGCACGAAATGATAGTCCAGGACACCGTGTCGTGGACCGTGGCGCCGGTGCGGCACCGGATGACGCGATAGAAACAGTGACTATTCGGTGCTTGCCATGGCTGCCATGTCCCGGATATGAATTATTTGCACTGCCAAGTTTACTTTTTTATGTTATAAACTACACTGTGTAGTGTAATTATAGTGTAATGTATTCCAGTTTTCAGCAGAAATCGTCAAATAACCGATAACCGATATCCGGACAGGACAACCAGCATGGCAAGCGAAACCCTCGAGGCCTTTGATACGGCTCTCCCCATCCAATATTCAATGCGGCGCGACGGCAAGTTCAGGAACCGCCAGCCGATGCACAAGAACGGCTTGCGCAAGACCTTGCAGATATTGTGGCGCTTCGCTTTCGACAAGCCGGCCGGCACCGTGCCGGCGCGGCCGATCCCGGTGCAGGCGATCAGCGCGGCGCAGCTGCTGGCGGCGCCGGACCGTTCGCTGTTCCGCCTCGGGCATTCAACCATGCTGCTGAAGCTGCGCGGCGCGTTCTGGCTGACCGATCCGGTGTTTTCCGAGCGCGCCTCGCCGCTGCAGTGGATCGGCCCCAAGCGCTTCCACCAGCCGCCGATCGGCATCGCCGATTTGCCGCCTATCGAGGGCGTGATCCTGTCGCATGATCATTACGATCATCTGGATCATGCCGCCATCCTGCAGCTGGCCGGCAAGGTAAAGCACTTCCTGACGCCGCTGGGCGTGGGCGACACGTTGATCAAGTGGGGCATCCCGGCGGAGAAGGTGCAGCAGCTGGACTGGTGGCAAAGCACGCGGGTCGGCGGCTTGCAGCTGGCGGCGACGCCGGCGCGCCATTTTTCCGGACGCGGCCTGAGCGACGGCAACAGTACATTGTGGGCCTCCTGGGTGATCATCGATGACGGCCTGCGCCTGTTCTTCAGCGGCGACAGCGGCTATTTCGACGGCTTCCAGGAGGTAGGCCGGCGCTACGGCCCGTTCGACCTGACCATGATAGAAACCGGCGCCTACGACCACGACTGGCCGGACGTCCACATGCAGCCGGAACAGACCCTGCAAGCCCACCTGGACCTGGGCGGCAAGCATTTGCTGCCGGTGCACAACGGCACCTTCGATCTTGCCCTGCACCCGTGGCAAGACCCGTTCGAGCGCATCGTCGCGCTGGCGGCGGAGAAGGGCGTGCCGGTCAGCACGCCGCAGATGGGTGAAATGCTGAGCGTCGCCGCGCCCCAGGCCGGGCGGCGCTGGTGGCGCGAGCAGGACGCCGGCTGATCAAGCGGGCGGCTGACATACAACTTTGCCGGGGATGACATGGATAAAGCTATTATTTGCGAGCAGGACTATCTGCTGATCGTGGCGGAATTTGATTGTCTGTGGGGGCGTAAAACTACTGCGCAGGAACAGCTCCGCATGGATTACATGATCGGGTTGATCAACGCTTTTGACGCCGCCCATGCCGAGTCAAAAACAAGCATGCTTAGTCAGCGTCCAGCAAGCCCAGCCGCTCATGCCAGTCAGCCAATGACTCATTCGGGAATTCGGCGAACTGCTGGTCTTTGCGGCCGGCCTTGACTTCAACCCAGGGCGCTTTGTAGGCCAGCAGCAGATGGGTGTGTTCAGGCGGCGTCGGCAGCGGCGTGTCGATGGCGGAGGCAAACGGATGCACCAGCTCCGGCCATTCCGGACTGAACAGCCACAAGGCGCTGCCGCAGCGCCGGCAGAAATGCCGTTGCGCGTTGCTGGTATGGACCCGGCGTTCGCCCTTGCGCTTGAGTTTGGCGTGGTAGACGCTGACGTCGTCGCCGCCGGTCACTTTCAAGGTGCCGGCATCGCCGCCGATATTGATGGTGTAGCCGCCACCGCCCTGGGTCTTGCGGCAGATCGAGCAGTAGCAGCGCTGGTAAGGATAGGGCGTAGCGCTGTCCAGGCTGAAGCGGACGGCGCCGCAATGACAGGATCCCTTGAGTTTCATCGCTATCTCCTGATGGTGATGCTGCATCGACATCGACTAGCCGGATCAGCGCACCGCGCCCGGGCCGGTCAAGACCCGGGCGTCCCCAGGCTTACTTCATGATCCAGTTGGTTACCTTGACCACATCCGCATCGGCATTCTTAAGATCGGCTTCTCCCAGGCCCAGCAGGGTGCTCCATTCTTTCACCCGGTTCTTGCCGTTAGGCGGCTGGTTGTACTGATTGGTGTCGACGATCTTGCTGCGTTGCGCGTAGAAGCTGGTCATGAAGGTTTTTTCATCGGTGCTCTTGCCCGAACGCGACAGCACGCCTTCCAGCGTGCCGGAATCGCCGCTGGCGCCCTGGTTCAGCGCCGTATCGACAAACGAGCCGATGGTCAGCGCCGAGGTGAAGCCGCGCTGGCGCGCCTGCTGCAGGCTGTACTTGATATAGACATTGTAAAAAGTATGCCACATGGCTTCGCGCCACGCCGGGTTGTTTTGCAACGCCTCGATCTTCTTGTAGAAATCCGCCTTGCTGTCGGTGATCTTCAGGATCGATCCTTGCATGTTGCCATGCGCGCCGGCGCGCGCCAGGCCGCCTGCGATTGTCGGATTGGCGGCGCCGCTGGCGGCGTCGAATTCCTTGAACAGCGCCGGTCCGTCCGGACCTTCATCGTTGGGACCGCCGGTGGTGGCGCCGAAAATCCCGATGGTGTAGCCGCGGTCGTCATTGATGTTTTCGCAGTAGCCGTAGTATTTGGTCCAGTTGAGGGAATCCTGTTCCGGCTTGTTGATCAGCTTCATGATGTTGTCCCACTGCTCGCCGTCCAGACCGGTATTGGTCTTCAGGAATTGCAGCGTGGCCGGCGAGAAGTTCGCATCGTGATCGTTGGCTGCCGCCTTGGCCTGCTGGCAGCTGGCGCCGCTGATCCACGGCTGCGCCGTTTCCCTGGCGCCGCTGCTGCCGGCCGGATTGTTCCCCTGGGTCCAGTAGGCAGCGCTGTAGTTGACGCCGCCGTAGCTGACCTTGCTGCCGGCCGTGTACACCGCGCCTTCTGTCCAGGCGGCGTCGCAAGGGGCGATTCTGGCGTCCAGCCTGGGCTGGCTGCCGGCAGCCTGGCCGTGCGCCCCGGCGTTAAGGGACAAGGCCAGCAGGCTGCAGGAAAGCAGCAGGGCTGTCGATATTTTCTTCATGGGTAAATTAGGCAAAGTATTCTCCAGATTGAATGATGTCGCGGTTGATCAATTTTTAAGCCAAGCTTTTAAGCCAAGCATTTGTCAACTAGAACAATCCCCGAGCAGGTAAACCTGCGTGTCTTTATTGCGCCAGCCGGACTACGCTGGACCCGGCGTTGGCGCTATTGCCATACTGGTTGATGACGTGCGTGATCTCGCCGACGCCGCCCAGCGAGACCGTCGTCATGTTGTGGAACATGGTGCCGTTCAAGCCGAAGTCTGGCGCTGCTCCATGCGCAACTCCCGCGGCGGGCGTCATTTTGCGGGGCTGCCGCCATGCGTCAGGGTTTCCAGGATGACGTCGTGCAAATCGTCGGGACTGGCTTTTGGCCTGACATCGTTGACCAGGTGCTTCAAGGTCTGCGGCAGTGAAACGCCGAGGCGGTTGTGATAGGCGTTATAACCCCGTTCCATGGTGCCTTTCAGCACCGGGATATAGCTGCCGTCGCACAGGCCGGGGAAGCCTGCCGGGATCGGGACGCTGTCGGTTTGCGAAGTGTTGCGCACGCCTTGCAGCATGCGCGCATGGTATTCCAGCGTCGTGGTCAGGCGCGCCTGCATAGTTGCGTATAGATCGGCGCCCTGGATATAGGCGGTTTCGGCGCCATTGAAGGCGGCCGCCATGCCGAGCTGCACGTGCTGGGTGTCGCGGCAAGTCTCTTGCGATACGCCGCTGGTGGCTGCGTTGAAGACGGTCTGGCCGTTCCAGCTGCTGGGACTGCCGCTGAATTTCACCGGCGCGCTGCCGTCTTGCGCCTGGTTGTAGAAATAAGCGGGCACCCATTTCTTCCACAAGCCGACTGCCGAGGAAAACAATGCCTTGTCTTCGGTGAATACGGCAATGCCGAGCATGCCGTCGATCATGCTCAGTTCCCAGTTGCCGTTCTTGCCGGCGCCCTGGTTGTTGTTGATATTGGGCAGGTACTGGGTAGTCAGCATTTTTTGAAACGCCGTGACGTCGGCAGCCGCCCAGCCGCCATAGGTGTAGCGGATGATTTCCGCCGCTGCAGGCCATTTTTCTGCTGTCCATGCCGACTGCAGGGGAGCGTTGGAACCGGTATGCCCGCCGCTCAGGTTGCGTGCATAGGTGTTCATGATGGCGATCGCATTCTTGGCGTAGGTGGCGTTGCCCGAAATGAACCACAGCAGCGCCTGGGTATAGGCGGCAGCGGCGTCGCTGTCTTCGGTCGAGCAGCCGTGATCCGGCACCGATCCGGAGCCGCATTCGATCACGTGGCTGGCGGGCGGCCCTTGCACCCGGTAGCTGAGCGATCCTTGCGTCGTGTTTTTGGCCGCTTCATAGGCCGAGGCAAAGGGCTCGGCGCCGGCATTGACCTGGCTCTTGATGTAGTTCAGGCGCGCAAGGTCGACCAGCACGCCGGGATGCTTGAAGCCGGCGGCCCAGCTGCAGCCGCTCAGGACTACCGCATTGGCGAGGGAAAAGGCGGCGCTGATGGCGAGATATTTAACGGAGGAAGTTTTCAAGGTCGTTCCAGTAAAAAGTGTGCTTCAAGTATCGGAGAAGCGCCGCAGGGAGCCGCGCGCAAACAGGGGTTGCCATACCCGGCTTGCCGCCGGGTATGGGCGCGCTGGCGCTATCGACGAATGCGCTGCCTAGAAGCCGAGCGCGGAGAGGAACTTGTTGGTGTAGCCCAGGGTTCCTGCCTTGCCGTAGTTATTGCAGGTGTCGGAGGAGTTGTTGTCCGACGTCGCCGGAGCGCAGTCGCGGTCGCGGGCGAAAGCCCAGAAATGCACGCCGCCCAGTTTCTTCGACAAGGCATAGTTGGAGACGGTGACGGCATCGGCCAGGGTGAAGGTTTCGTCTATGCTGTCGTTGCCGCCGATCATAGGCGTGACCTCGATCTGGCTGTAGGGCACTTTCCAGTGGTTGTGCAGGCTTTCGGCGGCGCTGATGGTTGACTTGCCCATATCGCATTTGCCGCTGCCGTCAAGCGTGCACAGCGCGGAATTTTCCTGTCCGGAATTGGCGAAATCCATGGTCATCAGGTTGACCGTGTAATTCTTCAAGCCGTAATTCTGGATTGCCGTCATCACCTTCACGCCCATGTCGCCCAGGCTCTGGCTTTCATTGCCGCCGTCGGTCGCCAGCGTGAAGCTGTAGCGCAGCTTGGGATAAGCCGCCTGCGCCGCCGCTACGCGCGCGACCAGGTTGTTGATGTCGCTCTGGGTCTGGGTGTTCTCGATATCGAAGTCGATGCCGAGCAGGTTGGCGCTGTAGTAGGTCTTGATGAATTTGGCGAAATTGGCGTCCGAGGTGCAGGTGAAATTGGCGCCGGCGCCGCCGGTCGAAACGATGTATTTCTTGCCGGCGCTGACAAAGCTGGCCACGTTGGCCTTGGCAAACGCCGCCGCCGATACGCCATTCCAGTTTTCGCTGCCGCAGCTGCCGGTGGCGAAGGCCCAGGTCACGGCTGTCAGCTTGGCCGGCATGGCTTTGAGCAAGGGTTGCGAGCTGCCGGTGACGGCCGTATTGAGCTGGTCGCCGCTGGTGTCGCCGGAGTAAAAATAAGGGCTGTAGATGAGTCCGCTTGACGGCGACGGCGTCGGCGAACCGCTGCAGGTGGTCGGCTGCCAGTACCAGGTGCTGATGGTCGGATCGGTGCCGTCGCTGCCGTTGCTGCCGGCGTTCACCTCTTTGTAGAAAGAACCGTTGGCCGGATATTGGACGATGGCGCCTATCGCATAGTTGACGCCGGCGGTCCAGGTGCTGTACTGGCAGCTGGCTGCCGGCGCCGCACTCTGCCCGGCCTGGGCGATGTCTGCACTGCCGCCGGCAGAAGCCTGCAGCCCTGCGCCATGCGCCGACAGCGCGGTGTATGAAAGACAGACTGCCAAGCCTTTTATCATCTTCAGTTTCAATTTCTTCTCCTGGATAGAGTGGGCGGCTGGTGCAGAGCAGTGCGCTGCCTGGAGCCGCGGTGTGAAATCGTGATCGAAAACTGCAGCGAACAATCGTGGGGAAATAGGGTGTTCGCAGAGTGTTCGATTCATGCCTGGATGCCGGTTGCTATTGATCGCTGCGCTTGCTCGTAGGGCAATGAAATTTCCATGCGGAAACTTCTTATTGATGGACTTTAGGGATCCGAAAAGTGGTTGTCAACCCGTATTAAAGTGGTATTGACATATAGAAATATCACTTCTATTACGGTTTTTCAAATGCGCTCATAAACCGTTGTTTGCATTGGCTTTTATTCAAGTTGTAGGATCTGTTGTTTTTGCATGTGGACTTGTCGCTATTTTTTCGGAATGGAGGAGAAGTGACGAAATACATGAATATTTCCTAAATGGAGTGACTTTGTGGTTTCAAAAAATACCTAAGAATGGGAGATATTGATTGTTTTTTTGGTTAGTGATCGCATGACATGCGCGCTGATGTTGACTGGCGATGCATGCCACAGGACGGGCGCGAAAATCGGCTTGTTTCGCGCCGGGTCAAATTCCGGAGAGAGAATTTTCGTAGGAAAAACTGGCATCGCTTTGCGTCAATTTTTCATCAAAATTCCCGGTCCTTAAAAGTGATCGGCAAGAAGCAAAAATTGACGGCGGGCGACCTTCGCCGGCGCGTTGCACATTGAATTTGATGTTGCCTTGTCAATGATTTTATGACAGCATTGGCCCGGCATTTTTTGTCGCCGCCGAACCCGGCGTTCGGCATATTGCATTAATTCTTGTCAGCAACCCAGGCATTCCTGCCTATCCTCCGACGCGGTTCAGCGCTGAAATAATCTGCGGTGTAAGCGATGCAAACGGCAATGCGTTACTCTCAGCAATTGCCAAGGGGAAATTGTGTGCTGAATTCAAAGAGATCTTTCTCCCATGCCGGGAGATTGCAAGCATGGCCGCAGATGCTGCCTGTCTTGTATCCGGCTTCGGAGCGAAACCGTTCCCGGTAAGCGACGCTGCCGGCATCGGCACTTGTTTAGAAACGAAAGGAAATAGATGATTAACTTGGACACCCTGGAAACATTAGTCGCCGCATCGCTGGTATTGCTGCTGGGACGCAAGCTGGTGTCTTCTTCCTCGCTGCTGAGAACGTACAGCATTCCCGAGCCGGTGGTGGGCGGCTTGCTGGTGGCTTTGCTGCTGTTCGGCTTGCGCAGTTTTTCCGATGTCCAGGTGCAGTTCGACAATACCCTGCAAGGGCCGCTGATGCTGGCTTTCTTCGCCACCATCGGCTTGAACGCCAATCTCGCCAGCCTGAAAGCCGGCGGCAAAACCCTGGCTTTGTTCCTGGGCGTGGTGGTGGGTTTGCTGATCTTGCAGGACACCATCGGCATCGGCATGGCGAAGATGATGGGTCTCGATCCCTTGATCGGCTTGCTGGGCGCGTCGATTTCCTTGTCGGGCGGGCATGGCACCGGCGCCGCCTGGGGCCGGGTGTTTTCCGAGCGCCACGGCCTGGCGGCGGCGACTGAAATCGCGATCGCCTGCGCTACCTTCGGCCTGATCCTGGGCGGCCTGATCGGCGGCCCGGTGGCCGGCTTCCTGGTCAAGCGCGTCAAATTGCCGGGCGCCCAGGCAGTGCCGGCTGACCACGCGCCGCTGAGTTTCGAGCAGCCCAAGGCGGAGCAGCTGATTACGCCGCAAGCCTTCATCGAAGCGCTGGCCCTGATCGCTGTCAGCCTGTCGGTCGGCACCCTGATCGCCAATCAGCTCAACGGCACGGCGTTTGAGTTGCCGACCTTTGTCTGCGTCCTGTTTGTCGGCGTGGTGCTGAGCAATGGCTTGTCGCTGCTGGTCGGCTACAAGATTTTCGAGCGCGCCATCCTGCTGCTGGGCAATGTCAGCCTGTCGCTGTTCCTGGCGATGGCGCTGATGAGCCTGCGTCTGTGGGACCTGGCGTCGCTGGCCTTGCCGGTGCTGCTGATCCTGGCGGTGCAGGCGGCGGCGATGGCTGCCTATGCCGTGTTTGTGACGTTCCGCATCATGGGCAAGAACTACGACGCCGCAGTGCTGGCGGCAGGCCATTGCGGCTTCGGCCTGGGCGCGACGCCGACCGCGATCGCCAACATGCAGGCGGTGACAGACCGCTTCGGGCCGTCGCCGCTGGCGTTCCTGGTGGTGCCGATGGTGAGCGCGTTCTTCATCGACATCGCCAATGCGATCGTGATCAAGCTGTTCCTGGCAATGCCTATCTACAACTAACTCATCTCGCAGCGGGCGGCAGGCATTGCCCGTCGCCCGTTCGCACTACCATCCCGGCCGTCTTCAAGCATAGAGAGGAATCCGCTGCAGATATAAACCTGCGCGCTTGCCTTGTTGCTATTGAAATCAATTAATATATATCCTTCGGTGCCTGGCATCGCCGGATGCTGGTTTGTTATCGATTCTGCATGGCTGATTGAGGGATGGGCGATGGATTTAGGTGTGCTGGTGTATGTCGACAACAGGGACGAAACGATCGAGGAATTTCATTGGCTCTACAAGAGCATGATTTATTCCAATCTGTTTGCCCGCGCAGAGATTATCGCCGTGTGCCATCCGGACGCCATCGGCGCGCTGCCGGCGGATGCGCGGATCAAGCTGCTGCCAAGCGCGCCTTATGCGGACAGCCATAGCGAATGGACCGGGTATGGTTACATCAATTCGGTTGCAAATTTGTGCCAGCCGGAAGTCCTCGATCTTTGCAAGAAATATCAATACATACTGAAGACCGATTGCGACACCTTCGTCACCTCCGCGATGGCTGATTTCCGTCCGAGCGGATTGTGTTTCGGATTTGGCGCTTACGCCTATACGGAAGAAGTCCGCAAGAAATTGGTTGAATGCAGCCAGCGCTGGGGTTTTCCGCATTCCGGCCTGCATAACGTCGGCGCCTCGCTGCTTGGGCCAAGCGAATTCGTGGGCAATTTCGTTATCGCCCAGATGGACTATTGCCAGAAACTTCTGGACGAGGAATTCCGCGACTTCGAGGGCGCCTGGCCCGGCTGGTGCAAGAACGTCCTGACCATGTACGCCGGAGAACTGGCGCTGCGCCGCACTTATCCGCAGCGCTGTTCGCAGGGCTTCCTCGATCATTTTCCGCATGCCGGCCGCCCATTGGGCAGCGATGTCCTGCATATCCATGCATGGCATACCGAGGAGTATTGGTCCAAGCGCGATTTCCGCGCCGGAAAATATGACCATATTCCGCTAGGCGAAATCGACCGCAATACGCTCGCCGGCTACTGCCACTGGCTGGCGGCGGCCGATATCGAGCAGGTGCAAGCTAGCGCTCCCTCAGTCTCCCGCTGAGCTGCCGCGATACATTTTCAACGCAATGCTACGCAATCCGATAATTGATTTTATTTAGCCAGGATATCGATCATGCCATTTTCCGCGAGTTCTTTTGACGAAGTTACCGGTGCGCTGCTTGGCGCGCTTGCGCCGGAGCGCGTCCTGGATATCGGTTGCGGCGAAGGGAAGTACGGCCGCCTGGCGAAACAGGTTTTGCCGCATGCCATTGTGGAAGGCGTGGAAATAGAGCGCAGCTACGTAGAGAGATTCGGCTTGCAGAATATTTACTCGCCGCTGCATGTGATGAGCGCGGTCGACATTCCTGCCACGATGACCGATGAAATGTTCGACTTGACCATTATCGGCGACTGCATCGAGCATTTGCCGAAATCGGCGGGCCAGGATTTGCTGAATTTCCTTACCTATCGCTCTGCTTACACGGTAGTGGTCTTGCCTGAGGCGGCGATTCAGAATTCGGTCGAGAATGTGCGTTCCGAGGCGCACGTATCGGTATGGTCGGAACGTGATTTTTCCTGGCATGACAACTGGGCCTGGGCTCAGGTGTGGCAGATGCAATACTACATTTTACGCGGCTATGCGCCGGCGAAAATCAGCCTTGCCGATCTGATCGCCAGCCTGCATGCCCGCCAGTTCATGCTGCATTACGATACCGTCCAGGTTCCGCTGGCGTTCAACCATGTGAATCACACCAAGCTGTATCCGGGCGCCGACGGCGGCAGTGTTTATTGGCGCCAGCAATAGCAGGGCTCGCGCCGGCGCCGGCCTGCTTTATCGGGGCGATGAAGACAGGGAGTCCAGTCCGCTATCCCGTATCGCGTCCTGAGCTGCCGGGGAAGCCAGGTAGCGGATCAGCTTTCTGCCGGCCTCGGGATGCAGGGCGTTGCTGGGAATGCCGGCGGCAAAGGTGGTGATGCTTTGCGCCTGCTCCGGCATCTTGCCGGCAAAATCGACGCCGCTCACCGGCAGCAATTCGCTGACCTGCTGGAGTCCCAGCTCATATTCTCCCTTGGCCACCAGGCTGGCGACCGGGGTCTTTTGAATCATGTGCGCCTTGCCTTTGACCTGCTCTTCAATGCCGAGCAGCTTGAACAGCTTGCTTTCTATGTAGACGCCGCTGGCGCTGTCCGAATAGGCGATCGATTTGGCGTTCAGCAAGGCTTGGCGCAAGCCGTCCATGGTGCTGATGTCCGGCTTTGCGGCGCCGCTCTTGACCACCATCCCGATCCGTGAATCCGCCAGGTCCTGGCGGCTGTCGGCGCTTACTTTTCCTTGCCGGATCAGATCATCCAGGGCATAGCCGACCATGATCACCACGTCGGCCGCTTCGCCGCGCTGCAGCCGGTTGGGAATCGCCTCGGGCGAGGCGCCCATGGACGGGCCCCAGGCGGTGTTCAGAGTGTCGCCGCTGGCCTGTTCGAAGCCAGGCGCGAGCGCCTTGTAGGCTGCGCTAAAGCCGCCGGAATTCATGACGTTGATTTGTTCTGCGCGGGCGCCGCCGGAAAACAGGGCGATGGCGAGCATGGCTGACATCAGACAGCGGGAGAAATGGGTTTTGCGTTGCATGGCGAATTCCTGTTTGTTGTTGCAGACGAGTAAAATATTTTTCAACGATAATGTGAAGATATATCATTCGGGAGCCGCCCAGACACACTACAGGGCTCCGCAAAAAAATTCCAGGAAAACCAAGGAGAATTCATGTCCACGCATATCGCCACCGTCGCATGGGAACGGGGCGCCGCCGCCTTCGTCGATAACCGCTACAGCCGCGCCCATCAGTGGCAGTTCGACGGCGGCGCGGTGGTGCCGGCCTCCAGTTCGCCGCACGTGGTCAGGGCGCCTTTGTCGGATCCGGCCAATGTCGATCCCGAAGAGGCCTATGTCGCCGCGCTGTCCAGCTGCCACATGCTGTGGTTCCTGGATATCGCCAGGAGCGCCGGCTACCTGGTCGAGCGCTATGTCGATAACGCCCAGGGCCATATGCGGCGCGGCGCCGACGGCAAAAGCTGGGTGGCGCTGGTGGAATTGCTGCCGGCCGTGACTTTCGGCGGCGCCAAAGTGCCGGACGACGCGGCGCTGGAACATCTGCACCACAAGGCGCATGAAGAATGTTTCCTGGCCAGGTCAGTCAAGAGCGAGATCACGATCCAGGGCAGCTGGAGCCATCAGGCCGGGTGAAATTCAAGAATTTAAAAAATCAAAAAATCAAAAAATCAAAAAATCAAGAAAGGGGATGGCCATGCTGTTGTTGAAACCGAATTGCGAATGCTGCGACCGCGACCTGCCGCCGGACTCGGCGGACGCGCGCATCTGCAGCTTTGAATGCACCTTCTGCGTGGATTGCGCCGGCCAGGTGTTCAAGGGCGTATGCCCCAATTGCGGCGGTAATTTCGTCGCCCGTCCGATCCGGCCGCCGGCCATGCTGGCGCGCCGTCCTGCCTCGACTGAAAGATATCTGCGCGAGCAGCCCTGCCAAAATCCGTCCTGAGCACTGAGCAGCCCGGAGGCGAGTAAAATACCGGCGGCAGAGAACTTGCCGCCGGCGCCTGGTCGCGGGCGGGTTGTTGTCAGACTGCTACAACCTGATGGTTTTGACTGGAAAAATAATGGCAAAGAAGAATGAAGAGCTGGATCCGGAAACGCTGGCTCTGATCAACTGGTGTATCGAAGTAGAAGGCTTCCTGGTCGCCGGCGGCGCGACGCTGGAGCAGGCGCAGGAACATATCGAAGAACAGGTGGAGTGGTTCACCGACCAGTTTTATGACGGCTTGACGCCGGAACAGGCTGCCAAAGAAGCGTTGGCCGATTGAACGCGGCGGCCAAGCCGGCCACGCTGACTCCGGGCCGGAGGCTATGAGCCAGCATGAAATAGGGCGCGGCATCAGCCTCTCGGTTGGCGCCTCGATGCTGTTTGCCCTGCTGTCCGGTTATACCAAGCTGCTGGCGCCGCTCGACGGCCTGGACATCTTTGCCTGGCGCGTGGTGTGGACGCTGCCCGGCGCGCTGGCGCTGCTGTTCCTGCGACGGCGCTGGCCGCAAGCGCGCGAGCTGCTGCAGCGCCTGCGGCGCGAACCTCTGACTTGCCTGATGCTGGTGGTGGTGGCGTCCCTGCTCGGGGTGCAACTCTGGATTTTCCTGTGGGCGCCGCTGCACGGGCGCGCGCTGGAAGTGTCGCTCGGCTATTTCCTGCTGCCCTTGAGCATGGTGCTGGTCGGCCGCTTCTATTATCACGAACGGCTGGATATCTTCCAATGGCTGGCGGTGGCCTGCGCCTTGGTGGGCGTGCTGCATGAGCTGTGGATGACGCGCAGCTTTGCCTGGCCGACGCTGGTGGTGGCGCTCGGCTATCCCCCTTACTTTATCCTGCGGCGCAAGATCAATGCCGATCCGGTGGCCGGCTTCGTCCTCGAAATCGCCTTGCTGCTGCCGTTTGCCGCCGCCATGCTGTATGCGCGCGATTCCTTGGCGCTGGTGGCGCAGCAGTCCGGCCTGTGGCTGTTGCTGCTGCCCGGCCTGGGTTTGCTCAGCACGGTGGCGCTAGGTCTTTACCTGGGCGCCAGCCGGCTGCTGCCGATGGCCTTGTTCGGCATCCTCGGCTATGTCGAGCCGGTGCTGCTGGTCGGCGTCGCGCTGCTGTTCCTGGGCGAAGCTTTGGCGCCGGGCCAGTTGCTGACTTATATCCCGATCTGGTGCGCGGTGGCGCTGACCGCGGTGCATAGCGTGCGCCTGTTGCAGAAAGAACGGGCGCTGCGGAGCGCCTGACGCGGCTCGCTATCCGCTTGTGCTAGCCCGCGCCGCTGCTTCCATGGCGCTGCGCCAGCGCGCTCAACACTGCCAGGGCCTCGCCGACGCGCGCGGCCGGCACGAAGATGTGATCGTGAAAACAGGCGGCCAGCACATTGGCGCTGATGCCGGCCTTGGTCAGTTCTGCCGCCACCGCGGCGGTCAGTCCGACCGCCGCCAGGCTGGAATGGACGTTCAGCGTAATCATGGCGAACACTCCCTCGTAGGCCAGTCCGGCGCGGTCGGCGGCCGGCTGCGGCAGGATCAGTGTCAGGCCTTCCTTTTCCTGGAACGAGGCGAGCGGTGCCAGGTCCGCGTGCGCGCCGTAGCGGCCGTCGGCAATGCAGCAGAAGACGAACAAGCCGTCGCCGGCGAGCGGGCTCATGGAGCCGAGCAGGGTGTCGAGATCGGTGATGGCGCTCATGGTCGGAGATGGCTGGTTGGCGAGCCGCTATCATACCTGACAGGTGGGCGGGCGAAGTCATCGTCCTGTCATACGACTGCTATATGTTGACGTCAAGAACGGCCTTGAAGGCCCTGGTTCTCCCTGACGGATAGACAATGTACAAAAACAACAAGCGATTAATCATTCTCGATGCAGACGGCACCACTATCGACGCTTACAGCGCCATCGACAAGACCTTTTCCCGCCACGGCATGGAGATCGGCGATGAAGAAAGATTCCAGAAGCGGCGCCGCCTGTTCAAATACCTGGGCGGCTTGAAAGAATTTCCGGCCAATCTGAAAAAGCAGATCGGCAAGCAGAACCGCAAGCAGCTGATCGCTACCCTGACCGAGGTCTACCGGGAAGAAGCCCGGCTCTATCCCGGCATCGCCGAACTGGTGCAAAGCCTGGTCGCCGCGCCCGACATCGCGGTCGGCCTGGTGACGCGCAACATGACCAACGACCCGGAGCATACGCTGCGGCTGCTGTTCCGGCGCCACGATATCGATATCGACAGTTTCGATTTTTTCGCCCACGTGCCGCTGCACCTGGAAAAGATGCAGGAATTCCGTTCGATCCGGGAACGCATGGACATCAACCCGGCGCGCGGCTACATCTGCGGCGACGAACACAAGGATTACCTGGCGGCGATCGGCTCCGGCATGCACCCTTTCATGGTGTCCTACGGTTTTGAGAGCCACAAGCGCCTGATCAAGAAATTCAGCGTGCCGGAAGAGATCATTTCCCGTTCGCCGGACGAATTTTGCGGGCGGGTGCGGCATGCGCTGGGCCTGGACATGTCCATCGTCCTTGTCTAATAGATTTTCCTTGATTATTTGGACGAAATAGCCACCGCTGGCGGGGCTGTGATTTTGCCGATGGCAACGATGGTGTCAACCACCTGATGCTGCATTCCCGCCAACTGGTATTTGCAATAGCCCCATGTCGCCGCCACCACCAGCGCCATCACGGTGGCCGAGACCCACACCGGCAGGCTGCGCAACGCCTGGAAGCGATCAGGAGGCACGTCCTGTAAATGCGGCGATAACGCCAGCGGCACGGGTGCACGGCCCTCGGTAATGAGCCTATCGAGGTGGCTGTATATTGTCGCTTGGTGGCGTTGACTCCGGGCGCATTCCCGCATCTTTCGACAGAAACACGACCCGCTGTCGCAAATAGCCGCTGCCCTCGCGTCGCTTGTTGGTTTGCGGGGAGATGGCCTTGCTGCGCAAATCCGCGACATTCGTATCGGTTTGCAGCGGGAAAAGCGCTGCCAATTTCTCCTGTTGCGCCGGATCGAACGGGGTCAAGCGGTCGGCTTCTTCCATGGCATTTATTTTTTCAAGGCGATAGCCAGGCGTATTTTCAGCAGCTGTATAGATAGCGAGTTTTTCCTGCATCATGGCGGCCAGGTCTGGATCCGTGTCGCGCACGGCCTGGTAGTTCTTCCACACCTGCTGGTCGTAGGGTGAAACCGGGGCCCCGTTGTCGCCGTATTTGCGCGCCATTTCCAGCACTTTGTCGGCTTTTTCTTCATTGCCGCCATACCCCACCATGGAAAATCCCGCCAGCGAATCATGCACCTGGTCGCGCAATAACAGCATATAGGGTTCGTCAAACGACACCGGCGGATGCGTAAACGGCGCCAAAGCCCGTAGCTCTTCGGCTGTCGGCTTGACATTGCGAAGGTAGAGATCTGCCTGCCATTTATTGGACTGGGCAATCTCGTCCGCAGTGAGATGATTCATGCGATTGAGCGGACCGTCAAACGAATGCATGCCCTGGCCGGCATTGGCCACCCGCTTGCGCAGTATCGCCACATCGCCCTTGAGCAAGTTGTTGTAGCTGCGCAGATCCTCTTCTTCTTGCGCACCCGCGACGCGGGTATACGGGGGGATGCTATCGAAATCATGGAGCCATCTGGCGCGGAACAGATACAGCAGGCGCATATGTTCACGCACGAGGTTGTCGTAGTCATTGCTCTTGAATTCTCTTTCGCCATAGACCATGTAGCTGTTCCAGGCACGGCTCAGGGATGGATCAATGTCGTAGTCCTTTTTCAAACGATCGTCCATCACACAATATGCTGCCAGCGGCACGCCTGCAACGGTAGCCGCCAGGTGCATATGCAGCAAGGGGATCTGCGACAGCATCGTTCCCATGGTCATGCCGCGCCCTTGATCAGCAGGGGCGTAACCGCCGCCGACATCGCTATGCACACCGGGATACAGGTATTCGGAGACATCGGGGCCGGTTACACGCGTGATCGGGAAGTTGCGGCGCTGTTCGTGGGCGGCAATGTAATGCACGGTTTGTTTGACACAGTCTGGCAAGGGGCTAAGCACTTCCTTGGCCCAGGAAAAATGGCCGTCGGCAAAGAACAGCGGCGTGCTTTCCGCGGCGGAATTTGCCAGCCCGATCGAGGCCACGCTGTCGAACAAGCCCAAAAACCGGATCTCGGCCGGCATGCCGGCAAGCTTGCCGTTTTTGAGCACGTCGTCAAACCAGTAGCAGAAAGCCCGTGCCTCCACCGCGCCGCGGGAAAAGCCGAACACGTTCAGGGTGATGCGGGGGATATCCGGCCGCTGCCTGCGTGCGCGCGCTGCCTCCAGCCTGTCATTGAGTTCCTTGCTGAGATCGCCAAACCAGGTGCGCCGGTCGGGACGTGGTGCGTTGGCATCGCGCAGCGGGTCGTTGGTTTCTACGTCTTTGGCGTATTGCTGGATTTTGGAAGCGAGTTCTTCTTTATTAAACATCGGAGCACCGTCACTAAACGCCCGGTGCACCGCGTTATACACGTGGAGTAAACCGAACAAAATACGTGCTTGGCCGCCTCTGCCGAACGCCTTGCCATCTGCAGTTTCACGCCATTCGCGGTTTTCGGGGAAACGTGTGCCCAAGCCCGGAACGTAAATTCGGTAATGCCCCGGCTCCTTGAGTGAACCTTTTTCATCGACATCTTTATGGGCTTTGTATAATTTGACGACATTGGTATGGGATTGCGACGGCTCATCCCGTTCCCTGTTGTTGTTGGTGCCGTCGAAGAACAAACCAATGTGGACAAATTTCTGGCAGGGCGGTGCATTTTTTGCTGGCTGGCCGTCCATGCCTTGCACGGCACGGCATTCGGCGGCAGTCATCAGCATTTCATTTTCGGCGTTATCGGAAATGTGCAGCGGTGCCGATTGGATAGATGCACTCATTTATTCTTCCTCCGGCGGGGCGATAGTGACGTTTTTAAGAATTGGATGGTTTGGGCTCTCTGGGTAAAAAAATGAGGAAACGACACGAACCTCATCATGTGCAAAAAAATGGACAAAAAGAGTTTCAGCCGTTTCATACCGCCTGATCGTGGTGGTTTTTTCTATCCAATTGTCTTCTCCCTTGATCGGCCGATTCCAGCGCACCTTGACTTTCATCCCCGGCACCCACTGCTTGGGGAGCATGTAACCGGCTGCGACTGTGCCGCCACAACTAAGTCCACCAGCCATGCGCGAGCTAAAAGGCTCTTTCACGTAAAAATCGTGGATGTAATCTGTTCCAGGGTGATATGCACATGCTATCGGCACCGGCACCAACTTAAGATTGAACAGCTTTGTTATTTTTTCCGATGGGACGTATGGCGGTGTTGTTGCGCAGGCGGTAAGTGCCAGCGTTGCGGTAAATAACAGCAGGTGTTTGAGGCGCATAGATTTCCTTTGATTGAAGTTGGATGGCGTAGTCTGTCGTCAATTGATTAATGCAATAAGGGAATCTGCGACAGCATCGTTCCCATGGTCATGCCGCGCCCTTGATCGGCAGGGGCGTAACCGCCGCTGACATCGCTATGCACGCCGGGATACAGGTATTCGGAGACATCGCGGCCAGTCACACGCGTGATCAGGAAGTTGCGGCGCTGCTCGTGGGCGGCGATGTAATGCACGGCTTTTTTGACACAGCCCGGCAAGGGGTTAAGCACCTCCTTGGCCCAGGAAAAATGGCCGTCGGCAAAGAACAGCGGCGTGCTTTCCGCGGCGGAATTTGCCAGCCCGATCGAGGCCACGCTATCGAACAAGCCCAAAAACCGGATCTCGGCCGGCATGCCGGCAAGCTTGCCGTTTTTGAGCACGTCGTCAAACCAGTAGCAGAAAGCCCGTGCCTCCACCGCGCCGCGGGAAAAGCCGAACACGTTCAAGGTGATGCTGGGGATATCTGGCCGCTGCCTGCGTGCGCGCGCTGCCTCCAGCCTGTCATTGAGTTCCTTGCTGAGATCGCCAAACCAGGTGCGGCGGTCGGGACGCGGCGCGTTGGCATCGCGCAGCGGGTCGTTGGTTTCTACGTCTTTGGCGTATTGCTGGATTTTGGTGGTGATAGCGTCGTCTTCAAACATAACCCTGCCGTCGCTAAATGCGTGATGAACAGCGTTATACACTTGGAGCAAGCCAAACAAAATACGTGCTTGGCCTCCTTTGCCGAACGCCTTGCCCTCTGCTGTTTCACGCCATTCGCGGTTTTCTGGGAAGCGTGTTCCCAAGCCTGGAACGTAAATCCGATAGTGTCCCGGCTCTTGCAGAGCACCATCGCGATCAAAAGCTTTATGGGCTTTGTACAATTTGACGACATTCGTATGGGATTGCAACGGCTCATCCCGAATCATGTTGTTGTTGGTGCCGTCGAAGAACAAACCAATGTGGACAAATTTCTGGCAGGGCGGTGCATTTTTTGCCGGCTGCCCGTCCATGTCTTGCACGGCACGGCATTCGGCGGCAGTCATCAGCATTTCGTTTTCGGCGTTATCGGAAATGTACAGCGGTGCCGATTGGATAGATGCACTCATTTATTCTTCCTCCGGCGGGGCAATCACGACATCTTTAAGAATGGGATGGAGGGGACTGCTTGATGAGTAAAGAGGAGAAGAAACGACGCGTACTTCGTCATTTTTAAAGAAGTGAACGGTAAGCGTTCCTGCTCGTTCATACCGCCTGATCGTGGTGGTTTTTTCTATCCAATTGTCTTCTCTCTTGATTGGCCGATTCCAGCGCACCTTGACTTTCATTCCCGGCTCCCACTGTTTGGGGAGCATGTAACCGGCTGCGACAATGCCGCCACAATCCAGCCCACTTGCCATGCGGGAGCTAAACGGTTCCTGAACATAAAACGCATAAATGTAACCCACTCCAGGATGGGAAAAACACGATAGCGACACTGGCATCAATTTAAGATTGAGCAGCTTTGTTATCTTTTCCGACGGGACGTACGGCGGTGTTGTTGCGCAGGCGGTAAGCGCCAGCGTTGCGGTAAATAACAGTACATGTTTGAGGCGCATAGATTTCCTTTGGTTGAAGTTGGATGGCGGCGCATTTTTTGCCGGCTGCCCATCCATGCCTTGCACAGCGCGGCATTCGGCGGCAGTCATCAGCATTTCATTTTCGGCGCTATCGGAAATGCGCAGCGGTGCTGATTGGATAGGAGCATTCATTTATTCTTCCTCCGGCGGAGCGACGGCGATGTTTTTAAGAATTGGATGGTTTGGGCTTTCTGAACCATAACGAGCAGATGAGACTATTCGTACCTCATCGTTTACAAAAAAATGAACAACAATATCCCCCGCCTCGTCATAACGCCTGATCGTGGTGGATTTTTCTATCCAGTCGCGTCCATTGGGTTTCCAGCGCACCTTGACTTTCATCCCCGGCTCCCACTGTTTGGGAAGCATGTAACCGGCTGCGACCGTGCCACCACAACTGAGTCCGCCTGCCATGCGCGAGCTAAAAGGCTCTTTTACGTAAAAATCGTGGATGTAGCCCACGCCAGAATGGGTTGCACAAGCTATCGACACCGGCACCAACTTAAGATTGAGCAGCTTTGTTATCTTTTCCGACGGGACATACGGCGGTGTTGTTGCGCAGGCGGTAAGCGCCAACGTTGCGGTAAATAACAGTACCTGTTTGAGGCGCATAGATTTCCTTTGGTTGAAGTTGGATGGCGGCGCATTTTTTGCCGGCTGCCCATCCATGCCTTGCACAGCGCGGCATTCGGCGGCAGTCATCAGCATTTTATTTTCGGCGCTATCGGAAATGTGCAGCGGTGCTGATTGGATAGGAGTGCTCATTTATTCTTCCTCCGGTGGAGCAACGGTAAGATCCATTGGAATTGGATGATGTGGACCGGGATAAGCAAAAGCCGACAATACACGTACTTCATCGTTCGCAAAGAAATGGACAAACAGCGTGCCGACTCTTTCATAACGCCTGATCGTGGTGGTCTTTTCTATCCAGTCGCGCCCATTGGGTTTCCAGCGCACCTTGACTTTCATCCCCGGCTCCCACTGTTTGGGAAGCATGTAACCGGCTGCGACCGTGCCACCACAACTGAGTCCGCCTGCCATGCGCGAGCTAAAAGGCTCTTTTACGTAAAAATCGTGGATGTAACCCACGCCTGGATGGGCTGCACAAGATATATCAACCGGCACCAACTTAAGATTGAGCAGCTTTGTTATCTTTTCTGACGGGACGTATGGCGGTGTTGTTGCGCACGCGGTAAGTGCCAGCGTTACGGTAAATAACAGTACATGTTTGAGGCGCATAGGTTTCCTTTGATTGAAGTTGGATGGCATGGCCAGTCTTCAATTGATTAGGTGGCACGTTGCAGTGCAGCCTCGACGCCGTGTTCTTGCGCTGTATCCAACAAGGACAGGGCTTGCTGTCGATCCGGCATCAATAATGCCTCTACCATTAAATTGCGCCGGTCGGCATCGTTCTTGATGCGGCGTTGATCCATCTCGACCAGCAACCCGGCAATCATCGTGTACAGTACGGATGCTTTACGACCCGTAGTGATTTGCGGTACTTTTTCAGCAAAATTGCACAGGATGTAATCCGCCTCGCCGCCGTCGATCAGCGCAACGTATTGCCGGTCGGTGATATCGATGGCATTGCCTTCGCCGACGGCGGGTTGCGTATAGGCTGTCGCATCCAGGCAAGTGCCGTCGACGGTGCTGAGCGTGCCTTGGCGGTTGATCAGATGCCAGGCGATGAAGCCGGCACAGAACGCGCTGCGCTGCGCGTCATTGAACATGTTCAGGGCATTCTGGCTGCACATGGCATCGGCAAACCGCAGTGGCATGCGCAAGCCGTCGGACGTGGTGCGGATCTGAAGAAATGCCGCAAAATGCTGTTGCAGGGCGCCGATGGAGAGCGGACTTTGCAGGATGCTCAGCATCGGTTTGTCTTCAGCGAATGTGAGCAGAGTCGGCAGATTCTCCGGCGACAGCGCCACCAGAAACGGCGCGCATTCTTCGTATCCGCTTAACACGGTGTTGTCATACAGCGAGACGACGCCGCTGTCGCGTTGTTGGCTGTACTCCCAAAGCTGGCGGCCTAGGTTGTCGTCGAAGACGCCATCGACCAGCGCATAAACATGCAATTTGCCGTGCTTCTCGATCGTCGCGCTGATGGTGGTTTGGATCAGGCTGTTTAACTCGGGATGGTGTGGATCGACGCCGAAATACATGTTGTGTTCCTTCAATCAAGTCGTCAAAGAGTGGGAGAACCAGCGGCAGTGCGTGCAGCCAATGTTTGTTAATAATACGTCAACATACCTTGTCGATTCTATTGTTATTATGGAACTTAGTTAAATTTTTGATATTTTCCAAAATGCTGAAAAATAAGCGTCGGGATAGAGGATCGCAAAACGCCCCGTGGGATAAATACCGTGGCATGCAGGTTTGGCCGCATCCTGGATATGCTGGCGATGATGGCCGTCTGTGGATAAAGAAGAAGCCTCCCGGACTCCTGTTCTATCTCGAAGTGGCTCCGACGATCTGACGGCTTCACTCCCTGTTAGAATTTATCTTCCAAAAGATAGAACGGCGGGGTCGCATGTACACACTCTATGGCTTCAAGGGCTGCGGCTCTGCCGTGGTGGAAATCGCGCTGGAGCTGGCCGGGCAGGGCTGCCGGCTGGTTGATGCGGCCTCCTGGGAGCCGGGTTCGGCAGTCGACGAGCTGCAGCAATGCAACCCTCTCAGGCAAATCCCCACTTTGCAGCTGCCGGATGGCAGCGTGCTCACCGAAAGCGCCGCGATCCTGCTGCATCTCGGATTGACCTATCCCTCCGCCCGTTTGTTGCCTGACAACGCAATGCAGCGCGCCCAGGCCATTCGCGGCCTGGTGTTCATCGCGGCTAACTGCTATGCGGCCATCGGCGTGATCGATTATCCGGAGCGCTGGTGTCTCAACGCCGACGAGGCGATCAAGGAGCGGATCCGGCAAGGGGCGCGCGAGCGCCTGTACCGCTATTGGGAAATCTTTGCCGATACATATGCCGCAAGCCCATTCCTGAACGGCGCCGAGCCCGGCGCGCTCGACCTGCTGGCGGCTGTGGTGAGCAAATGGTCGGGCGCACGGGGACACCTGGGAAAAGCCCGGCCGGATTTCCTGGCGCTGCTCGACAATATAGAAACCCATCCCAAGGTGGCGCCCATATGGCAGCGTCACTGGCCTGGCTGATTTCGCAGCAGATGTTTGCAGTACTTCATCCGTCGCCGCAGACGACGGACTCACACAAGAAAACGGAGACCCATCGTGCAGTCAAATACCGCGCTGTCTGAAGACCAGTTGATGAAGAAAGTAGCGTGGCGCCTGATGCCATTGCTGATCGTGATGTTCCTGGTGTCCTTCATCGACCGCCAGAACGTCGGCTTCGCCAAGCTGGACATGGTGCATGCCTTGCACATGAGCGAGGCGGCCTACGGCCTTGGCGCTTCCCTGTTTTTCATCGGCTACCTGCTGTTTGAAATCCCCAGCACGCTGGCTCTGCACAAATACGGCGCCCGGGTCTGGCTGGCGCGCATCATGTTCACCTGGGGCGCGGTGACGATCCTGCTGGGCTTCACCACTTCGCTGCCGATGTTCTACGTGCTGCGCTTCATGCTGGGCGTGGCCGAAGCCGGCTTCTATCCTGGCGTGATCTATTACCTCACGCTCTGGTTTCCGCAGGCATACCGGACCCGGGTGCTGGGCGTGTTTACGCTCGGCAGCGCGCTGGCCAACATGCTGGGGGCGCTGGTCGGCGGCTTGCTGCTGAACCTGAACGGCACGCTGGGGCTGGCGGGCTGGCAATGGGTGTTCATCGCCACCGGCGCGCCGGCGGTGCTGCTGACGCTGGTGGTGATGGGATACCTGCCGGGTTCCATCGATGAAGCCAGGTTCCTGTCGGCGGCGCAGAAGATCAAGCTGAACGACATGATGCGGCGCGACACGCCGGCCAACGTCACCCGCGGCAATCCGCTGGCGGCCTTGTGGGACCTGCGCGTACTGATGTTTGCTGCCACCTACATGCTGATGTCGACTTCGCTGTACGGCGTCACCTACTGGCTGCCGACGCTGGTCAAGGGCTTCGGCGTCAGTTCCACCATCAATGGCTTGCTCAACATGATGCCGTGGGGCCTGGCGGTCTTGCTGCTGCTGTGGCTGCCGGGGAAATTGCGGCATGACCGCGTGGTGTACAAGGCGATCGCCGTGATCGGCCTGCTGGGGCTGGTGTGCTTCGCCTCCAGCGCGCTGCTGGATTCCAATGTGCTGCGCTTCGGCGCGCTGGTGGTCGGCGGCGCCTGCATCACCTTGCTGTATCCCTGTTTCTGGTCCTTGCCGCCGAAGTTCTTCCAGGGCGCGCGCGCGGCGGCCAGCATCGCCGCCATCAATTCGATCGGCAACCTGGGCGGCTTCTTCGGCCAGAACCTGATGCCCTATGTCGGCAAGCTGACCAACAGCAATGTGACGCCGATGCTGGTGCCGGCGGCCTGCCTGGCGGTGCTGGGCGTGGGCGGGCTGGCGGCGGTCAACTGGCAGCGCAAGCGCGACCTGGCGCATGAGGAGGGTTTGCAGCGCGCGGTGGCGGTGCAGGAAGACGGCAGCGAAGATCCCGGCGCCGGCATCGACCTGATGCTCGATGCGCATCCCGACCACATGCACATGCCGCAGCAAAAATAGGGTGCTTTCGCTTCAATGAAAGTCGCGGCTGCTGGTGTTCAGCCTGCCCAGCAGCGGCGACAGATCGACCAGCCGTTTGGCCACCAGATGGCTGACGCCTTCGTGGGTTTGCCAGACCCCATATACGCCCATCAAGGCTGCTCCCCGCAATTCCTTGCGCTGGCGGTCCACCAGGTCGGGCCAGACGATCACGTTGACGGTACCGGTTTCATCTTCCAGGGTGACGAACACCACGCCCTTGGCCGTGCCGGGGCGCTGGCGCACCGTGACGATGCCGCAGGCGCGCGCCAGCTGGCCGTCGGCAAAGGTGTTCAGCACATCGGCCGGCAGAAAGCGCCTGGCGTTCAGGGTTGTCCGCAGCAGCGCCAGCGGATGGCGGCCCAGGGTCAGGCCCAGCGCGTGGTAATCGTGCAGGATGTTCTCCGCTTCTCCCGGCGGCGCCAGCAACAGTTCTTCCTCGTTGACCTGGGCGGGCCTGAGCAAGCCTTTTTCGGGTGCGCTGACCAAGGCCTGCCACAAGGCCTGGCGGCGGTTGCCGGAGATCGGCGCGAGCGAGCCGGCGGCGGCCAGCGCCTGCAGCTGGTCGCGCCTGAGGCCGGTACGCAAAGCCATGTCCTTGAGGTCGCTGAAGGGGCGCACCGCGCGCGCGGCTTCGATTTCTTCGGCATTGTCGAAACTCAAGCCGCGCACCAGGCTGAGTCCCAGCCTGACCGCCGGCCGCGCCGATGCGGTGGGCTCCAGTGCGGCTTCCCAGTTGCTGCGGTTGATATCCACCGGCAGCACGTCGACGCCATGCCGGCGCGCATCCTGCACCAGCTGCGAAGGCGAATAAAATCCCATCGGCTGGCTGTTCAGCAGCGCCGCCAGGAAAGCTTCCGGTTCGTGGCATTTGAGCCAGGAGCTGGCGTAAGCCAGCAGGGCGAAACTGGCGGCGTGGCTTTCCGGGAAACCGTATTCGCCGAAGCCCTGGATCTGCTTGAAGATGGCTTCGGCGAAATCTTTTTTATAATCTTTTGCGACCATGCCGTCGATCAGCTTGCGCTCGAATTTTTCCAGGCCGCCTTTGCGCTTCCAGGCCGCCATCGAACGGCGCAGCTCGTCCGCTTCGCCCTGGGTGAAGCCGGCGGCGATGACGGCGATCTGCATCACTTGTTCCTGAAATATCGGGATTCCCAGGGTGCGTTCCAATGCCTTTTTTAATTCCTTGCTCGGATAAACGATCTGCTCCGGATCTTTCTTCCTGTTTTGCAGGTAGGGATGCACCATGCCGCCCTGGATCGGCCCGGGCCGGACGATGGCGACCTGGATCACCAGATCGTAGAATTCCTTGGGCTTGAGGCGCGGCAGCATGCTCATCTGGGCTCGGCTTTCGATCTGGAACACGCCTATCGTGTCGGCCTTGCGAATCATCTCGTAGGTGGCCGGATCTTCGCGCGGGATGTCCTGCATTTCAAAGGAAGCGCCGCGCTGCTGGGAAACCATCGCCAGCGCCCGCTGCAGCATCGACAGCATGCCTAGCGCCAGCACGTCGACCTTGAGGATGCGCAGCGCATCGAGGTCGTCCTTGTCCCATTGCACCACGCTGCGGTTCGGCATCGCCGCGTTCTCGATAGGCACCAGCCGCGACAGCTTGCCGCGCGAGATGACGAAGCCGCCCGGGTGCTGCGACAGGTGGCGCGGAAAACCCATCAGCGTATGCGACAGCCCGGCCCAGTGCTCGGCAATCGGGGTATCGGGGGCGATGCCCAGTTCGCGGAAGTTCTGCTGCAATTGCTGCTTGTCGTCCCACCAGCGCTGCGATTTGGCGACCTGGTCGACCAGGCTGGGATCGACCCCGAGCGCCTTCCCGACATCGCGCAATACGCTGCGCGGCCGGTAGCTGATCACCACGGCGGTCAGAGCAGCGCGGCGGCGGCCGTATTTTTCATAGATGTACTGGATCACTTCTTCGCGCCGCTGATGCTCGAAATCGACATCGATGTCAGGCGGCTCGTCGCGCTCCTTGCTGATGAAACGGCCGAACAGCAAGGTACTGCGCGAGGGATCGACCTCGGTGATGCCGAGGCAGTAGCACACTGCCGAATTGGCGGCCGAGCCGCGGCCCTGGCACAGGATCTCCTTGCTGCGGGCGAACTGGACGATGTCGTACACCGTCAGGAAATAGGATTCGTACTTCAGCGCATGGATGATCTCCAGTTCGTCCTCCAGCTGGTTCTGCACCGCTGCCGGAATGGCATCGGCGTAGCGCCGCCGCGCGCCGAGATAGGTTTGCTGGCGCAGGTAGCTGGCGGCTGTATGGCCGGCCGGCACCACTTCATCCGGATATTCATAGCGCAGTTCATCCAGCGAGAAACTGCATTGTTCGGCAATCTTCACTGTGGCCGCCAGCGCCGCCGCCGGATACAGGTTGGCCAGCCGCAGCCGGGCGCGCAGGTGCTGCTCGGCGTTGGGCGCCAGCGCATAGCCGCAGGCGGCGACCGGTTTGCCGATGCGGATCGCCGTCATCGTATCCTGCAGCGGCTTGCGCGAGCGCCGGTGCATGCAGACATCGCCGGTGGCCACTATCGGCAAGCCTTGCGCCTGCGCCACTTGCTCGACGACGGCGCGTTGCCGTTCGTCGCCGGCCTGGTGCAGCAAGGTCAGGCCGAGCCAGCAGCGCTGCGGGAAATTGGCGCGCAGCCATGCTGCTTGCTGCATCAGCGTGGCGCTGGCTATGCCATGCGCGGGCAGCAGGATCAGCAGGCAGTCGGGCAGCTGGCGCAGATGGGCGTGGTCGGCCTCGGGGTTGTCCAGGTCTTGCGGCGTCAGCAGGTAATGGCCTTTGCCGGCGCGGCTGCGCGCCAGCGTGATCAGTTCCGACAGGTTGCCGTAGCCTTCGCGGTTCTGCGCCAGTGCAATCAATGAAAAGGCCGGGCTGCCGTCGGCTTCATGCAGCTGAAACTGACTGCCGATCAGCAGTTGCAAATGATGTGCCTTGGCTGCCACATGAGCGCGCACGACGCCGGCCAGCGAGCATTCATCGGTCAGCGCCAGCGCCCGGTAATCGAGCTGGGCTGCGCGTTCCACCAGTTCCTCGGGATGCGAGGCGCCGCGCAGGAAACTGAAATTGGAAACGCATTGCAGCTCGGCGTATTCCGGTAGCGAGCCTGGCAGAATGGGGGTTGGCGAGGCGCTGATTTCATCCATGGCTCTGCATCCCCGTCATCAGGCGAACAAGCCATGCAGGAACCAGTGGATTTCATCGCCGCTGCGTTGCCGGTAGATCCAGTAGCAGGCGGCGTCTTCGCCTTCCGCGATGAAATAATCGCGCACCGCCGCCGCGCCGTCCCACCAGCTGCATTCGATGCGTTCAGGGCCGGCCAGCAGCCGCAAAGGAGAGTTGTAGAAGGGACGATGATTGCGCACTGCCAGGGCCAGCGGCGCCTGCAGCAGCCAGAACGGGCGCGCAGGCGGGAGTGCGCGTCTGTTCTCGTCCGGCGTCCGGCGGCCTTGGGCGGTAGCGGGTTGCCAGGCATTCGCCACTTCCGGGCGGTGATCGGCCTGGGCTGCAGGCTGCAGCACATTTTCGCTGCCCAGCCGCGCGCTTAACAGTTCCAGCAAGCGGGCGTAGGCGCCCGGCGTGCCGCCCGGTTCGGGAAACAGCGAGGCGGTCGGCGGCAGCATGGGAGCTACCTGCGTGGCTTGCAGGCGCAAGGCGATCACCGGCGCTTCCAGCTGCAATCGGCCCAGCCGTTCTTTCAGCAAACGCAGCAGATGTTCATCATGCCAAGCGGCTTCGGCCAGCGAAATTTCCAGCGGCGTCGGCGCAATCGCCTGGCGGCCGCGTTCATGTTCCAGCGACAGCCGGAAGCAGGAAACCGCCAGCTGCTGCGCCACCAGCCAGCCTGTCATCTGCAGCACCAGGCGGCGCGCGGCAAACAGCACCGCCTCGGCATGCTCGATGCGGTCAGGCAGTTCCAGCCAGGCGGAAAAAGTCGGCGGCGGCTGCACCCAGGCGAAAATTTCCGGCGCCGTGCCGTAGGCGCGGTCCATGCTGGCCAGCAGCTGCTGGTCGCTGCGCCGCTGCAGGCCGGCGCGCGGCAGCTTGCGCAGATCGGCCAAGGTCTGGCAGCCGATGCCGGCCAGCCATTCCTGATAAGGGCGGGCCGCCGGCAGGATCACGAACGGCAGTGCATCCAGCCGGCGCTGCATGCTGGCCATGCCCAGGCTGCGCCGTTGCCGTGGCAAGGGAGGGTTGCGATGGCGTCGTCGAAAGCGAGCCAGCAGCCATGCACCTTGGGCGGTCGGCGCCATGCTGAGCTGAAGGCTGAAGCCAAGCGCCTGGATACTGTCGCGGATGCGGCGGCACAACGCCAAGCGGCCGCCGAAAGCGCTCAGGCTGGCGCTGACGTCGAGCAGCAGCGAGTCTTCTTCGGCATGCGCGACTTCCGGCGTGTACTGCAGCAGCGTCAGCGCGATATCGTCGCGCGCGCCTTGCTCACGCGTTGTTTCGCGTTCGCACAGCAAGGCTTCCGGCGCCAGCGCCAGCACGCCGCCGCGGCGCATGCCCGGACGCACGCCGGCGGCCGCTGCGCTGGCGCTCATGGCCAGCACCTGTTCATGTTCCAGCACCGCGAACATGCAGGGCTTAGACCAGCGCGGGCGCAAGGTTTCCAGTGCCAACAGCGGAAGGTGTATGCCTATCCAGAGAGCCATGATGGGGTGTTGCCGAAGGGGTTAACAAAGTGGGCGTAGCCGCGGCGATTTCGGGGACGATGGGCGGCAGCGGCAGGTAGAAAGCGTATTCATGCTGAGGTCCTTTGCGCTTGAGCAGCTGGATCTCGACGCCATTGCGGGCCGGCTGCAAGGACAGACGCAAGGGCGAGGGCGACGATTCGTGGGCGGCGCTGAGCGGGCGGATCATCCACAGCATGGTGTCGCTGGCCTGCGCGGCCAGATGCAGGCGGCGCAAGGCTTCGCCACGGACATGCATCTGCCACATCAGCAGCGCGCCGCAACTGCCGTTGCGCAAGACCTGTTCAGCCGACCATAGCGCATCGACGCTGCGAGAGGTCTTAATCCACAGCAATTTCTCGCTCGCCAGTCCGGCATCCTCCCAGGCGGCCAGCTGCGGCAAATGCGGCGGCTGCAGCAGCACGATCCGCCGCTGTTGCGCAATCTGCAGCAAAGCCGGCTGCAGCAGCCGCATCTCGCCGCAGCCGCTCTGGTGCAGCAGCAGTTCAATCAACGCCGAATGCGGCCAGCCGCCATTCGGCAACTCCCGATCCAGCGCCGCATACCCGGAAGCCGTGACCGCCCCCTGGTAAGACCCCATCTGATCCGCCCGCCACAAGGCATGCGGCAAAGTCGAAACAACCGACTGAACCGCAGCGGCGAGGCTGGATGAGGCGTTGGCAGAGAGAGGCATGACGAAATGGAATTAGGCCCAAGTATATGAGAGCAGATATTATACTGTATGTATGTACAGTATAAATTCAATCTGCTGTTAGTCAATCCAGGTTGATCTGCACATTGATTACTGAACGGTGGGGTCGTATTTTATCTACATTTGGGTATAATCCATGATATCTTCTTTTTTACGGCCTTTGCGCTGGGTCGGATCAGCGAAAAAAGATTTGGGTGAGATGCCGGTAGAAGTTCAGGCTGCTTTTGGTTATGCGCTGCATTTGGCCCAAATCGGTAGTAAGCACGATCAGGCCAAGCCGTTGAAAGGCTTTGGCGGCGCAGGTGTCCTGGAAATAGTAGAAGACTGCCAGGGGAATACATATCGCGCCATATACACAGTACGCTATATCGAGAAGCTTTACGTACTGCATTGTTTTCAGAAAAAGTCCGTTAGCGGTAGCGCCACACCCAAGCCGGATATGGATTTGATTCGAACGCGATTGAAAGCTGTAATCGCAATGCAAAGGAGCAGAGAGTGAATCAGAAAGTTACTTTTAATGGCATCGATATTGAAATCGGCAGCGACAATCCCTATGCCGACCTGGGTTTCCCTGATGCTGATGAGATGCTCGTCAAGGCCAAGCTGGCTCATGAAATCGCACAAATCATCAAGGGCCGGCACTTGACTCAGCAGAGAGCCGCCGAACTGTTGGGAATGCCCCAACCCAAGCTCTCGGAAATGCTGCGAGGAAAATTCAGAGGCATCAGCCAGGCCAAGATGGTGGAGTGTCTGAACCGTCTGGGGCGCGACGTCGACATCGTGGTGAAGAAAGCCGGCCGGAATGCAACCGGCCACACTCAGGTAGTGGTGGCCTGAAGCAAGCGCTTATCCTGGGTCGGGCGGAAATAGTCCGCCACCCAATGCGCAAACCACCCCAGCCCCGAACACAGCACAAAATAAATGAAGCCGATAAACATGAAAATCTCCGCCGGATAAATCATCACCCGGCTATTGACCTGCGCCGCCACGAACGACAACTCGCCCACGCCGACGATATACGCCAGCGAACTGTCCTTGATCAAGGTCACCCACTGATTCACGAAAGACGGCAGCATCATCTGCAAAGCCTGCGGCAGCACGATATGCCGCAATACAGCCACCTGCGTCATCCCCAGCGACAACCCCGCATCCCACTGACCGCCGCCGATGCCGCTGATCCCCGCATGCACCGAATGCGCCAGATAAGCGCCGCCAATCAGCGCCAAGGCGCACATCACCGACAACACCCCCGGCATGTCCACATGGAACACGACCGGCAACAGGAAATAAGTCCAGAAAATCAACATCAGCACTGGAATCGCCCGGAAGAAGCCGATTACCGCAGTCAGCAGAAAATGAAGAAAGCCGCGCGACATCGACAAGGCTATCCCCAGCAGCAACCCCAGCACTGCCGACGCCAGCGCCGAGCCCAGGCTCAGCAACACCGTCAAGGCAGCGCCGCCCAGCGGCCCGTCGGGATAAGCGCCCCACAGCAGATAAGGCAGGTTGTCCGTCAATACGCTGAATTGCATGCTCATCGCCGCGTGTTCCCAGTCATGGCCAGGCGCCGGCGCCGCTGCAGCAATTGCCCGGCCGCTTCCAGCGCGGCGATCACAAGGATGTAAAACAAGGTCGCCACGCCGAAAGCCTGGAAAGTCTTGAAGGTTTGCGCCTCCACCTGGCGCGAGGTATAGGACAGCTCGGCCAGGCCGATCGCCATGGTCAGCGAGGTGTTCTTGACGATATTCATGTACTGGCCCAGCAGCGGCGGCAAGGCAATCCGCAGCGCCTGCGGCAGGATCACGTGGCGCAGCACCTGCCAGCGCGTCAGGCCGAGCGCGGCGCCCGCCAGGTGTTGGGCGGCAGCGACGCCACGCATGCCGGCGCGGATTTCTTCGCTGACATAGGCGGCGGAATACAGGCTCAGGCCAATCACGGCGCAGAGCAGCTCGAAGGATGGCCAGCGCAGCGTCAGGTAGCTGCCGAGCGCCAGGCTATGCACCGTATTGAGCCACTCTACCGAACCCTCCGGCAGCAGGCTGGAGACGCCGAAGTACCAGAAAAACAATTGCACCAGCAGCGGCGTATTGCGGAATGCCGCTAGAAATGCAGCAGCCGGCAGCGCCAGCCAGCGGCGTTCGCTGGAGCGTGCTGCGGCGATCGCGATGCCCAGCAAGGTGGAAAGCAGGACGACCGCGGCGGAAACGTGCAGCGTCATCCACAAGCCGTCCACCAGCCAGCCCAGGTATTTGGGGGCCAGCGCCTGCCCCAGCAGCGATTGAAACTCAGTCATGTTTACTTTACAGCCAGGCACCGGCCCTTAACGGCCAGGAACAAAAAAACACTGGCGATCGGCAAAGACCGCCAGCGCAAGACAGAGAGCAAGAGAAAATCGTAAAAAAATCGCAGCAGAAAGATCAGTTCTGGCTCAGCCTGGTGTCGCCGATCTTGAACAGGCGCGGCAGCGGCGATTTGCTATCAGGGCCGAACCACTTGTCGTAGATCTTGAGGGCGGTGCCATCCTTTTCAAATTCACGCAGGGTGTCGTTGAGCGTATTCACCAGCCGGGTTTCGCCCTTGGGCACGCCGACGCCTTCGTATTCTTCGGAAATGGCGAAAGCCGGAATTTCATATTTTTCCTTGTCCGGAATATTGGCCAGCAGCGCAATCAGCTTGGAGCCGTCCTGGGTGATCGCCTGCACGTTGCCATTGCGCAGGGCGGCCAGGGCGAACGGGGTATCGTCGTACAGCACGACCTTGGCGGCTGGATATTTCTCGCGCAAGGTGGTTTCCATGGTGGTGCCCTTGTCTGTGCCTATGCGCAGATCAGGAATCTGGGAAGCCGTTTTCAGCACGCCTTTCCTGGTCAGGAACTGCTGGCCGGAAGCGAAGTAGGGGATGCTGAAATCGATCACCTGGGCGCGCTCGGGATTGATGGTGAAATTGGCGAACACCAGGTCGACTTTGCCCGATGTCAGCAAGGGAATCCGGTTGGCTGGATTGGTCGGCACCAGTTCGACCTTGACGCCGAGTTTCCTGGCGACGGCATTGGCGTAATCGACATCCAGGCCGATGATTTTATTGGTCTTCTGGTCGACAAAGCCGAACGGCGGATTGCCGTCGAAGGTAGCCACGCGCAGCACGCCGGCTTTCTTGATATCGTCCAGCTTGTCGGCATGGGCCAGGCCTGACAGCAGCGTCAGGCCTGCGAATAAGATGGCAGTTGATTTCATATTGTTGTGGTCCCTGGTTGATGTTCCCGTTTGTTTCCGTCGTTCAGGCCGCCCGAAAAATCGCGCGCCATGCAGGGCAGATTAACAAAACAAAATCACCGCGTGAACGATCAAAGTCGCATTTGATTATTACAAGTTTGGAAGCCATCTCCAGGAGAACGAGGAGCCGAAACCGAAACATCGTTAGAATAAGGAAATAACTAGTCAGGAGCGTGGAAAATGGCAGTCAGCAAGAAAGTCGCATTAGTCACCGGCGCCGGTTCCGGCATCGGCAAGCACATCGCCCTGGCGCTGCTGCGCAACGATTACAGTGTAGTGCTGGCCGGGCGGCGCATTGCAGCGCTGGAGGAGACGATGGCGGCAGCCGGCGCGCTGGCGGCGCATGCCTTGCCGGTATCGGCGGATGTCAGCGATCCGGTATCGGTCAAGGCGCTGTTTGCCAAGGTCAGCGAACAGTTCGGCCGCCTGGATCTGCTGTTCAACAATGCCGGCATTTTCACCAAATCGGCGTCGTTGGAGGAGGTTGATTTCGCCCAGTGGAAGGCATCGGTCGACGTCAACCTGACCGGCGCCTTCCTGTGCACGCAGGAAGCGTTCAAGATCATGAAGGCGCAAACGCCGGGCGGCGGCCGCATCATCAACAACGGCTCGATCGCCGCGCATGTGCCGCGGCCGAATTCGGTGGCCTATACCGCCACCAAGCACGCGATTACGGGCCTGACCAAGTCGACTTCGCTGGATGGCCGCAAATACAATATCGCCTGCGGCCAGATCGACATCGGCAATGCCGCCACCGACATGACGGAGCGCATGGAGCAGGGCATTCTGCAAGCCAATGGCCAGGTGGCGGTAGAGCCGACCATGTCGGTGGAGAATGTCGCCAATGCGGTGCTCTACATGGCGAGCTTGCCGCTGGATGCGAACGTTCAGTTCATGACGGTGATGGCGACCAATATGCCATTTATCGGCCGCGGCTAAGCTCGGTACACGCAGATGCAGGCTTGCCGTGAATTGAATCCTCGCTACGGCTTCAGCTGCACGTTGAACGCTTCGCCGGTGGCGAAGAAGGCGCCGCCGGACAGGTAGTGCACGGAATGCCGGTCTTCGCTGGGGAAGTGCCAGCGGCCTTCCGAGAACGCCGCGGCATCGGCCCAGGCGGCCACCACCTCGGCGATGAACAGGTCGTAGCGCTGCTGATTATGCGGCTCCGGAATGATCTTGCATTCCAGCCACGCCAGGCAGCCGGACATCAGCGGCGCGCCGATTTTCTGCGATGGAAAAGTCGCAATATCCAGCGCCGCGAACTTGTCGCCGTCGCGCCCTGAGCTGGAGCCTACCGCCAATGTCTGTTCGGCCTGCGCGCGGGTAGGAATGTTCAGCGCAAACTCGCCCGAGGCTTCCACCAGTTCACGCGTGAGCGTACTTTTGTCGATCACCACCAGCACTTTGGGCGGATCGAAATCCAGCGCCATGGCCCACGCCGCCGCCATCACATTGCTGGCGCCTGCATGGGCGCTGGTGACGATGGTGGTAGGGCCGTGGTTCAGCAGGCGATAGGCTTTGGCCAGTTCTACAGCTTGGATGTTTTGCATGATGGTTTCGAAAGTGGAGTACAGCCGCACAGTTTATCCGACTGTCGGATTTTTAGTGCCATGGGCTGGATTGCCACAGCCGGAGCCATGTTTCAGGCAGCGGGCGATTTTGGAAATAGCTGGATTTGTGCTTGACATGGCTATTCTTTCATCGATAAACTTCGGGCATTGCATTATATGGAGGTCCTCTGTGGACTCTGGTTCTAATAGTAGAAGTGGATGGGCGATCAGCCCGGCACAGCACGCATAGCAGTAGCAGACCTCCCTCCGCTACGACTCTGCGCACGCCGAGTTGTAGATGCGATCAGCAAGACCGCACTTTACATCCCCATCCAGTCATTTAATCCGTTTGTTCCGGCTATTCCGTCGTTTCTGCCGTGCAGCGACGAGATTCTTCGCGCCCCGCGTTTGCGGCTGTGTTCGCGCTGACTGATCGCGTCCTTGCGTTACCGGATCTCGGTTCGAGGAGATTGGCATGGTCGATTTTTCCTGGCACGCCGTTGCCGCCCCACGCTGCATGAGCGCCATCGCTCGTCCAGTCCGCCCACCAGCTGCCGGCTGCTTTTGCTGCCGCTCCAGCGCGTTTATAAAGGAATGTTGACATGGACTGTCCCCCCAGTTGCCGCTTACGTAAAACATCTTTAATACGCAAGCAGGGCGCACAGCGTTTCCAATTTCAGCCTGTTGCATAGTCAACGGCTCTAGTCCGCCGCCCCTGCCTTCGATCACGGTTCTTCCTCCGGAGAGCCGCTATGCAAACACGTCTATCGAGGCCAATCATGACTATCAAATCATTCATCAACGCTCAGCAACAGCGCATCGCAGGAACGCCGTCCAAGGGCTGGACTTTCGGCTGGACTTCTTCCCAGGCCGCCAGCCATGCACGCCATTCCGGTGACGTGGGCTCGCGGCAACAGCGCCAGCCAGCCCAGAGCTATGGCATGTACGGCACGCTGATAAGCGGCCGCTAAGGAATCGGCATGCATCATCAATTTTTGAGCGCAAGAAGCGCCGTACTGCTGGCGCTGATGGCAGCGCTGGCCTGGCTGTTCATTCTGCTGAACCTGTTGTGGCCGCAGGCGGCGCACAGCCGGCCGCATGCGCACGTGGCGCCCCTCTTCATGCCGCAGTAAAAATCCGCTCCCGTTTTTACGGGGGCATCCACTCAACTACTTTTCAATGCAAGGAAGCATATGGAAGACGACAGCGAAGGTGGCGATAGGCCGCCCGCTTGGATAGTCAGCGCGATAACCACAGCGGGCGACCTTCGTCCCAAATTTTTGACCAACCGAACACGCTTAGCCGTGGCGCGGCAGGGGATCGTATTGTCTGAATAAAGACAGGATTTTCCCGTGCCGTCCATGCGGCACAGGAAAATCACATGCACCAGACACCCAAGACCAAAGCGGGCAAGCCCAAGCAGAAGCAGAAAGGGTTCATTTCCGGATCCTCTGCGCCGGAACAGAAAATCTCGATGCGCGTCGTCGAAGAGTCCGGCAAGCCGATTCAATCGACCTTCAACCGCACCAAAACCTCGCCTTTCGGCTTGTTCAACGATGACGCCGCCGAACGCCTGCAGCGCTCCGGACCCAATGAAGTAGCGCACGACAAGGCGCCGCACGCCCTGCTGCAGTTGGCCCTGTCTTTCAAGAATCCCTTCGTGATCGTGCTGCTGATATTGGCTACCATCAGCTATATCCTCGATGTCCACCTGGCCGAGCCGGACGAGCGCAGCTGGAAGGGCGTGATCATCCTGGTGACGATGGTGACCATCAGCAGCCTGCTGCGCTTCTTCCAGGAATACCGTTCGAACAAGGCTGCCGAACGGCTGAAATCGATGGTGCGCACCACCGCCACCGTGCTGCGCCGGACCAATGACGCCGCCAATCCCCAGCGCCAGGAAATTCCGATGCGCGAACTGGTGGTGGGCGATATCGTCAGCCTGCAGGCCGGCGATATGATCCCGGCCGATATCCGCCTGTTCACCTCGCGCGACTTGTTCATCAGCCAGGCTGTGCTGACCGGGGAAGCGCTGCCGGTGGAAAAATACGACACGCTGGGTGCGGTGGCGCAGAAATCCGCCGACGCCAATCTTGCGGCAGACAGCCAGGCCGACCTGCTCGATCTGTCCGATATCTGCTTCATGGGGACCAATGTCGTCAGCGGCACCGCCACTGCGGTGGTGGTGGCCACCGGCGCCAATACCTATTTCGGTTCGCTGGCCAAGAATGTGGTTAGCCACAAGCGTATCGAAACCAGTTTCGACCGCGGCGTCAGCAGTGTTTCCTGGCTGCTGATCCGCTTCATGCTGGTGATGGTTCCCATCGTCTTCATGATCAACGGCGTCACCAAGGGCGACTGGATGTCGGCCCTGACCTTCGCGCTGGCGGTGGCGGTCGGGCTGACGCCGGAAATGCTGCCGATGATCGTCTCGGCCAACCTGGCCAAAGGAGCGATGGCGATGGCGCGCCGCAAGGTGGTGGTGAAGCGCCTCAACTCGGTGCAGAACTTCGGCGCCATGGATGTGCTGTGCACCGACAAGACCGGCACCCTGACGCAGGACAAGATCATCCTGGAACGCCATCTCGACATCAGCGGCAACAAGGATGAAAGCATCCTGCAGCTGGCGTGGCTGAACAGTTTTCACCAGAGCGGGCAAAAGAACCTGATGGATATCGCCATCGTCAGCCATGCCGACGAGCGCGGTCCGGCCGCCAAGCTGCTGCAATACAGCAAGATCGATGAAATGCCCTTCGACTTCGTGCGCCGCCGTTTGTCGGTGATCGTCGAGGACCAGGGCGGTGCGCAGCTGATGGTGTCGAAAGGCGCCGTCGAAGAAATGCTGGCGGTATGCAGCCATACGCAACAGGGCAATGCGATAGGCGTGCTGGATGCCAAAGCCCGTACCGCGCTGCTGGAACAGGCGCGCGAATACAATGAGGAGGGCTATCGCGTATTGATCGTCGCCACGCGCCAGATCGACCCCGCCCACGCCAAGGCGCAGTACAAGACCGAAGACGAAGCGCAACTGGTGGTGCGCGGCTTCCTCACTTTCTTCGATCCCCCCAAGGATTCAGCGGCGCCGGCCATCCGCGCCCTGCAGGAATACGGTGTAGCCGTCAAGGTGCTGACCGGCGATAACGCCATCGTCACGCTCAAGGTCTGCCGCGACGTCGGCCTCGATCCCGGCACGCCGCTGGCCGGCCAGGAAATCGAGGCCATGTCCGAGCAGCAGCTGAACGAGGCGGTCAAGTACACCACTGTGTTCGCCAAACTGACGCCGCTGCAGAAATCGCGCGTGGTCAAGGCGCTGCAGGCCAATGGCCACACCGTCGGCTTCCTGGGCGACGGCATCAACGACGCGCCGGCGCTGCGCGACGCCGACGTCGGCATTTCGGTCGATACCGGCGCCGATATCGCCAAGGAAACCGCCGACATCATCTTGCTGGAAAAGAGCCTGATGGTGCTGGAAGAAGGCGTGGTCAAAGGCCGCGAGACCTTCGGCAATATCCTCAAGTACCTGAACATGACGGCCAGCTCCAATTTCGGCAATGTGTTTTCGGTGCTGGTGGCTTCCGCCTGGCTGCCTTGGGAGCCGATGCTGGCGGTGCATCTGCTGATTCAGAACCTGATCTATGACATCTCGCAGATGATGCTGCCCTGGGACAAGATGGATGAAGACTTCCTCAAGAAGCCGCGCAAATGGGATGCCGGCAATATCCGGCGCTTCATGATCTGGATCGGCCCGACTTCGTCGGTGTTCGATATCACCACTTATATCCTGATGTGGACCGTGTTCGGCGCCGGCGCGATGTATGCGGCGGATGGCGGCAGCGCCGGTCAGAGCATCATGAATTCAGGCTGGTTCATCGAAGGCCTGGTGTCGCAGACGCTGGTGGTGCACATGCTGCGCACCCGCAAGGTACCGTTCTTCCAAAGCACGGCGGCGCTGCCGGTGCTGCTGTCGACCGGCATCGCGATTGCGATCGGCTGCTACCTGCCGTTCTCGCCGCTGGCGCAATCGATCGGCTTCGTCGCGCTGGATACATCGTACTTCTACTGGCTGGTCGCCACCATGGTCGGCTACATGATCCTGGCGCAAACCGTGAAGACCATCTACATCCGCCGTTACGGGCAGTGGTTCTGAACCTGCATTGATACCTGTTTGAACAGCAAGCCGCCGCCGGACGCAGTACCTCCGGCAGCAGGTTTGCGGCATCTGAAAACTGTGGAACACATTATCGGAATACATTATGAAAATTTTATTGAGCATCATCGGCGGCAGCTGCGCATTGGCATTTTCTCCCGTCGCCCAGGCGCAAACCGAGATCCCGGTCAGCGAAAAGAAAGCCGCCGCACCAAGCTCCGTCGTGTTTTATGGCGTGCTGGATGCCGGCGTCACCTTCGTCAATAATGACAACGGGCATCGCAACGCCAAGCTGGATACCGGCGTGATGGAACCGAACCGCTGGGGCGTGAAGGGAGTGGAAGACCTGGGGGGCGGGCTGAATGCCGTGTTCCAATTGGAAAGCAGCTTCAATCTGGACGACGGTTCCTTGTCTTCGCCGGGTACGATGTTCGACCGGGTGGCCATGGTCGGCTTTGCCAACCGCTACGGGCAAATGACCTTCGGCACCCAGTACGATCTGATCAACGACTATGTCACGCCCTTCAACATCAGCGCCGGCGCCAGCGGCTACGCTGCGCACCAGGGGAATTTCGACCGCATTGCCGGCAACGCCATCCAGCGTTCGGTCAAGCTCGCCAGCGCCGATTTCAACGGGCTGACCTTCGGCGCGCTGTATTCATTTGCCGACAAGAGCCTGCATCCGGACGAAAATGACAGCGAAGGCGCCGGCAGCGGCACGGCCTGGAATATCGGCGCCCATTATGCCCGCGGGCCGTTTGCCGCCGGCGTTGCCTACATGCGTCTGAACACGCCGCGCGGCACCCAGGCGATCGGACCTTATCCAAGCCTGGGCCTGACCCATTTCCTCGGCCAGCCGACCTTCGTCATCGATGCCGAAAGCGGCGAGCGCGTTCCGTTCAAGAACATGGCGATCGACAGCCAGAAGATCTTCGCCATCGGCGCCGCCTATGACATCGGGAACCTGACCGCCATGGCGAATTTTGCGGATATCGCGTTCCGCGGCTATGGCCAGGCATCGGATCTGCGCCTGATCGAGGTCGGCGGCCGCTACCATCTCAGCGCGGCGCTGGACGGCACGCTGGGCTACCAGCGCATGCATTTCGAAGGGACCAAGGCGAATCAGCTGTCGCTGGGGCTGGATTACCATCTATCCAAGCGCAGCGATCTGTATGTATCTGCCGATTACCGACGGACGTCGCGCGGCGTGAATGGCGTCATCGGAAATTCGTTCGCGCCGTCGAGTAATAGCGCGCAGGGCTTGCTGCGCATGGGGATGCGGCACGTGTTTTAAGGCGCGGAGTCATCTGGGGTCGGAGTGAAGTTTCTGCAAAAAGCGCGCAGAAAGTTCACTCCGACCCCAGTTAGCTGCATGCATCAGGCGCGACGAAAACCAGGTCATGGTTTTGTCAAGGCGCGAGCCCGGGAGGAGTCATCTGGGGTCAGAGTCGACTTTCGCGGCGCTTTATCGCGAAACTCGACTCTGACCCCACATGACGGATTCGGAGAGAGATGGAGCGTGTTGACCGGATTTTTTCTGACACCGCGGCACGCACTCCGTAGCCCGCTAAGTGGGGCGGAGTGAAGTTTCTGCAAAAGGCGCGCAGAAAGTTCACTCTGACCCTATTTAGCGGCGTGTCCGGCGCGACAAAAACGGCTGCAAGATTTACTGCGTCTTCGTCACTTTGCTCAAATGCCGCGGCTGGTCGGGATCCATGCCGCGTGCTACCGACAATTGAGCCGCCATCACATAGAAGGCTTGGATCGCCACGATCGGATCGAGGTCCGGCGTAGCGGCCACAGGCAAAGTCAGGTCGCGCGCTGCCACATCGTCCGGCGCCGCCAGCAGCACCTTGGCGCCGCGGCCGCGCATTTCGTCGGCCAGCTTGAGCAAGCCGGCCTGGGTCGGTCCGCGGGTGGCGAAGATCAGCAGCGGATAGCCTTCATCGATCAGGGCCATCGGGCCGTGCTTGATTTCGGCGCCGCTGAAGGCTTCCGCCTGGATCGCCGAGGTTTCCTTGAATTTCAATGCCGATTCCAGCGCCAGCGGCAAGCTGATGCCGCGGCCGACCACCATGATGCGGGAGGAGGGCGCCAGCACCTCGATGGCCGGGCTCCAGTCAAGCTGGGTGGCGGCGCTCAAGGCTTGCGGCAGGGCTTCGATGGCGGCCAGGAAGGCGGCGTCGTCTTGCCAGTGCGCAGTCAGGCGGGCGGCAGCGACCAGGCTGGTGATAAAACTCTTGGTGGCGGCCACGCTCAGTTCGGCGCCGGCATGCAGCGGCAGCGCCCATTCGGCAGCGTCGGCCAGCGGCGATGCGGCGTCATTTACCAGCGCCACCGTAGCGGCGCCGCTGTCGCGGAAATAACGGACAGGTTCGATCACGTCCGGGCTCTGGCCCGATTGTGAAATCGCAATGGCGAGCGCATCGCGGGCGATCAGCGGCGCCTTGTTGAGCGTCACCAGCGACAGCGGCAGCGAAGCGACGATGCGGCCCAGGCGCGCCATGATCAGGTAGGCGCAGTAATTGGCGGCATGGTCGGAGCTGCCGCGCGCCACGGTCAGGATGCTGGACGGCGGCGATGCGCGCAGGCGCTGGCCGAGTTCGGCATAGCGCTCGCGGTCGCAGCTGAGCTGCAAGGCGACATGTTCTGCCGCCGAGCGGGCTTCTTTAAGCATCAACGAGGTCAATTCTTTCTCCTTCTACATAGACGGCTTTGAGTTTGAGCTGGCGGTCGAGCACCAGGATGTCGGCGAAACAGCCTTCTTTCAGGCGCCCGCGTTCTTGCATGCCGAGGTAGTCGGCCGGATAGGTGGAGACCCGCAGCGAGGCTTCGGCGATTTCCAGTCCCAGCGACACCAGGTTGCGCAGCGCCTGGTCCATGGTCAGCGTGCTGCCGGCCAGGGTGCCGTTGTCCAGCCGCACGCCGCCCAGGCATTTGTGCACCACTTGGCGGCCCAGCATGTAGTCGCCGTCCGGCATGCCGGAGGCGGCGGTCGAATCGGTGACGCAGAACAGGCGCGGGATCGCCCGCAGCGCGGTCTTGATGGCGCCCGGGTGGACGTGCAGCAGGTCCGGGATCAGCTCGGCATATTCGGCATGCGCCAGGGCGGCGCCGGCCATGCCCGGCTGCCGGTGATGGAATGAGCTCATCGCATTGAACAGGTGGGTGAAGCCGGCGGCGCCGTTTTTGAGGGCGGCGACGCCGTCTTCATAAGTACCCAGGGTATGGCCGATCTGCACCCGCATGCCCAGTTTCGACAGCGTCTTGACCAGCGCCATGTGGCCGTTGATTTCCGGTGCGATGGTGATCAGCTTCAAGGGCGCGAAGCTGCGCAGCCAGTCGATCTGCTCGACCGTGGCTGCAATTGCGAAGTCAGGCTGGGCGCCGAGCTTGCCCGGATTGATGTAGGGGCCTTCCAGATGCGCCCCCAGCACCCGCGCGCTGCCGGCGCGGCGGCCGCGGCAAGCCTTGCCGATCGCGCCCAGCGCTGCTTCCAGCTCTTCCAGCGGCGCCGTCATGGTGGTGGCCAGCATGCTGGTGGTGCCGTGCTGGGCGTGCAGGCGCGAGACCACATGGACGGCGTCGCCGGCCTCCATGATGTCCTTGCCGCCGCCGCCATGCACGTGCAGGTCGATAAAGCCGGGCAGGATATAGTCGCCTTGCTCCGGCGGCTGTTCCAGCGCCTCGCCGCTGATCTCGGCGATCATGTCGCTGAAGCCGATGCTGCCGGCGACCCAGCCCTCGGTGGTCAGGACATTGCCATGCAGTTGCGTCAGGTTGCTGGTGGTATTCATGCTTGTTCTCCTGCAGGTTCGGCGGCGACGGTGGCGAGTTGACGGCGCAGCAGCAGCAGTGCGCCAGCCGCGGCGCCTGCGCGCGGCGTGATTGCGCGCGATTTCAATGGTTCCGGCAGATAGGCCTGGAGCGGCGCGGCCAGGCCGCCGCACAGCGCGATCGGCAGCTGTTGCGACGGGTCCAGCGCCAGCGCGATCTGGTCGATTTCGACGCCGGCCTTGCGCAAGATGGTCTGCGCTGCCTGGTCCTCGCCGGCATGGGCCACCACCAGCGGCGCCAGCTGCGCGAAGATGCTTTGGTTGGCGCTGTTGACCCAGGCGATCACCCGTTCCCGGTTCTGGCTGTTGCTGAAGTCGTCGGCGCCGCCGCAGAAGCGGACGATGGCCTTGGCCAGCGGTCCGGCTGCGGCACGGCCGTCCAGCGCCCGTTCGACGTGGTTGGCGGCGCGCAGGCCTATCCAGCCGCCGCTGGCTTCGTCGCCGGTCTGGAAGCCCCAGCCGCCGACTTCACGGCGGCTGCCGTCGGCCAGCAAGACTTCGCCGACGCTGCCGGTGCCGATCGCCACCACCACGCCGGGCTGGCCCAGGTGGGCGCCCAGCAGGGTGGTGAAGGCGTCGGTGCCGATGGCCAGCGCGCCGAAGCCCGGATTCTGCTCGGTGAACTGGTTCGCCCATTGTGGATTATTGATGCCCGACAGGCCGCAGCCGGCGGCGATCGCCGCATACGGCGGCCGCGCGATGCCGGCCGCCAGGAAGGCGTTGTCCAGCGCCGTGACGATGGCGCACCAGGACTTGCTGGTGCCATGCATCAGGGCCGATGGTCCGCTGCTGCCGTCGGCGACATGGCTGCCGTCCGGGCGTTCCACCCGGACTACGGTCTTGGTGCCGCCGCCGTCGACCCCGATCAGATATTCGAATGCTGTTTTCAACTCAACTCCCACGCCTTTTTGAAGGCGCATAGTGTATCCATTTATTCATCCATTTCTATTTCTATTTCTATTGTTTGGATGAAATCATATTTCCCGGTTTCAGTCTTTCCAGGGCCAGGCCCTCGGCATCGAACACGTGAAACGCGTTGCTCGGCGCCGACAGGGTGACGCTGTCGCCGATATGCACCGGATTGTTGCCGTCGCCGCGCACCAGCAGGTCCTGGCCGTCCTGCAGGGTGACATAGATGAAGTTGGCTTCGCCCAGGTGCTCGACGATGCTGACCTTGCCGTTGAATACTTCACCACTATGCGCGTTTTCCAGGATATGTTCAGGGCGCAGGCCAACTGTGACCGCATCGCCGGCCCTGGCTGTGCCGGCGGCGACGTCGGCGCGGATTTCCTGGCCGTTGCCGAGCTTGATGCGCAGGCAGTCGGCCTCCACAGCGCTGACGGCGCCAGTGAACAGGTTCATTTTCGGCGAGCCGATAAAGGTCGCGACAAACAGGTTTTTCGGACGCTGGTACAGCTCCAGCGGCGAGCCGGCCTGCTGGATGAAGCCGTCGTTCATCACCACGATTTTGTCGCCCAGGGTCATGGCTTCGACCTGGTCGTGGGTGACGTAGACGATGGTGGCTTCCAGCTGCTTGTGCAGCTTGGCGATTTCCAGCCGGGTCTGCACCCGCAGGGCGGCATCCAGGTTGGACAGCGGCTCGTCGAACAGGAACAGTTTCGGCTTGCGCACGATGGCGCGGCCGATGGCGACGCGCTGGCGCTGGCCGCCGGAGAGCTCGCGCGGTAGGCGGTCTAGCAGATGGTCGATTTTCAGGATGCCGGCGGCGTGGCGGATGCGCTGGTCGATGGCGGCCTTGTCGGCGCCGGCGATCTTCAGGCCGAAAGCCATGTTCTTGTACACCGTCATATGCGGATACAAGGCGTAGCTCTGGAACACCATGGCGATGCCGCGTTCGGCCGGCGGCAGGTGGTTGACCACGCGGTCGCCGATCGACAGCTCGCCGCTGGTGATCGATTCCAGGCCGCACAGCATGCGCAGCAGGGTTGATTTGCCGCAGCCGGAAGGGCCGACCAGCACGACGAATTCGCCGTCCTTGATTTCCAGGTTGAGGTCGGCCAGCACGTTCTGCTTGCCGTCGTAGGATTTGGTGAGTTGCTTGACGCTTACATTTGCCATTGGAGGTCTCGTTTCTGCTTTGTCTGCTTTGTCTGTTACTTGACCGCGCCGGAAGTGAGGCCGCGTATCAGTTGCCGGGAGAAGATGACGTACATGATCAGGATCGGGATCACGGCCAGCGAGAGCGCCGCCAGCACAGAATTCCAGTCGGTCACATACTGGCCGATGAACTGCTGCACGCCGAGCGTCACGGTCTTGGTTTCATCCGAAGGCGCCAGGATCAGCGGGAACCAGAGATCGTTCCAGGCCGGGATCATGGTGAACACCGCCACCGTAGCGATGGCCGGGCGGATCAGCGGCAGGATGATCTGGAAGAAGATCTTGAATTCGCCGACGCCGTCGCAGCGCGCCGCATCCTTCAGTTCCTTGGGGATCTGGCGGATGAACTCGGACAGGATCATCACCGCCAGCGGCAAGCCCTGCGCGGTGTAGACCAGGATCAGCGCGGTCCGGGTGTTGATCAGGTCGAGGCTCACCACCAGCTGCAGGATGGAGACGGTGCCGAGCCGGATCGGGATCATGATGCCGAGCGCCAGGTAGAGCGCCATCAGGCGGTTGCCGCGGAACTTGTACTCCGACAGCGCCCAGCCGGCCATGGCGCCGAACAGCACGATGAGGACCAGCGAGCCGAGCGTGACCACCAGGCTGTTGCCGAAGTAGAGCATGAAGTTGGTGTTGTGCAGCACCTTTTCAAAGCCGATCAGCGAGAACGAATCCGGCGTCGGGAACGCCAGCGGGTTGTCGAAGATGGCGTCGCGCGACTTGACCGAATTGATCAGGATCAGTGCGATCGGGAACAGCGCGATCACGGCATAGGCGCACAGCACCACGTGGACCCAGATGCGGCCCAGGTTGGCAAAGCGGCTGCGCGCAACCACCGGCGCCGCAGTGGAAGCCGCGGCGGAAGAGAGCGAGGAGATGGATGTCATGATCAGTCCTCGTTACAGTTCGTAGCGTGTCAGCTTGCGCTGCACAAGATAGAAATAGCCGGCGACGCCGAGCAGGATCACCAGGAACATCAGGGTGGCGACCGCCGCGCCCATGGTCGGGCTGCCGATCTGCGCCTGGTAGCCGAAGAAGGTGCGGTAGAAGAAAGTGCCCAGGATGTCGGTGCTGTAATTCGGTCCGGCCAGCGCGCCCTTGACCGAATAGATCAGGTCGAAGGCATTGAAATTGGCGACGAAGGTCAGGATCGTCACCAGGCCCAGGGTCGGCAGGATCAGCGGCAGCTTGATCTGCCAGAAGATGCGGAACGAGCTGGCGCCTTCCGCGTAGGCGGCTTCCAGCACTTCTTCCGGCACCGCCAGCAGCGCCGCATAGATCAGCATCATCGGGATGCCGACGTATTGCCAGACCGAGACCAGGCCGAGCGTCAGCAGGGCGCTGCTTTCCTGGCCCAGCCAAGGGGCAAAGTAGTCGCCCAGGCCGATGTGCTGCATCAAGCCTTCGCCGACGCCCCACAAGGGCGACAGGATCAGCTGCCAGATAAAGCCGATGATCACCACCGACAGCAGGGTAGGCAGGAAAATCAGGGTACGGTAAGTGCGCGCGCCGCGCAGCCCCTTGAGGCTGAAGAGGGTGGCGAGCAGCAAGCCGATCGGATTCTGCAGCAGCATGTGGATGGCGAAGAATTTCAGGTTGTTCAGCATGGCGTTCCAGAACGCCTTGGACCAGTCCGAATCGAACAGGATGGTGTGGTAATTGGCGAGGCCGACGAAGCTGTGGACGCCGGCATCGTTGCTGGTATAGAAGCCGAGGCGCAGGGTGTCCAGCAAAGGCAGGGCGCTGAACATGGAATAGATGATGACCGCAGGCGCCAGGAACACCACGATGTGCCAGGGAAAGGTCTTTTTTTGAAGATTCATTCTGGTTTTCTTTGAATGCAAGTTCACCCGCAGGCGCAGCAATCTCACGGGGAAGAACGTGAAGACGACTCCGGCCCCGCTGAGCGAACTCTGAAATACGAACGTGATGGCGGCTTATTCTTGTATACGGATGCCGTTCTTCACGGGCTCACCTTCGTAGCGAGCCTTGGATGCTAGTGTAGTACTTCTTGAGTAGTGTTTCTGGCGAAGCGCTACGCTAGCTGGCTTGTCGGCAAAGGATGGGGCTGTCTTAATCCCATCCATTGCCAGACGATAGCATTAGTGCAATAAAGGCTTATTGCTGCGGCTTGTACCATTTGGCGAAACCGGTCTGTATCTGCGCTGCAGCTTCCTTAGGCGCCAGTTTGCCGTTCAGCACTTGCGCATTGACGTTCCACAGCTGGTTTTCCATGCTCGGTTCGCCGCGGTTCAGGATCTGTGCATTCAGGCGGATCGTCGAGGAGCAGGACTTGCGCCAGTCGATCATCTGCTTGGCGACCGGATCCTTGACCGAGATCAGGTGATCCGACAGCGAGAAGAAGCCGGTGACCTTGTTGGTGTAGATGTCGGCAAACTCTTGCGAGCCGAGCCAGGCCAGGAACTTGTACGCATCTTCCTTGTTCTTGGACTTCTTGTTGACGCCCATGCCGATATCGTTGTGATCCGAGATATAGCACTTGTCGCCGGCCTTGGGCACCGGCGGCGGGAAGGCGCCCATCGAGATCTTGGAGTTGTCGTTGAAATAGGCGATATCCCAGGAGCCGGCAGGATAGATCGCTGCCTTGCCCAGGGCGAACTGGTTCTGGCTGTCGCCATAGGTTTGCGAGCTGGCGCCCTTGGACAGGTACTTGCCGAGCTTGGCTTCGTATTCGAAAGCGTTGACGAAGTTAGGATCGGTGAATTTTTCCTTGCCGGCGATCAGCGCCTTGCGGCCTTCTTCGCCCTTCCAGTAGTTAGGACCGATGCCGGTAAAGATGATCTGGCTGGATTCCCACTGGTCGTTGGTGCCCAGCGCCAGCGGCGCGTATTTGCCGTTGCTCTTGATGGTGTCGAGCACCTTGAAGAATTCAGCTTCGGTCTTGGGCGGTTGCAGGTTCAGGTCTTTGAAAATCTTCTGGTTGTACAGGAAGCCGTGGATCACGGAAGCGATCGGCATGCAGAAAGTGTCTTTGCCGTCGTCGCTCTGCCAGGCGGTCTTGGCGGAAGCAGGGAAGTGTTCCATGCCTGGCTTGCCGTCCAGCTTTTCCAGGTTGCCCTTCTTGTACAGGGACAGCGAGACGTCGAACGGACGGCAGGCGATCAGGTCGCCGGCAGTGCCGCCGGCCAGCCGCGCGGAGAGGCTGGAATCGTATTCGGTCGGTGCGGTAGGGGCAAATTTGACTTCGATGCCCGGATTTTTTTTCTGGAAAGCCGGGATCAGCACGGTTTCCCACAGGGTCTTGTCGTCGACGCGCCAGCTTTCGATGGTCAGCGTGCCGGCTTGTGCCGTGCCGCAGGCCGCCAGGGCGATCAGTACGGCGTTGCGGATGGTGCGAATTCGGTTGACCGTTTGCATCTAAGTCTCCTCTTGGATTTTTATCGGATTGGATTTTGCGGCCCTCCATGCAGAGCAAACCGCCGCGAACAGACATTAGCACCATAAAAATTGTGCCGCCATCTTTCGCATTAATCGGCTGCACGATTTGCGTAATCTATTGATTTTATTGATAAAAGGCGGAGTGGGCAGCTTTTGGCGATTACATATCTTTACAGTATGGGCTATGAAATTTTATGCTCTCATACGGCAATTATCCAGAATACTTGCGTGAAGGCGATGCTGGTTGAAAAGATAACTTTACGAAAATTTACGTTTCTTTACAAAACGAGAAGAGCGCTAACGTTGCGTGCAGGACTTGCGCTATAGTCACACGCGTTGTGGGGAGACCAGGCTAGTGTTTGTATGCAGTTCATAAAAATATCAACAAGGCACACATGATTGATAAGCGACTCCTTGAACAGCGCTCGGGGCGATGCAAGGATGACAGGGGAAGGTGGCTGACAGCATATCGCAGCAGGTTGGCGCTGCTGGCGTTTGGCCTTCTGCTTAACGGCACGATCGGCACGATCGGCGCGGCAGGCGCAGCCAGCCTGGCGCCTGCCGTCAATGCCAGCCAGCCGCCGGCTTCCTTGCAGGTGCTGCACTGGTGGACCTCGGCTGGCGAGCGCAAGGCGGTTGACGTCATCGCCGGCAAGCTGGCGGAAGAAAACATCCAGTGGCGCGACGCCGCCATTCCCGGCGGCGCCGGCCTCGGCGCCAGCAAGGTGCTCAAGAGCATGGTGCTGGCCGGCAAAGCGCCGGAAGCGACCCAGCTCAACGGCGTCGTGTTCGGCGAGTGGGCCGATCTCGGCCTGCTGCTGGAGCTGGACGATGTCGCCACGCCCGGCAACTGGCAAAAGCTGCTGTTCCCTACCGTCTGGTCGCTGGTGCTCAACCGCGGCCATGTGGTGGCCGCGCCGCTGGGAATTCATCGCATCAACAACCTGTTCTACAACAAGAAGATCTTCGATCGCCTGAATTTAACGCCACCGAAGACCTGGGCCGATTTCAGCCGCGTCGCCGACAGGCTCAGGCAAGCCGGCATCACGCCGCTGGCGCAAAGCAGCGAAGCCTGGCAGGTCGCCACCTTGTTCGAGACGCTGGTGCTGGCGGAAAGCGGTCCGGCCTATTACCGCTCGCTGTTCGTCGATCTCAATCCGCTGGCCTTTGGCGATCAGCGCATGACCCATGCGCTGAAACGCTTGCGCGCGCTCAAGGAATGGATGCCGGCGCCGCTCAGGGAGCGGCCCTGGCCCGAGATGACGCGCCAGCTGGCCAGCGGCGAGGCCGCCATGTTCGTGATGGGCGACTGGGCCAAGGGCGAGCTGCTGGCCTGGGGCCTGAACACCGACCAGGACTTTGCCTGCAGCACAGTGCCGGGCACCGCCGACTACCATCTGTATAGTGTCGATACCCTGGCCATGTTCGCCGGCGACTATTCGCACCAGCCAGCGCAGGAAAAGCTGGCGCAGATCATCATGTCGCCGCCGGTGCAAACCGCATACAATCAGGTCAAGGGCGCGATCCCGGTGTGGCGTGCGCCGGATCTGTCGAAGATGGACAGCTGCGCGCGCGCCTCATGGGCCGCGTTCAGCAAGGGCAGCGCCTATCAGGCGCCGAGCCTGGTGCACCGCATGGCCGCCGACGAAACCGCCAAGGACGCCATCGTCGCCGAAGTGCATCGTTACTTCATCGACGACAAGATGTCCGAGAGCGATGTCCAGCGCAAGCTCGCCAGCATTGCGCGGACCGTGACGAAAACAGGAAAGTTGGAATAATGCGCAAGATACTCATAGTCGACGATGACCAGAAGACCCGGACGCTGCTGAAAGCCTACCTGGAAAAGAACCAGTACGAAGTGCGCCTGGCGCATAACGGCGAAGCCTTCCTGGCCGAGTTCCAGCGCTACGCGGAAGAACTGTCGCTGGTGATCCTGGACGTGATGCTGCCGGATACCGACGGCTTCGCCCTGTGCAAGACGGTGCGGCGCAAGTCGAATGTGCCGATCATCATGCTCACCGCCAGTTCCGACGAGACCGACCGCGTGGTCGGCCTGGAGCTGGGCGCCGATGACTACATCGCCAAGCCCTACAGCCCGCGCGAGCTGCTGGCGCGCATCAAGGCCATCCACCGCCGCAGCGGCATCGACAGCGCGGTGGCGCCGCGCTACTACCGTTTCGTCGGCTTCACCCTGGATACGGTGGAGCGCACCCTGAGCGACCCGGAAGGCCAGCTGGTGGCGCTGACCGGCCTCGATTACCAGTTGCTGAAGTATTTTGTCGAGCATCCGGGCGACGTGCTCGACCGCGGCGTCCTGTGCGAGGAAACCCGCGGCCGCGATGTCGGTCCGCTGGACCGTTCGCTGGATGTGCAGATCAGCAAATTGCGCCTGCGCCTCAACGACGGCGGCAAGGATCCGCACCTGATCAAGACCGTGCGCGGCGTCGGCTATGTATTCTCGGCCGACGTGGCGGCCGCGCATAGCTGAAGCCATGTCGCGAGCGACCTGGTCGGCCGGCTACAACCGGCTGCTGTCCTGGCTGTTGCCGCATACGCTGCTGGGCCGGCTGTCGGTGGTGATGGTGTTCGGCGTGCTGGTGACGCAGCTGGCCGGCGGCCTGATCTGGTCGGCGCAGCTGCGCAGCAAGGCTGAGGTCGAAACCAGGACCGCGTCCCAGCACCTGGCCCACAGCGCCGCCAGCGCCATCCGTTTCTTCATGAGCCTGCCGGCCAATTACCGGCCTATCCTGATCCAGCAGCTGCGCGAAATGGGCGGCACGCGCTTTTTCGTCAACACCAACGACGGCCCGATCACCATTCGCAAGATCGCCGACAACCCGCTGGCCGACATGGCGCTGGGCGAGATCGGCGCGACCCTGAAAACCGACTTGCCGTTCCTGCCCGGTTTTCGCCTGGCGTTTGCCTGGCCCGACGACCTGATGGTATCCACCGACGGCCTGAAGGTGGCGGACCTGCCGGACAGCTGGGTGCAGCATACCTTGCTGATCAAGCCCAATCCGGCGCCGGTGCTGGTGATCCAGACTGAGCTCGAGCCCGGCAACTGGCTGTATCTGGCAGCCCTGATGCCCAATCCGTATTTCCTCGATAGCGATAACCCCCTGTCGGCCGAACGCCTGCTGCTGCAAGGCGTGTCGCTGGCGACCGTGCTGCTGCTGTCCATCCTGGTGGTGCGCTGGACCACGCGGCCGCTGGCGGCGCTGTCGGATGCCGCCGACGCCTTCGGCAAGGGCGAGGCGCCGCCGGAACTGCCGGAAACCGGCAGCCGCGAATTCATCAAGACAGCGCGCGCTTTCCGCGCCATGCGCGAACGCATCAAACGCTACCTGGATGACCGCGAGCGGCTGTTCGTTTCGATCTCGCATGATTTGCGGACCCCGATCACGCGATTGAAGCTGCGCACCGAACTGCTGGACGACGAAGAGTTGCGCGGCGAATTTCACGAGGACCTGGACGAGCTCGACATGATGGTCAAGGGCGCCTTGCAGTCGGTCAAGGATAGCGACATCCATGAGAACCGCACCGAAGTGCGGCTCGACGCCCTGATCTTGCGCATGATCCGCGATGCCCGCATGGCGGGGCACGAGGTGGCGTTTAGCGAATCCGGGCTGACCGTGATGGCCAAGCCGCTGGCGCTCAAGCGCGCTATCGGCAACCTGTTCGACAATGCCCTGCATTACGGCCACAAGGTGGAAATCTCGGTGGCCAGCCTGATCAATGAGTCCGGCGCCAATATCCAGATCCAGATCCGCGACCATGGCCCCGGCGTGCCGGAAGAAGCCTTGCTGAGCCTGTTCGATCCCTACACCCGGCTGGAGCACGGGCGCGACCAGAATGCCGGCGGCATGGGGCTGGGGCTGGGGATTGCCCGCAATATCGTGCAGGCGCACGGCGGCGAACTGTTATTGCGCAACCACCCCGGCGGCGGCCTGGTGGCGACCATCGTCTTGCCCAAGACTTGATTGTTGCGCCGTTCCCGCGCCCATGGAATCGCATTTGATCAACGCGGCATTGCGCTGACAGAATCATCTGGGGTCAGGAGTCATCTGGGGTCAGAGTGAAGTTTCTGCAAAAAGCGCGCAGAACTACACCCCGACCCTAGTTAGCTTCATGTGTGAAGCGCGCCGAAAAGCCCGGTTGCAGCCTTTTTGGGTCTAGATGCCAAGCTGGCTGTTACAGGCCGAAGGAATAGTTCTTTGCCACGTGCAGCGCAGCTTCGCGCAGATCGTGGGCAAGCTCGGAGCGGATGCCGCCGCTCGGGTAGGCCAGCACGTACTTGTAGGTGATGTCGGCCTTGAAGGGTCGCGTGACGACGCCGTGCGGGCGCCAGATCTTGGCTGCGAACGGTTCCACGATGGCGACGCCGAAACCGTTGGCCACCATCGCATAGCGTGTGTGCGAGGTGTGCGTCTGGATCGTGTAGTTGGGGCGGATGGCGGCGGCCTTGAGGGTCGACAGTTCGCGGTCGTAGGATTGCGCGCTGTTGGGCATCCAGCCGATGACGTTTTCGCCGTCCAGGTCTTCCGGCAGGATGATGTCCTTTTGCGCCAGGGGATGGGTGGCCAGCATCGCGCACAGCACGGTCGCTTCCATGATCGGTTCGACCTCGATGCCGGCGAACGGCGGGAACGCCAGGCTGAGCGCCATGTCGACCTTGAGATCCTGCAGGCTGACCAGGATTTCCGGCACGGTGCAGCTGTCGATCTTGACCGAGACATCCGGATGCTGCTTGAAGAAGCGTTGCAGCACTTCCGGCAGCAGGGTGGTGGACAGCACCGGCAGGCAGGCGATGGTCAAGCCTTCCGGCGCTTCATGGCGGATGTTGCCGGCCACTTGCATCAGCCGCTCCAGGCCCAGGAAGTTTTCCTCCACCGCCTTGTAGAAGCGCACGCCGGCATTGGTCGGTTCCAGCCGGCCCTTGGCGCGGTTGAACAGGCGGAAGCCGAGATCGGCTTCGAGGTCGGCGATCAGGCGGCTGATGGCGGGCTGGGTGACGTGCATGCGGCGGGCGGCGGAGACGCTGGTGCCGGAGATCATCAGTGAACGGAAAGCTTCGATTTGGCGGAAACGAATCATGATGTGGTGTCAATGCAAGAGTGCGGTCTCGTGAGTGCATGGAGCTGCTAAGGCCCCGTTAGGCAATAAGCGCTGCAACAAAAACCGTCGGAGACAGCGGCAGCAACCGCTATAACAAACAGCTATGGCACATACGAATTTGTGAGTGGACATGATATTCCATTCTTGTAACACTGTGTGCACTGAAATGTTGTTGTGCACCACAGCAATCAACGTTTGTCATATGGATTTTTTGATTGAGCCGCGGTTCGATGATTGCTTCGGCCGATGTGCTGCCAGTCGATGTGCTGCCAGTTTTGCCGCCGGCGGAGTTGAAGATTTCTGGTTATGTCCAGATTTGCCCACAAGGCGCCCTGTTTTTAGAGATTTCGAGGCCCTCACAAGGTGGCTTTCGGATCCTGGGGTTACATCACCCCAGCCCGCGCCTCGGTTGCTGCTTGCGCTTTACGCCGCGCCTGTACTCCTGCTGATATCCCTGCTTTTATACTCCTTTTTTCACTCTCTGTTTTTCGCCTGCGGCTGCTCTCGCCGTCAGCGGATGAAATAGCCTGAGACTTTCCAGCTGCCATCCTTTTCACGCATGGGCGTGATCGTTTCGAGCGCGGACTTTTTGTTTTCGAACTGGGTCTCGTACTGGATCACCACGTATTCGCCGTCAGGCGCGCCGGGCAGGGTAGTCGCATATTCCGTGCTTTTGAGTTCGCGCGCCTTGACGCTGCCAAGCGGCGCCCGCAACGAGCGCACGCCGGTTTCCCAGGTGTTCTTGGAAATGCCCGTCTTGAAAAACGTGCCGGCGCGTTCCCAGCTCTCGCCATATTTGCCGGCATCGGTCAGCGCGATCCATGCCTTGGCTGCGGTTTCGGCTTGCTTGATGATTTCTGCTTGCGGCTCGGCGGCGAAAGAAGGGGCTGCGTTCATCAGCAGCACTGCGGCTAGCGCCAATATGGTTTTCATTTTCCGTTTCCCCCTGGATGAAGTTTCCTTAGGTCGCGCAGATGGCTGCATGCCGTTCCGATACGTTCAGATCATAGGGGTTGCGGCAGCTATTTGCAATGCAGCCGTACTGCCGATGCCGTCCGGTAACGAGCGGCATCGGCGAAACTGAAAAACAACATTTCCCGGGTTTGCATTGACACATATAATGAGAATCATTATTGTTTCGACCTTTGCAAACCCAGCGCCAGCCAGTATCTTCCGTTCCCGACCATGTCGCGTAGCAATAGAACAGCCAGTGCGAACATGACGCGTATCAGGAGAATAAACCGCATGGCCGCCCTCGAACTTCCCCAGACTCTGAACATCCCGCGCTTGAAGTGCTCCGCCGCCGTCACCCTGGCGCTGGCAGTGCTGGCCTTGCCGGCGACGCTGCATGCGCAACAGGCTGACATGCAGGCCGCTGCGGCTGAAGAGCATGCGCTGGAGTCGATCCAGGTCAGCGGCGACTGGCTCGGCAGCGGCCTGCAAAACAGCGTCAAGCGCTATCCCGGCGCGCGCACGGTGGTCAAGAAAGAAGATATCGAAAATTCCGGCGCCGCCAGCATCGGCGACGTCATGCGCCGCATTCCCGGCGTACAGGTGAGCGACAATTCCAGTTCCGCCGGCAGCTCCGTTTCGCTGAATATCGGCGTGCGCGGCCTGGCAGGACGTTTCTCGCCACGTTCCACCGTGCTGCTCGACGGCATCCCGCTGGCGGTCGCGCCGTATGGCCAGCCGCAGCTGTCGTTTGCGCCGGTCAGCCTCAACAACATCGAGTCTATCGACGTCGTGCGCGGCGCCGGCTCGGTCCGCTTCGGCCCGCAGAACGTCGGCGGCATCATCAATTTCAAGACTCGCTCGATGCCGACCGAGCCGGGCTTCAACGGCGACGCCACCGTGCGCACCAATAACGCCACCGAGGCCGGCGGCGCCAGCCGCCAGTACAGCGCCTTCGTCGGCAGCCAGCTCGATAACGGCCTCGGCCTGGCGGTATTGTATTCCGGCGTCGACGGCTCCGGCTGGCGCGCCGACAGCGGCGAGACAGTCAACGATTTCGCCTTGAAATACCGCTACCAGCTGAGCCCGAGTTCGGAGATCTACGGCAAGCTGTCCTACTACGACGTGCGCTCGCAGACGCCGGGCGGCCTGACTGCGGCGCAGTATGCCGCCAATCCTTTCCAGAACACCCGGCCCACCGATTTCTGGAGCGGCACCCGCAAGGGCGCCGACATCGGCTACCTGAATACGATTTCCGATACTCAGGAATTCGAGATCCGCACCTACTACAACGAGAGTTTCCGCCAGAGCACGCTGATCAGCGGCAAAGTCCTCGGCCATCAGCCGCGCACTTACCAGACGCTGGGAATCGAGCCACGCTATACGCAACGTTTCAACCTTGGCGGCAGCATCAACGATGTCACGGTCGGCTACCGCTATATCCGCGAAACCGGCAATGATCTGGTGTACAACACATCGGTAGCAACCGGCACCGCCGCGCCGCCATCCAGTTCTTTCGATAATTTCACCGGCGCCCATGCGGTCTACATCGACGACAAGATTGCGCTGGGCGACTGGCGCATTACGCCCGGCGTCCGCTATGAGCATATCCGTTCGACCCGCACCGACGTCCTCAACGGTCCGGTATTCCCGGTGGCGAACAACAAGGCCTTGCCGTCGCTCAGCGTGGCTTATCTGCTGAACCAGAACCTGACGCTGTTCAGCAATTACAGCACTTCCTTCGGCCCGGTCCAGAATACCCAGCTGAATGCGGCGATCGCCGGCAACCCGCTGGTGCCGGAAGTGGCCAAGACCGCCGAAATCGGCGCGCGCTGGAAGAGCCGCCAGCTGTCGGCGGAGATCACCGCTTTCGACATCCGCTTCGACAACCAGATCCAGCAAGTGGCAGGCAGCTCGCCGGCGGTGTTCCAGAATATCGGCGCCACCCGCCATGACGGCATCGAGACGGCGATCGACTATGCCTTCGACAAGGCGGGCGCGCTGGCCGGCCTGAATCTCTACGCCAACTACACCTACACCCGCGCGCTGCAGAAATCCGGCCCGACCGCCGGCCTCGACGTGCCGTTCTACTCGCGCAATACCGACACCATCGGCGCCCGTTACGCTGTCGGCGCCTGGGGTTTCGATTTGTCGACCACGCATCAAAGCCGGCAGTTTGCCGATAACGCCAACACTATTGCCGAAAGCGCGAACGGCGGCAACGGCGAGATTCCCGGTTTCCGCACCTGGAATGCGCAAGCCAGCTGGAAGGTGCCGGGGCTGAAGGGAACCGAGCTGCTGGCCGGCGTCAACAACCTTGCCGACAAGCGCTATTTCACCCGCACCACCGATTCGAATATCGGCAAGCTGGTGGGCGCGCCGCGCACGGTGTACGTGCAGGGACGCATCGCTTTCTGAGCGCAGGGAAGTATCGTGCAGGATGAAGAATGGAAGCCAGTTGCCAATGGCTTCCATTCTTTATTGCCGCTACCAGGAGAAGCTGCCGCTGCCCTGGATCGCCACCTGACCGCCGTTGGCGGCGCTGGCGCCAAAAGCCAGCTGGGTATGCTGGGAAATACTGGAAGCGAAAGCGATGCCGAGCGCGCCGTAGCCGCCGTAGCTGGCGGTGCCCAGCGCCACGCCGCTGCTGTCGCCGCGCGCGATGTACACGTGCGGGATCGCCATCGCCTGGGCGGTGGCGCGGGCTGCGTAGCTCTTGCTTTGGTTCAGCGTATCCTGTGCCGACGCCTGCATCTGGTTCAGGTTGACGGCGTCGGTGCCAGCCGTGCCGGGAGCGACATTGGCGATCTGCCGTTCGCCGCCGGCATAGCCGACCGATACGGTATTGGCGCGCGTCGCCACCGAACCTTGTCCCAGCGCCACCGAATTGGAGGCCGAGGCCACCGCATTGGCGCCCACGGCTACCGAGTTATTGCCGCTGGCGATGGCATTGTTGCCGATGGCCGTGGCCGGGTCGGCAACCGCTTGCGCACCGGCGCCTATCGCCACCGAACCGTTGAAGCTGGCCGTGGCGCCGGCGCCCAATGCCACCGTGTTGTCGCCATTGGCGCTGGCGTTGGTGCCTTGGGCGATGGCGTTCGCGCCCTTGGCCGAGACGCCGTTGCCGCAAGCCACGCTGCCGCTGGCGCCGATCTTGCAGGCGCCGCTGTTGAACAGCGAGACCAGGGCTTTTTGCATCTCCGTCAGCTGCCCCACATTGGCGGCATCGGTAGCAGCAATGCCGGCCGCCACATTGTTGATGACGGTGCCGGCGCCGTTGTTGGCGTTCAGCACCAGCGCCTTGCCGCCATTGCCGTACTGGGCCGAGTTGCTGGCGCTGGTGGTAGTCGTGGTCGTGCTGCTTCCTGCGGTCTGTTCCAGCTTGGCGGCGCGGGCATCGATGCCGACCACGCGTGTATCCAGGCTGGTGAGCGAGGAGCGCATGCCGGTCATCCAGATATCCACGGCTGAGAATGCATCGCCGACCTTGGCAGAGCTGACGCCCTGGATTACATAGGACGGCGCCACCAGCGCGCCGGCTGCATTGACCGAGGCATTGCCGCCCAGCGCCGTCACCAGGCTGCGGTATTGGGCAAGGTTGGTGACGTCGTTGTCTTGCGTGCCCGCGGCGACGTTGATGATCTGCCGCTGGAACGGCGTCGTGATGTTGCCGTCGCTGTCGGTCACGCTTTGCACGCTGCCGACGGATACGGTGTTGGCGCGGTCAGCCACCGAGTTGGCGCCCAGCGCCACGCTGTTGTCGGTGCTGGCGCGGCTCAGCCGCCCCAGTGCGGTGCTGTTCTTGCCATTGACCAGCGCCGATTCGCCCACCACCGTAGCGTTGACGCTGAAGGCATTGGCATTTGCGCCGACTGCCGTGCTGCCGGCCTCGCCGGCAAAACTGTTGGCGCCGACGGCCGAGGCGTTGGCCTTGGCGGCTGCGGCATAGGCGCCTACCGCAGTGGTGTTCTGGTCGATGGCCTGGGCGCCGCTGCCCAGGGCCGTAGCCAGTGCGCCTGAGGCGACACTGGTGTTGCCGGCGGCCACGGCGTCGACGCCTGTGGCCTTGGCGTTGTCGCTGCCGTCCTTGAAGCCGTTGGCATCAAAGTAGGAAGATGCAGCTTGGGCGCCGGCGTCGGCCGGCAACCAGCCCAGTGCGGCGATGCACAGGCTCATCTGCAACAGCGAAAGACCGGATACGCCATCTCTTGTGCGGCTATTCTTCATCGAAATTCCCTAAGGTAAGGTAAAGGACAAGAGCAGTTCAGTGCCATGCCGCATATTGCGCATCAGCCTTGCTGCCGACCAGGCACATCTTCAGGCTCTGCGCCTGCGCCGGCTTGAACAGCTTGGCTTCCAGCCGCGACTGGATGTAGCGGCCGGTGCAGTCGCGGTAATCGCTGACGCTGGCTGAGGTCTTGGCGCACAGTTTGAGATTGGTCACCGCGTTGGCGCCGGGGATCAGGCCGCCCGGAGAGGAGACCGGCACGCTGGTATTGCAGTCCAGCAGGCTCAGGTTGCCGCGGTTGACGCCCCAGCCGATATCCATGAACAGCGCGGGCGTCAGGTCGAGGTCGGCCTGGGCGATCACGGTGGAACTGGCGCTCGGCGCCATCAGCGGGGTCGGCAAGAGATTCTGGTCGAAATGCGAGAACGTCGATCCCGGCAGGAATCCTGGCGGAGCATTGATCTTGGCGCGCCGGATCGCTGCGCCGGCAGGGTCCACGCCGTCCGCAAGCACGCCGGCCAGATGGCGGTCCGCATAGGGGCCGATGCCGCCGGCCGCCAAGCCTTGCAGGTTGGCGCGGAGCTGCTTGCCGAACGCCTGCGGCACCAGTATCGAAGGGATGGCAACCTGGTCTGAGCCATTGCCGGTACCCATCAGGCCGACAGTCGAGCCGCCATTGTCGGCGATGATCGCCGCCACTGCGCCGGCCTGCTGGGCATACAGGACTTTTTGCGAAAAATTGCATGAGCCGCGGTCAATCAGCGCTATCCGCTGCAGCAGCGCGGCGGCGTTGGTGAAGGGCTGGCAGCCGTCGGTATGCACTACATTGCCAGCGTCCGTGTAGACCGCCTGCACCACAGCGCCGGTGAAGGCGGCGGCAGTTGCCGGCGAACCGAAATCGGCGATGACGAATGCGCTATAGCCGGCCGCCGCTGCCGGCGCCGTGATCTGAAAGGCCGGCTCGGGTTTCAGCTTGATCGGCACCTCGGCGGTAACCTGAGGGCCGGTCCACACCAGATGGTCGCCGATCCGGGCCGCGGCCCGTTCGGCGTTGCTCATCGCAATCCAGTCGGCGCCGCCGGCGCTGCGGACAAAGCGATTGTAGATATTGCTGGGATCGGCGGCTGCACGATCGGTAGCGCTGTTGCCGGCAAAACCCAGGCCGTGCCCGATTTCGTGGGTGACGACGTCGAGGAAATTGGTTTGGCCTTTCGGCGTGCGTCCATCCAGTCCGTAATACCAGCCCTTGGCCGCGCCGCCGACATCGATGTCGGTGGTGAATTCGGAATGGATGTCGTCCGATTGCGGATCGTTGTCCACGCCGCGCAGTGAATTGGCCAGCGCCTTGCTATACCAGGTGTTGGCGAGCGGGGCGTTGGCGAAATCCCGAAAGGTATAGATCGCGTAGGCCTGGCCCAGGATGTCGTTGCCGGCCGAGTTTTTGCCCAATGATTTGAAGGAGGCCTGGACTCTGATCGGCACCGCGCTGTTCAGCAGCGCGCCATACATATTGAGCGCGAACTGATAGACCAGGCGGCGCTGCTCGCCCAGGGTTGCGCCCGGATTGCCGCCCACCGGCGCGGCAGCGGTGAGGTCATTCAAGCCTGCGCCGGGGGGATCCTGGTTGACCAGGACCAGTTCGGCGGATTGTGCTGCCTGCATGCCGCAGAGCAGGGCCAGTATTGCTGTGCAATGAACAAGGCGTTTCATCAGCGCACCTCCGCTTTCTTCTGAGGCGCCGAGATTTCGGCCGAGTGCTGCACCACAATAGTGCCGTCCGCGGCCTTGACAGCGACCAGCGGCGGCATCGCTTCAACTTTCATCGCCACACCGTCGCCAGCGCGCGCGCCCTGGCGAGCAGCATTATCGCCGGCAGCAGTCTGGGGAGTCTTGTTTGGCGGGGGAGACGGTTCGGCTGCAGAGGCGGCCATCGGCGCCGCCACGCCAAGGGCGAGCGACAGGGCGTGCGCGCCCTTGCACAAATTCCTGATATGGTTGTTCATGGTTCGAGCTCCTCTATGACACGCTGCCGGTTGCAGCGTATCGTTATTGGTATGGGATTGAACGGACGGATTTCGTCCTGGACAGCAGCTGCAGCGACACGACTCTCAAGCATGGAGTCTTATCTGTTATGCCCGGCGAGATGGAAAAAGGGGACACGAAACGGGCAATTATTTATACAAATTTTTGCCGCTGATGGGGGAAGGGGGAGATTGGCGATAGCTTGGGAGTAGCGCGGCTGATCAACGCTGCGATGCCGGCGCGAGCATTCGGCCGGCCGCTTGCTGGTGCTGCAGGTGTGCGGCGTTGTCCCAGCCGCACACGTTCCAGTTCTAGTTGGCGAAGGCCGCGATCCCGGTTTGCGCCCGCCCCAGGATCAGGGCGTGCACATCATGCGTACCTTCATAGGTATTCACCACTTCCAGGTTCACCAGGTGACGGATCACGCCGAATTCGTCGGAAATGCCGTTGCCGCCCAACATGTCGCGCGCGAGGCGGGCGATGTCGAGCGCCTTGCCGCAGGAATTGCGCTTCATGATGGAAGTGATTTCCACCGAGGCGCTGCCTTCTTCCTTCATGCGGCCCAGCCGCAAACAGCCTTGCAGCGCCATGGTGATCTCGGTCTGCATGTTGACCAGCTTGAGCTGCACCAGCTGGTTGGCGGCTAGCGGCCGGCCGAACTGCTTGCGCTCCATGGTGTACCGGCGCGCCGCATGCCAGCAGAATTCGGCGGCGCCGAGCGCGCCCCAGGCAATCCCGAAACGTGCCGAATTGAGGCAGGTGAACGGCCCCTTCAAGCCACGGACGTCGGGGAAGGCGTTTTCTTCCGGGCAGAACACCTGGTCCATGACGATCTCGCCGGTGATCGAAGTGCGCAGGCCGACCTTGCCGTGGATCGCCGGCGTCGACAGGCCCGGCCAGCCTTTCTCCAGCACGAAGCCGCGGATCGCGCCCTCGTCGTCCTTGGCCCAGACCACGAAGACGTCGGCGATCGGGCTGTTGGTGATCCACATCTTGCTGCCGCTCAGCGCGTAGCCGCCGTCGACCTTGCGCGCGCGCGTGACCATGCTGCCGGGGTCGGAGCCGTGGTCCGGCTCGGTCAGGCCGAAGCAGCCGATGAATTCGCCGCTAGCCAGCTTGGGCAGGTATTTCTGCTTGGTGGCCAGGTTGCCGAATTCGAAGATCGGCAGCATCACCAGCGAGCTTTGCACGCTCATCATGGAGCGGTAGCCGGAATCGATGCGTTCGATCTCGCGGGCGATCAGGCCGTAGCTGACGTAGTTGAGGCCGGCGCCGCCGTACTCTTCGGGAATAGTCGCGCCGAGCAGGCCGAGCGCGCCCATTTCGCGGAAGATTTCGACGTCGGTGCGTTCATTGCGGAAGGACAGCAGCACGCGCGGCGCCAGTTTGTCCTGTGCGTAGGCGGCGGCGCTGTCGCGCACCATGCGCTCCTCGCTGCTGAGCTGCTGCTCCAGCAACAGCGGGTCGTCCCAGTGGAAGCTGGCGTGTGATGAGGACATGCGTTTTCTCCAGAAATCAGTTGTCTGCGATCTACCTGTCCGGCAGGTAGATATTAGCTTTGCAATTCGCTTTACCGCTTGCCATTATCGTACTAAAGTTCCGCTCATGTTAACCGATGACGCTTGCCGGGCGAGCGGCCGCTCGTTATCGAGGCGGAAAATCGGCTCGGACCGTTACAACAATATTGACATGGCAGGAGGCCAGCATGGAATTCAATCGAGGCGGCAATGCGCGCCGCAGGTTTTTGCAACAGGCCGGATTTGCCGCCACCTCGCTGGCGCTCGCGCCCATGCAGGGTTTTGCGGCGGCGACCACCAGCATCCCGGTAGATAACGGCGAGCGCGACCTGGTCGCTTATCCGCAAAAGCGGCCGCTGATGCGCATCACCACGCGTCCGCCGCACCTGGAAACGCCGTTCAGCGTTTTCAATGAAGGGCCGATCACCGCCAACGATGCGTTTTTCGTGCGTTATCACCTGGCGAATATACCGACCTCCATCGACGCCGACAGCTACCGGCTGAAGATCGGCGGCCGCGTGACGCGCGAGCTGTCCTTGTCGCTGGCTGAACTGAAGGCGCTGGCGCCGGCGGTGGAGGTGGTGGCGGTCAACCAGTGTTCCGGCAACAGCCGGGCGTTTTCGACGCCGCGGGTGTTCGGCGCGCAGCTGGGCAATGGCTCCATGGGCAATGCGCGCTGGACCGGCGTGCCCTTGAAGGCGGTGCTGGAGCATGCAGGCGTGCTGGGCGATGCGCGCCAGGTCAGCTTCAACGGCCTCGACGAGCCGGTGCTGCCGACTACGCCGGATTTCATCAAGGCGCTGGATATCGACCATGCGCTGAGCGGCGAACCGATCATCGCCTGGTCTATGAATGGAACGGATATTCCTTTCCTGAACGGTTATCCGCTCAAACTGATTGTGCCGGGCTATTTCGGCACCTACTGGGTCAAGCACCTGAACCAGATCGAGGTGCTGGACCATGTCTTCGACGGTTTTTTCATGGCGACGGCGTACCGGGTGCCGGATAACGATTGCATGTGCGTGGAGCCGGGGACGACGGCGGCCAAGACGCGGCCGATTGCGCGTTTGAAGACGCGTTCGTTCATCACCAGCCTGCATGACGGTTCGGTGGTGCATGCGGGGCGGCGGCTGGAGCTGAAGGGGATTGCCTTTGATGGCGGCACGGGTATCAGGACGGTGGATATTTCGGCGGATGGCGGGCAGAGCTGGAAGAGTGCGGTGCTGGGCAAGGATCTGGGCAAGTATTCTTTCCGCGAGTGGCGCTTTGGCATGACGCCGTTGCGCAAGGGTGAGTTGCCGTTGATGGTGAGGGCGACCTCTAACGGCGGCGAGGTGCAGCCGCTGGAGGCTACCTGGAATCCGGCGGGCTATGCGCGTAATGTGATTGAAACCACCAGGATCAATGTCGCTTAGGGGATGGCCATGAAATATCTGAATTCGGTGGTGGGCGGGGGTTTGCTTGGTGTGGTGCTTGGGGTATCGGCTGCGCCGGTGACGATTACTTTGCCGCAGGAGACGGCGCAGTTGCGGCCTTCTTCTCATCCGGGCTATGTGATTGCGACGCAGATGTGTGCAATTTGCCATTCTGCTGACTATATCAATCAGCAGCCTGGCAAGATGACCTTGACGCAGTGGACGGCGGAGGTGACGAAGATGCAGCATGCTTATGGGGCGCCGTTGAGCGACGACCAGGTAAAGCAAATCGGCGAGTACCTGGCAATCACGTATGGCAGCGAGAAGCCAGCGTCTCAATAGCCAATTCGGGCGCAGGGTTTGCCGTCCAAATTGAGGTCGTGCAGTCAAATGGGGTCAGACTCCGACCCTATTTAACGGGCTGCGGAGCACAGGTCTTGGCATGCCAAGAATGGCCTGCGGGTTGATAACACTGTAGCTACTCCGTGGACGCTTGCCGGGGGTAGCCCGGCAGCTAGTCACTTTTTCTT